>NZ_JBJGEJ010000023.1:0-60890 GCF_045062345.1 Pseudomonas sp. 2024-210 | reverse complement strand
GCCGATCCTGATGACCTATTGGACAGCGCATGCTGATAAAGACGGAAAAGTGGTCTACTCGCCGGATATTTATAATTTCGACCCTGCGTTGATCGCGGCTCTGGCCAAACAGGGCTAAAGCCTGCGGCTGCGGCTACAGGTTCTTTACACGTTTAACTGTCATGAGATTTTTTATGCCCCGCTGGCCAGACTCACGTTTTACCGAATTGACAGGTATTACTCACCCCATTATTCAAGCGCCCATGCTCGGCGCTGGCAGCGAGGTCATGATTGGCGTTGCTCAGGCAGGCGGGCTGGGCTCACTGGCCTGTGCCACGTTAAGTCACGAAGCCATTCGCGCCGAGGTCGCGGCGTTTCGCGCCATCAGTGATCAGCCACTCAATCTGAACTTTTTCTGCCATCAAGCTCCCCAGCCTGACGACGCCCGTGCGCAGCACTGGAAATCGCTGTTCAAGCCCTATTACAAGGAGTTGGGCGCAGACTTTGACGCGCCCACCCCGGTGTCCAGCCGTGCGCCCTTTGATGAAGCGACCTGCGCCCTGGTCGAAGAACTACGCCCGCAGGTGGTGAGTTTTCATTTTGGCTTGCCCGAAGCCGCGCTGGTCGCGAGAGTAAAAGCCAGCGGCGCAACGATCATCAGCTCAGCCACCACAGTGGCCGAAGCCCAGTGGCTGGAGCATCACGGCTGCGATGCGATCATTGCCATGGGGTATGAAGCCGGTGGCCATCGGGCGATGTTTTTGAGCACCGACCTGACCAGCCAGATCGGCACCTTTGCCCTGGTGCCACAGATTGTGGATGCGGTCTCGGTGCCGGTGATTGCGGCAGGCGGTATTGCCGACGCGCGCGGCATTGCGGCTGCATTTGCGCTAGGGGCCAGCGCGGTACAAATCGGCACGGCGTATTTGTTCTGTCCGCAGGCCAAGGTCAGCCAACCGCATTACAAGGCCTTGCGCGAGGCAGGCTCCAGCGACACGGCGCTGACCAACTTGTTCACCGGGCGCCCGGCGCGCGGGATACTCAACCGGGTGATGCGCGAAATGGGCCCGATCAATCCTCAGGCGCCGGCTTTTCCGTTGGCGGGCGGTGTTTTGCTGCCGCTCAAGGCGATCAGCGAGCCTGCCGGTTCCGGTGACTTTATCAACCTGTGGGCGGGGCAGGCGTTCCCGTTAAGCCCCGGGCGCACAGCACAATTGTCGGCGTATGAGCTGACCCGCCGGTTGGTCGACGATTATGCAGTGCGCTCCACGGGCAAGTAGCCCGTGGGCGCGGCATGGCTGGAAGTGCGTATCAGCAGGGCAATGGACCCCAGCACCGGCAGGCTGACCAGCAGCAGTGCATAGCGCAGCGATTCCACGCCGAACCGAGGCACCAGCGCATCACTGAGCAGCCCGGCGAGCAAAGGCCCGGTGCCTACCCCCATCAGCGTAGAGACGATGGTCTGCAAGGCCATCGCTGTACCTCGGCGGTTGGCGGGTACCAGCTGGGTCACCAGATTGTAAGAAGGCGCTACCCACCACACCGCAAAAAAACTGTAGAACGCGCACCAGAGCATGGCGCTGGGCACAGGCACCTCTCCCAGGTACAGCCACACCGTCGAAGGCCATAACAGATAGGCGGCCAAGGCACAGGTCGCCGCCACGTGGCCAATAATCGGAATGCCCACTTGCCAATGCGGGTTGCGCGGTGTCAGGTGATCGCTCAACCAGCCGCTGAACAGCGCGCCGATCCCGGCAACCCCGCCACAGATAAACCCGGCCAGTAAGCCTGCGTGTTGCAACGACAGGCCATGGGAGCGCACCAGAAAGCTGGTATTCCACATACCGATGGCGTACGAACTGAGGGTGGTCAGGCCACCCGCCATAATCAAACAACGGTAAGCGGGCAGGGCCCACAGCTTGCGTGCTTCGCTGACCATACTTTGCAAGGGATGGGCGGCGTGTGTGCTGGCCAGATCCCAGCGTCCACGGGGTGGATCTTTGGCCAGCACGGCCAGCACCAGCGAAAACAGCAGCGCTGGCATGCCGATCACGATAAACGCCATGCGCCATCCATAGTGCTCGACCACCCAAGCGCCAAGGCTCAAGCCGATAACGGCAGAAAAGGTCGGTGCCGCCGTAAAGCAACTGATCGCAAACGAGCGCCGATGGGGTGGATACAAGTCGGCAATCATCGACATGGACGCCGACGTAGTGGGGGACTCGCTCACCGCCACGGCCATTCGCGCCAGTGCCAACATCCAGAAACTCACCGCCAGCCCACACAGCACCGTCGCCACCGCCCACAACAGGCAAGCGATGGCCAACAGGCGGGTGCGTGACATGCGATCCGCCAGGCGCCCGGCGGGCAGGGCGAGCAGGGCATAAACCCCAGCAAACGCCAGACCCGAGATCAGCCCCATGGCCGTATCGCTGACCCCGAATTCACGTTTGATCGGTTCAATCATCACCGCCAGAATCTGGCGGCCGACAAAGTTGTCGGCAAACACCGCAGCCAGCAACAACAGCAAAGCGTGGCTGCGCCAGCCGACGTGAGTGTCTGTCATAGTCGATTCCACCTTGATTAAAACGGCAAAGGCGCTGACCCGTCCTGCGTCAGCGCCTTTGTTCAGTGCCGCCTCAGGCCCGCTGGCGGGCGAGGGTCATGGCGGTGTCTTCGATCATGTCTTCCTGACCACCGACCATGCCGCGACGGCCCATTTCGACCAGAATTTCTCGTGCCGGCACCCCGTACTTTTTCTCGGCGCGCTTGGCGAACAATAGGAACGAGCCATAGACACCGGCATACCCCATGGTCAGGGCATCGCGGTCACTGCGGATCGGAAAGTCCATGATCGGCACCACCAGGTCTTCAGCCACGTCCTGAATGCCGAACACGCTGACCCCGGTTTCGATGCCCATGCGATCACACACCGCCACCAGAATTTCCATCGGCGTATTGCCCGCACCTGCGCCCAGACCGGCTGCGGCGGCGTCGATGCGCGTCGCACCGGCTTCGATGGCCGCGATGGAGTTGGACACGCCCATCGACAGGTTGTGGTGGCCGTGGAAGCCGATTTCGGTGTCCGGGTGCAGCGCTTCACGCATGGCCGCCACACGGGCCTTGATGTCATGGGGCAGCATGTAACCCGCCGAGTCGGTCAGGTAAATGCAGTTGGCGCCATAGCTCTCCATCAATTTGCCTTGCTTGACCAGTCCGTCGGGGCTGTTCATGTGCGCCATCATCAGAAAGCCCACGGTGTCCATGCCCAGCTTGCGCGCATAGGAAATGTGTTGTTCGGACACATCCGCCTCGGTGCAATGGGTGGCGACCCGAATCGTATTGACCCCTAGCTCATAGGCCATTTGCAGATGGTCTACCGTGCCGATGCCGGGCAGTAACAGGGCCGACACCTTGGCCTGTTTCATCATTGGAATTACTGCTGACAGGTACTGCTCATCGGTATGGGCGGGAAACCCGTAGTTCACTGAACTGCCGCCCAGGCCGTCACCGTGGGTGACTTCAATCAGCGGTACACCGGCCGCATCCAGCCCGCAGGCGATGCTTTTCATCTGCTCAAGGCTGATCTGGTGTCGCTTGGGGTGCATGCCGTCGCGCAGGCACATGTCATGCACGGTGATTTTTTTGCCGCGAAGATCCATGGGGTGCTCCTTAAGCGAGGGCGGGTTGAGCGGCGGTGGCCTTGAGTTGCAGCTCGCCGTTGAGGATTTCTTCGGCGAACATCTCGGCAGTGCGCGCCGCCGCAGCGGTCATGATGTCCAGGTTGCCGGCGTATTTGGGCAGGTAGTCACCCAGACCTTCGACTTCCATGAAGATCGACACCCGGTTGCCATCGAACACTGGGCCATTCACCAGCTTGTAGCCCGGCACGTACTGCTGCACTTGTTCAATCATGGCGTGCAGGGCTGCCGTAATGGCGGCTTGATCAGGTTCGGTTTCGGTCAGGCAATGCACGGTGTCGCGCATGATCAGTGGTGGCTCGGCAGGGTTGACGATAATGATCGCCTTGCCTTTTTTCGCACCGCCGACCTGTTCAATGGCATTGGCCGTGGTGCGGGTAAATTCGTCGATGTTTTTGCGCGTGCCAGGGCCGACCGATTTGGACGCCGCCGTGGCGACAATTTCGGCATACGCCACTGGCTGCACGCTGGAAACAGCCGCCACCAATGGAATGGTTGCCTGACCGCCGCAGGTGACCATGTTGACGTTCATCGCGCCGCGCTTGAGGTTGGCTTTGAGGTTCACCGGCGGCACGCAGTACGGGCCGATGGCGGCGGGCGTGAGGTCGATCATCAGCACGCCCAGCTCGTTGAGCTTGCGGCTGTTTTCGGCGTGTACATACGCCGACGTTGCGTCGAAGGCGATCTGGATGTTGTCGGCCAGTACATGCTCAAGCAGACCGTCGACGCCATCGCTGGTGGTTTTAAGACCCATCTCCCGGGCACGGCTCAGGCCTTCGGAGGTGGCATCAATGCCCACCATCCACACCGGCTCCAGAACCTCGCTGCGCAGCAATTTGTACAGCAGGTCAGTACCGATATTGCCCGGCCCGATCAGGGCACACTTTATTTTTCTGGTCATGGTCAGGGTCTCAGACGTGATTTAAGGCACAAAGCGCAGGCGGGCAGAGCCCAGACCGCTGAGGGTCAGGCTGACTTCATCGCCCGGTTGCACCGGCACCAGTGGCGCCAGTGCTCCAGACAGGATGATTTCGCCTTTGCGAAACGGGATGTCGAACTTGCCCAAGGTATTGGCCAGCCAGGCCACGGCCTCGCAGGGATGGCCCTGCACCGCTGAACCGAAACCGTGCCCGGCTGGCTGGCCGTTTTTCAGCAAGTGCAGCTCGACCTGGGTCAAGTCCACGGTGCGCGGGTCAATCCGTTGCTCGCCCAACGCGAACACACCGCAGGAGGCGTTATCGGCCACGGTGTCCTGAATGCGGATTTTCCAGTCGGCGATGCGCGAATCGACAATCTCGAAGCACGGCACCACCCATTGAGTGGCGGCCATGACATCTTCGGCCGTGATGCCCGGCCCGCTGAGGTCTTCAGCCAGGATAAAGGCGATTTCGCCTTCGGCCCGAGGTTGCACCAGATGATGGGCGCTGAAGCTCACCTCGCTGTTATCGGCGACGTGCATGCGGTTGGTCAGAAAGCCAAAGTCGGGTTGATGCACATCCAGCATGTCCTGAACGGCGCGGCTGGTGACGCCGATTTTTTTGCCGACCACCTGTTCGCCCAAGGCCACCCGCCGTTGCAAAAAGCGCAGGGAAATCTGGTACGCGGTTTCCAGGGTCAAGTCTGGGTAACGCTGGGTCAGCGGTTGCAGGCTGCGGCGCTCCAGCAACGCATGAAACAGCTCATCGCCCAGCGCTTCAATTAACTGTGAATCCATAAATATGCTCTCTAAATAGTCGTAGCAGTTGCCGAAGGCTACGTCCGGTTGCGAAGCAATCGTCAACCCACTGCACCCCGTTGACCTGACACAGCGCATTACCCTATTTTGCGACGGCTGCGCCGCCGGACGTAGCCTTCGGCAACTGCTACAGGTTGGAGATGGCTCAGCCCGGCCAGACGCTTGACTCCGCTCCGCCGTCGACTTCCAGAATCTTGCCCGTGACCCAGCGCGAAGCCGGGCTGGCCAGGTACAGCGCCGCCGCGGCAATGTCTTCAACGTCACCCAGACTTTGCAGCGGTGTGGCCGTGATCATGCTGTCGCGCATGGCCACCGGTAACACGCGGTTCAGGGCATCGGTCAGAATGGGCCCGGGGGCGATCGCATTGACCCGCACCAACGGCGCAAAATCCTGGGCCAGCAGGCGGGTCATATGGCTCAGCGCCGCCTTGGCGGTGCCGTAGGCGCTGAACTGGGTCTGCGCATAACGCGCCGCCCCTGAAGTGATATTGATAATGTTGCCCGTGCCGGCAGCGCGCATATGCGGCACGCAGAGTTGGCACAGGTGATAAGCCGACGACACGTTGAAACGCAGTATTTCTTCAAAGCGTTCGACACTGAGCGTTAATGGATCGTTGGGGCCGGCACCCCCGGCGTTATTGACCAAATGAGTGATAGCGCCCATGTATTCGCGGGCCTGCTCGATCAACGCGCTGCGTTGTTCATCGACCGTCACATCACAGACGATGGCCAACGCCCTTCGGCCCAGGCTGCGCACTTCTTCAGCCACGACCTCTACATCGCTCAAGGTGCGAGCAGCCAGCACCACATCGGCGCCCGCCTCGGCGTAGGCCAGTGCAATGCCCCGGCCAATGCCCCGGCCACCACCGGTAATGACCGCCACGCTGCCGGTCAGGTCGAAGCGTTTGATAATGCTCATAAGGGTCCTTTTCCTTCTTCTAATTAAAAATCAGCGGGGCGCCCACAAGTCAGGCAAGCCGGGATCGCTGACGCTGATCAGGCGCTTGAGCAGCACCTTGAGCGCTTGTGCATCACCGGGTCCCATCTTGGCCGCCAAATCTTCTTCCACCGCCTTGGCCAATGCCAATTGCTGCACAGAGGCTTCGCGTCCATTGGCGGTCAGCACATAGCGCGGGTCTTTGCTGCTGCCTTCGAGGGCAACCATGTTTTGTTTTTCAAGGAAGCGCATGCTCGCCAGCGTCACCACGTGCCCGGTGTAACTGACAAACGTATTGATTTCACTCAGGCTCAAGTTGTCGCGGATACACAACACCGACAGGATAAAAAAGGCATGCTCGTCAAGTTGCTGATTACTCAGCAGGCGGTGCAGGGCATCCAGCTGTTGATAGTGGGCACGACCCAGCAAATACCCCAGCAGGTCCTCGGTGTAACTGCATTCGGGCGGCGGCGGGGTGGTGGCCAGACGCAGCTCGCTGCGGGGTTTGCGGGTGGCCAGTGCATATTGACCGCTTTGAAAGGCCAGCGGGGCGCGGTCGCTGTGGTCGAATGCGAGCACCTCGCCGACGAAAATCACATGGTCGCCGCCTTCATATTGAAAGGCCGTGCGGCACTGGAAGCGTGCCGTGCAGTCCTGCAACAAAGGCGCTTCGCTGATGCCATTGTCGAGCTGGATTTGCTCGAACTTGTTTTCACCTTGCATGGCAAAGCGCCCGGACAGAGGCTCCTGATCAGTCGACAGAACGTGCACGTTCCAGTGTTTGCCGGACGTGAAAACCGGCAGGCTGCGAGCGGTTTTGGCCAGGCTCCACAACACCAGCGGCGGGTTAAGCGACACCGAGTTAAAGCTATTGGCGGTGATGCCAATGGGCGAACCGTCCTCCGCCTGGGTGGTGATGATGGTCACCCCGGTGGTGAAGGTGCCGAGCGCGGTACGAAATGCCTGTGGATCGAAACTGCTTTGCACTGCCATGACGGACCCCATGGATTGAATTGGCGTGCTGGCAGTATTCCCCTGGCAAAGGTGTGTTACATCGTCTTAACGGACTAACGAATTGAGCCGATTATCGTCCGATTGGACGAGGCGTGCAGACCGTGATTTGTCTAGCGTCGGAGCACTTTAATGTCAGCGCGCCATAGCCCGCATTTGCCCTCAGAGGACACGCCCATGACCTATCCCGACACCGCCCCCGAACAGTTGCCCGGCCTGCTGGCCGCGCAGAAAAAAGCCTTTATCGAGGCGGGTCCGGTCAGTGCCGCGCAGCGCCAGGAACGGATTCAGCGGGTCATCGAGCTTTTGGTGCGCTATCAGCAGCCGCTGGTAGAAGCCATCGATCAGGATTTCGGCGGGCGGCCCCAAGGGTTTTCCTTAATGAATGACGTGCTGGGTTCGCTGGCATCGCTTAAATATGCCCGTGACCACCTTTCGGGCTGGATGGAAGACGAGCCGCGTGAAGTGTTTGCCCCTTATGACCAACTGGGCGCCAAGGCCTGGGTCATGCATCAGCCCAAAGGCTCCATTGGCATTCTGGGCACTTGGAATGCGCCGCTGTTTACCTTGCTCAGCCCCCTGGCGTGCGTGCTGGCGGCGGGCAATCGGGCGATACTCAAACCATCGGAAGTGGTGCCGCGCACGGCCGCTGTGCTGGCAAACGCATTTGCCGATATGTTTGACCCGCTTGAAGTCGCCGTGGTGTTGGGTGATGCCAACGTAGCCCAGGCTTTGACCGCACAGCCGTTAGACCATCTGGTCTTCACCGGCAGCACGGCAGTGGCCCGTTCGGTGATGCGCAACGCCGCCGAAAACCTGGTGCCGCTAACCCTTGAGTTGGGGGGCAAATCCCCGGTGATCATTTCCCGCAGCGCCGAGCTGGCCAAGGCCGCGTTCAGCATTGCCGTGGCCAAAGCCAACAACGGTGGGCAGATCTGCATCAATCCGGACGTGGTGTATGTCCCCCGTGAGCAGCTCGAAGACTTTATCGGTGCCTTGCACGTGGCCTACAACGACCTGTGTCCCACTGTTGAGGGCAACCCTGACGTGGTGGCGGTGGTCAATGCGCGCCATTTGCAGCGTGTTGAAGGCTATGTGCAAGACGCACGGGAGCGTGGTGCTCGGGTAGAAAGCTTTCCGCAGGCACTCAAGGCCGATGAGCAGGCACGGCGTCGACCGCTGCAAGTGGTCATCGACCCGCCACGGGACAGCCGGATCATGCACGAAGAAATATTTGGGCCGGCGTTGGTGGTGCTGCCCTACGACCAGATTGAACAGGCGCTGGAGGATATTCACAGCCGTGAGCGACCATTGGCGCTGTATTACTTCGGTCAGGACGAGGAAGAGCAGCGCTATGTGTTGCAGCACAGCATTTCGGGCGGCGTTACGATCAATGACGTGATGATGCACGCCGCCTTGCACGATGCGCCGTTTGGCGGCATAGGCGCTTCCGGTATGGGGCATTATCACGGTCGCGAAGGCTTTTTGGAGTTCAGCCATATGCGCACCGTGTTCAAGGCGCCGAGCCATGATCCGCGCCGTGAATGGGGACTCTTGCCACCCTATGGCGAGCACTTTTTGCCGACCATGCAGTCGATGGTCACGGCTTTGTAGCCGCTGCCCCAACTGGAATTTAGCTGAAATACGAAAACGCTGTAGCCGCTGTCGAGGAACGAAGGCTGCGATAAGGACCGAAGGGCCTTCAACATTTTCAGGGCCGCTACGCTGCCCATCGCAGCCTTCGTTCCTCGTCAACGGCTACGGGAAAAATTTCCATAAAAATAAGATTAAAGCTGGAGTATGACTTTGCAAAACCCTGCCGCAACACCTGAAGAATCTGCTGGTTGGCAACGACGCCACGTGCTCAAGGCGGGCGCAGTGGCCGCAGGCGTTGGCCTGCTCGGCCGTTTTGCCCATGCGAGTGGTATTGATGCCGTTTCACCTGCCGACTATCAGTCGATGGACGCCTGGGACATGGCCAACGCCGTGCGCAAGGGTGAACTGGCGCCAGAGCACCTGCTGGCGGCCGCGATGGCGCGCTGTGATGCCGTCAACCCCAAGGTCAATGCGGTCAACATGCGACATGACGAATACGCCACTGCGTTGCTCAAGTCCCGCCGCGCTGCCGGTACGTCGAACGCTGGCGCCTTGGCGGGAGTCCCGATCCTGATCAAAGACCTCAATACGCCACTGGAGGGCACCCGCACCACTCATGGCTGCCGCTTGTACAAGGACGCACCTCTGGCCACTCAAACCAGCACCTTGATTGCCCGGTATCAGAACCAGGGAGCGGTGCCATTCGGCAAAACGACCTGCCCGGAATTCGGCCTGACCACCACCACCGAGTCGCTGCTGTGGGGGCAAACCCGCAACCCGTGGAACTTGGCCCATAGCGCAGGTGGCTCCTCCGGCGGGGCAGCGGCAGCGGTGGCCGCCGGGATTGTGCCCGTGGCCCATGCCACCGATGGCGGGGGGTCTATCCGTATTCCGGCGTCCTATTGCGGCGTGGTGGGTCTTAAGCCCAGCCGCTACCGCACACCCAGCGGCCCCGGAAAGTATGAAGGCTGGTTTGGGGCCAGCGTGGGCAACGTGGTGTCGCGCAATATCCGCGATATGGCCTTGTTTCTCGACATCGGCCAAGGCCATGAACCCGGCAGCCCGTATTGGGCGAAGCCACTGGTGCGCCCTTATGTAGAAGAAATCCAAACTGCACCCGGCACGTTGCGCATTGGTCTGGTGCGTGAGTCCTTGACCGGCTCGCCACTGGACCCTGACGTGGCGCGAGTCCTGGATGAGACCGTCAAGCGACTCAGTGCGATGGGGCACCACGTTGAAGAGGTGCAGCTTAAAGTCGACCCGCGCCAATTGTTTGGAGCCCACGGTTCGGTGATTGGCGATGCCTTGCTGACCATGGTGCATGACCGTGAGCAAGCACTGGGGCGCACGGCCACGGCGGACGACTTTGAGCGCATTACGCAGGTGGTGCTGGGCAATGCCAAAAATGTCACGGGCGAAGGGTTGTACCGCGCACGGCAATCGTTCGAAAGCATTGGCGGCTACATGGAGCAGCAGTTTCAGACATTTGACGTAATCCTGTCGCCGGTCACAGCCAACGTCACGCCGAAGCTGGGTTTGCTCAGTCTCGACCAACCGTGGGACAGCTACGCCAACAACGCCATGGGCAGTGCGGCGTTTACCGTGCTGGCCAATGTCAGTGGGCAACCGGCGATTTCGCTCCCGGTGGGCATGAGTAATAACGGCTTGCCCATCGGCATGATGTTTACCGGGCCATTGGGCGGGGAAGACGTGCTGCTGCGCTTGAGTGCGCAGATTGAGCAGGATCGGGGGTGGGCGAAGTTGCCGGTTTTTTGAAGGCGCCTCTGAACCTCGTCAACGACTACGGTTTTAGTGGGCGCCACCCTGTAACACCTAGTCCACTTTGACGATGATGCCCATCGCCACAGGCTGGATTATCCGTCATACAGCGCCCGCGCATTCGCGCAGCGAGAGACTGACGGAGAACACACGGATGGATCAGATACGAGAGAAAAGTCCGATAGAGCTTGAGCTGCTGGAGCGCGCGCGGCAATTGATTCCCGCGCTCAAAAGTCGCTCGGCTCAGGCGGACAAGGACTGCAAGCTGCCCGACGCAACCGTGCGCGATATGCAAGAGGCCGGTCTGTTTCGTGCCTTGCAGCCCAAGATGTGGGGCGGTCACGAAGTGGATCCGCGCACGTTCTTTGAGATCCAGATGACCTTGGCCGAAGGCTGTATGTCAACCGCCTGGGTGTACGGCGTGGTCGGTGTTCACCCTTGGCAACTGGCGCGTTACCCGGTTGAGGCGCAACGCGACGTGTGGGGTGAAGACAGCTCCACGCTGGTGGCTTCGACCTATATGCCGGTGGCTAAAGTCACGCCGGTCAAGGGCGGTTATCAGGTCAGCGGGCGATGGGGTTTTTCCAGCGGTAGCCAGCATGCCAAATGGTGTTTGCTCGGCGGGATCGTCCCGCAAGATGAAATGGGCCCGACCGAACACGGCACCTTTCTGATTCCGTCCACCGATTACCGGATCGAGCAGAACTGGGATGTGCTGGGCCTGCGCGGCAGCGGCAGCCACGACATTATTGTCGAGGATGTGTTTGTGCCGGCGCATCGCGTGCAACGCACCAACAACTACAGCATCGAGGCCACCCCCGGACGGCTGGTCAATACCCATCCGATGTACGCCATTCCCTTTGCTCAAGTGTTTGCCCGGGCCGTATCGACATCGGCCATTGGCGCGCTGCAAGGGGCGATCAATGAGTTTCGCGACAACGCAGCCAAGCATATCGGCAAGCATGGCGCGAAAACCGCTGAAGACCCGGCAGCACAGGCGGCTGTGGCAGAAGCCACTATCACCGTCGACGCGCTCAAGCTGGTACTGATGCGCAACTACGCCAACCTGATGGCGCTGGCCACAGCAGGTGAGTACCCGGACGTTGAAACCCGTTTGCTGTATCGCTACCAGTCTTCTCATGTGACCAATGTGTGCGCCGATCGGGTCAGCGACCTGCTGCGCTGCATGGCGGCCTCGGGGTTGTACAACACGAACCCGGTGGCCCGATATTTCCGCGACCTGCATCAGGCGCGCGGGCACATTGCCAACAATGAGGCGGCTTACCGTCGCAGCTTCGGTGTAGTGCAGTTGGGCCTGCCTAACGCAGACCCGTTTGTTTGATCCTGTGAATTTCTGACCTCAGCGGATGGCATAACAATAATGACGGCTCAAGTTCAGTCTCAGTCCACCTATGACGTAATAGTGGTTGGCTCCGGTGCCGGGGCTATGACTTCGGCACTGTTTGCTGCCGATCAAGGCCTTTCGGTACTGATTGTCGAGAAAAGCGACAAGTACGGCGGCACCTCGGCGATTTCCGGCGGGGGGATCTGGATCCCCAATAACCATTACTTCGCCGCCATAGGCGGACAGGACAGCTCTGAGTTGTCGATGCAATACCTCAAGGCCGCCACGGGTGAGCACGGTGATCCTGTGCGGTTGCAGGCGTATCTGGACAACGCCGCTGCCATGATCAAAACGCTCACTGAAACCAGCCGCGTGCGTTACGCCGTGGCGGCCAAATATCCGGATTACTACCCGCAGTTGCCCGGCGCGCTGGCCGGTGGCCGCACCCTGGACCCGGAACTGTTTGACACCAGCCTGTTGGCCGAAGAATTGCCCAACCTGCGCAAACCTTCGCCGTCGACTTTGTTGATGGGGCGCATTGCATGGACGGCACGGGATGCGCACAAGGCCATGGCGCGCAGTTTTGGCTGGCAATGGCTGATTTTCAAATTGATGGCGCGTTACAAGCTCGACTTCAAATGGCGACGCAAGAGCAAATATGACCGCCGTGCGGCACTGGGCAGTTCACTGGTAGCGTCCTTGCGTCGCTCACTGATGGACCGCAACGTGCCGCTCTGGCTCAACACCGATTTTAAGGACGTTGTGCTCGACGGCGACCGCGTGTGCGGGATCACCGTGACCACGGGCGGCAAAGTGATGGAACTCAAGGCGCGGCGCGGAGTGATTTTCGGCTCCGGTGGTTTTGAGCAGAATCAGACCCTGCGCGAAAAATTTCTGCCACAACCCACCTTGGCTAAATGGAGCGCTACGCCGCCGGGCAACAACACCGGTGCAGCGCTGGAAGCGGGGATGAACATCGGCGCGGCCACCGCGTTGATGGACTGGGCCTGGTGGGCGCCGACCATTGCCGTGCCCGGGGAAGAAAAACCCCGGGGCGTGTTTGCCGAGCGGGCGTTTCCCGGCGCCATCGTGGTCAACAGCCTGGGCCATCGCTTTGTCAACGAAGCAGCGCCGTATCTCGAATTTGTCGACGCCATGTACAAGGACAACCACAAAACCGGCGGCCAGTCGGTGCCGTCGTGGGTGATTTTCGACGGTCACTTCCGGTTCCATTACGCGATGGGCCCGTTGATGCCAGCGCAGGTTGTACCCGACAGCCGCTTGCGCAAGGAATGGCTCAACACCCTGTATTGGAAAGCTGACAGCCTGGACGCGCTGGCGGAGCAAATCGGCGTGGACGCTGGCGGGTTGAACAGCACGGTCAGCAAGGTCAATGCGTACGCGCAAACCGGCGTTGATCTGGACTTCGACCGGGGTGGCAACGTGTTTGACCGCTATTACGGCGATAGCAATATCAAACCCAACCCATGCCTGGCTCCGCTGCGCAAAGGCCCGTATTACGCCATGCGACTGGATGCCGGAGACATTGGCACCAAAGGCGGGCTACTGACCAACCAGTTTGCCCAGGTGGTGCGTGAAAACGGTCAGCCGATTGCCGGGCTCTATGCCATCGGCAACTGCTCGGCCTCCGTGATGGGCACCAGCTATCCCGGCGCGGGCGGCACCCTTGGCCCGGCGATGACCTTTGGTTATATCGCAGCCAACCACATTGCCCGCCATGTGCCGGCCACCGCAGACAGTCGCGAGAAGGTGCTGTCATGAACCGGGCCAAGGTCGACACCAACACCCCGATCCTCGCGCCGTTGCAGGGGCACACCCTGACGGAACAGGACTGGCACGACAGCTGTGATGTGCTGGTCATCGGTTGGGGCGCGGCCGGAGCCTGCGCAGCGCTGGAAGCCCGCAGCCAGGGCTGTGAGGTGATGGTGGCCGACCGTTTCACCGGCGGCGGGGCGAGTGCCAAAAGTGGCGGTGTGGTTTACGCCGGCGGTGGCACACAACAACAGCAAGACGCGGGTTTCAACGACAGCCCGCAAGCGATGTTTGACTACCTCAAGCACGAAACCCAGGGCGTGATCAGCGACGCCACGCTGCGTAAATTTTGCGCGGACAGTGTGAGCAATCTGAACTGGCTGGAAGGCCACGGCGCACGCTTCGCCCACAGCGTGCCACCGGGCGGTAAAACCTCATACCCCAGCGACGGGTACTTCTTGTATTACTCGGGCAATGAAAAAGTGCCGGCTTATGCCGGATCTCAACCCCCCGCACCCCGTGGCCATCGCACGGTCGGCAAAGGGCAGTGCGGCGCCGTGCTGTATGCGCAACTCAAAGACGCCTGCCTGCGCGCCGGTGTGCAACCTTTGCTGCAATCGGCCGCACGGCGGATGGTGGTGGACGCCACCGGGCGTGTCGTCGGGGCTGAGCTATGGAGCTTGCCCGCAGGCAGTCGCGAGGCGCACCTGCATGCGCGTCTGGCCGCACGTGCCGAACGCTTGCAAAACTTTGCCCCCGGTTACTGTGATCGCTTGCGGCAAAAGGTGGCCCAGCTTGAACGCGATCATGCGCAGCCGATGTTGGTGCGGGCGCGTCTCGGCGTGATTCTCAGCACCGGCGGCTTTATCTTCAACCGTGACTTGATCCGCGAGCATGCGCCCAAATTTCGCCGCAATTTTAAAGTCGGTGCCACGGGCTGTGACGGCAGCGGCTTGCGCCTGGGCCAGTCAGTGGGCGCGCAAAGTGAACGCCTGAGCCGAGTCTCGGCCTGGCGCTTTATCAATCCGCCGTATTGCTGGCCCAAAGGGATTGTGGTCAACACGCAGGGGCAACGCTTTTGCAACGAAGAAGTGTACGGCGCGACCTTGGGTCAGCCCCTCTGTGAAGAGCAGGGTGGTCAGGCCTGGTTGGTGCTGGACGCACGTTTGCGTCAACAGGCGATTCGCCAGGCGTTGTTCG
Source organism: Pseudomonas sp. 2024-210 (assembly GCF_045062345.1). NCBI lineage: Bacteria > Pseudomonadati > Pseudomonadota > Gammaproteobacteria > Pseudomonadales > Pseudomonadaceae > Pseudomonas > Pseudomonas sp. 2024-210. Next base: position 45,834 of record NZ_JBJGEJ010000023.1, on the reverse strand, counting down.
GCGGTTATTGGTGGTTTCAGAGCGTGCCGGCGTTGGCGTTGATGTTGCTGCGGGTGCGCAAGGGACAAAGCCCTGATCAACTGGCACAGGCATGCGGCATGCAGCCCGGCCAGTTGAATGGCGCGCTTCGCGCTTATAACGCTGCAGCGCGGGGAGAGGCCGAGGATGCTTTTGGTAAGTCTCGGGAGAGCCGCCAAGTGCTCGACAAGGGCCCGTTTTACGCCTGCAACATCAGCGTCGATAACCCGATTTTTCCGTTGGGCGCCTTAACCCTGGGCGGGCTTAAAGTCGATGAAAACAACGGCGCGGTATTGGATGATCTCGGCCAGCCTATTGCCGGGCTGTTCAGCGCCGGGCGTACCGCCATTGGCGTCGCTTCGCACCTGTATATCAGCGGTTTGTCGCTGGCCGATTGTGTGTTTTCAGGGCGCCGCGCGGGTCTGGCGGTCAGCAAAACCCGCTCTGCAGACGGCTTGGTGCAGCCGTCAACCCACAGCCCCGCCTTAGAAGGGACAATCCCATGAGTGCACGCGTGGCAGGTAAAGTCGCCTTGATTACCGGGGGTGCCAGTGGCGTGGGCCGGGCCAGCGCGCTGTTGTTGGCCCGCGAAGGTGCACGCGTGGTGATCAGTGACATAGACGTCGAAAGCGGGCTGGCGTTGGCAGAAGAAATAGGCCCTTCGGCTTTCTTCATCGAACACGACGCTAGCAGCGAGGCGGACTGGGCACGGGTGATCGAAACCCTGCGGCTGCGTTATGGCCAGCTCGACATTCTGTTCAACAACGCCGGAATTCTGCTCAAGGGCGATATCGAACACACGACTTACAGTGATTGGCAGCGTGTTCAACGGATTAACTCCGACAGTGTCTTTCTGGGCTGTCGCGCCGCCATTGCCCTGATGAAAGAAGGTGCAGGCGGTTCGATTATCAATATGTCGTCAATTGCTGGCGTGGCCGGGCGTGACGACTACACCGCCTACAGTGCCTCCAAAGGCGCCGTGGCAGCCCTGTCGCGTACCGTGGCGGTGCTGTGCCGCCGCCGCAAATACCGCATTCGCTGCAACTCCTTGCACCCTGACGGCATCCTCACGCCCATGACCACGGCGACACTGCCAGCAGGGCTGGACCCGTGGAGCCTGACCATCGACGCCGACCCTATGGGCCGTATGTGCCTGCCCGAAGATGTCGCCGCCAGTGTTCTGTTTTTAGCCAGCGAAGAGTCGCGGGCCATCAATGGCATTGAGCTGCGCATCGACAGTGGCCAGTTTGTGATGAGTATTTAAGATGAATACACCGGCCTATATCTCCCTGCGTGTGGCGCAAATCATCAGCGAAACCCACGACAGCAAGTCGTTGGTGTTCGATGTGCCTGAGGCCATGCGTGCACAATTTGCCTATAAGGCGGGTCAATTTCTGACCTTGCGCGTTCCCCACGAAGGCGGTTGGTTACCCCGGTGTTACTCGCTGTCGAGCACCCCACTGGTGGACGAACCCCTGCGCGTCACCATCAAGCAAGTGCGCGATGGCCGCGCCTCCAACTGGCTGTGCCAGCAACTGCGTGAAGGCGATCAGCTTGAAGTGCTGGTACCGGCTGGCGTGTTTGTGCCACGGCATTTTGACGATGACTTCATTCTGTTTGGCGGCGGCAGCGGGGTGACGCCGGTGCTGTCCATCCTGCGTTCTGCGTTGATCGCGGGCACAGGCAATATCCTGCTGATCTACGCCAACCGCGATGAAGCCTCGGTCATCTTTGCCGCTGAACTCAAAGCCTTGGCCAGCGCGTACCCGCAGCGCCTGCAAGTGATTCACTGGCTGGACTCGGTACAGGGTATTCCAGCCGTGGCCCAATTGGCGCAGATGGCCAAACCCTTTACCCATGCCCAAGCCTATATTTGTGGCCCCGGGCCGTTTATGGATGCCGCCGTTAGCGCATTGCAGCATATCGGCATGGACCACGGGCGCATTCACGTTGAGCGGTTTGTCTCGCTGCCTGAAGAGGGCAGCGTGGCGGCCCCGGCTGCGGTCAACACCGACGTGATCGGCAGCCAACTCTCGGTGCGACTGGATGGCGAAGAATACGAAGTCCCCTGCGCCGAAGGTGAAACTCTGCTTAACGCCATGCAGCGTGCGGGTTTAAGCCCGCCCAGCTCATGCCTTGTCGGCTCCTGCGCGACCTGCATGTGCACCGTTGAGCGCGGCAGTGTCGACATGCTGCGAAACGATGCCCTCGACGCCCAGGAGCTCAATGACGGCTGGGTGCTGGCGTGTCAATCGGTGCCCAGCAGCGAACACCTGCGCGTGTGCTTTCCTGAATAACCTGCCAGACGAGTATTCGATGACTTCCAGCCCGAACAGCATTCCCGAGTTAATTCAGTTTGCAGCCCAAGCGCATGCAGGGCGTACCGCCATCGAAGAAAATGGCCTGTGCACCGACTACCGAGAGTTGCCGCACTTGGCGCTGGGCGTCACCCGCAGCCTGATGGCGCTGGGCATTCGCAAAGGTGATCGCGTAGCGATCTGGGCACCCAACGGCCGCGACTGGATCATTGCCGCGCTGGGTATCCATTGCGCTGGTGCGGTGATGGTGCCGATCAATACCCGCATGAAAGGTAACGAAGCGGCCGACATCCTGCACCGCAGTGGCACTCGGTTATTGTTCGTGCAACCGGATTTTCTCGGTATCGATTACCTGGCTTTGTTGGCGCCTCATCGACCGATTGGCCTGGAACAGTTAGTCAAGCTCGGCGACGCCAATGCCTGGGACACGTTTTTGTCACTGGGCGCTGCGATTAGCGAGGAGGACGCCCAGGCACGCGCGGCCAGCGTGGGTGCGCAAGACTTGAGCGACTTGCTGTTCACCTCGGGCACCACGGGTAAACCCAAAGGCGTCATGAGCGCACACGGGCAAAATATTCGCGCGTTCAGTGAGTACGTGAAAGTCATTGGCCTTGTGGCGGGCGACCGCTATTTGGTCATCAACCCGTTCTTCCATGCCTTCGGCTACAAAGCCGGATGGCTGACCTGCTTGCTGGCAGGCGCGACAATCTTGCCGCACCCGGTCTTTGATGCCGAAGCCGTGTTTCAGCGCATTGCAGCTGAACGAATCAACGTACTGCCAGGGCCACCAACCTTATACCTGTCCATGCTGGCCCATCCCAAGCTGGCCGAGACCGACCTGTCGAGCCTGCGCATTGCCGTCACGGGCGCGGCCACCATCCCGCCAATCCTGATAGAACGCATGCGTCGCGAGCTGGGTTTTGCCGTAGTGACCACGGCCTATGGTTTGACCGAGTGTGGTGGCTTGGCCACCATTTGTGACCCTGACGCCGCCAGCGACGTGATCGCAGGCACCAGCGGGCGGGCGATTCCAGGTACTGAAGTGAGTATTCGCGACCCGCAGAACCAAGCGTTGGCGGCAGGTTCAACAGGCGAAATCTGCCTGCGTGGTTTTCATGTCATGCAGGGGTATTTTGAAGACCCTAAAGCGACGGCTGAAACCATCGACTCAGAGGGCTGGTTGCACACGGGTGATATAGGCGAGTTGGACGTGGCCGGGAATCTGCGGATTACCGATCGTTTGAAAGACATGTTTATCGTCGGTGGATTTAACTGTTACCCGGCAGAAATCGAAGCGGGCTTGATCGAGCATCCGGCGATTGCTCAGGTTGCGGTGATTGGCGTGCCTGATGAACGCATGGGCGAGGTGGGTTGTGCCTGCGTGGTGTTGCGCCATGAGCAAACGCTGGATGAGGCCGGCTTGATTCAATGGGCGCGCGAGCATATGGCCAATTACAAAGTGCCCAGAGTTGTGCGTTTTTATGATGCATTGCCGGTCAATGCGTCGAATAAAGTAGCGAAGAATGAATTGCGCGCGGCGTGGCATTAGGGCCGTTACAGTAACCATAGATGGGTTTAAACGATGGGCAATCCATATTCATTCATGAAGTCGATAATGATCTCGTACGGGTTGTTGCCGGGGCTCACAAGATTAATATCACTGTAAATATTGATCCTGTCGGCAACCTCCAAAGAGTAGGTATAACCTGTGACTTTCTTGTGCGTGTCAAATACCTCTTTTCGGGTGCCGGCGATTACACGTACCTGTGTATTCGAGAACAGGATCTTGTTGTCGAATTCACGATTGATGAGTTCTGCAACGAAATGAGGGAAAGCATGCGGACCGCGCGAACCTGAAGGAACCTCATAAATACCTTCCTTGGCCGTGATTCTCGAGTTGTGCCTTTTGACTCTAATACGCACCCGTTCTCCGTCACGAACGGAAATGGGCTTATCCCACAAATAGCGGGCCGTGATTTCACCGATTACGGGAGTACGGTCGACAAACGTGTCTGCATAGGCAAGGGGTAATACCGCCTCCGGTTGAAGCTCTAAAGGTATGCCCGGCTGATCAATGTCATGCACTAGAACATCTTTCCCTAGGTGGTTTGCAGTGTCTGATGAACTCCCTTGTTGAGCAGAACGGGAGCCGCCTAATACTATAACTTCATCAGTGGCTTGATCAGGTTCAGCACCTTCGGAATAATTGATTATAACTAACCACGTGGCAAGGTTAGAAGTCAGTTGAGTCTTGAGTGTTTTAAGTTCTTCGAGAAATAGTGAGCCAGTCAGGTAGTAGCGTGGGAATTCGTAGCGGGGTTGATAACCAATGTTCGCCGCGGCCTGAGCAGCAAGCCGTTGTATAAACGTTTTGACGGCCGACCTTGAAAAGGGAGCTATGCTGACCCGGTAATGACTGTCTATATTAGTCATAAGCATTTCAAGCAGCAACTCAGCAATAATGTAGCTGCTGCTTAACGCAGACAGAGTAGTGTCAATAAAGTCTTGGTTATATCTGGAAGGCCAAACTATAGAGCGCGCTGTCGAGTCATAAGAAATGAGGTAGTCGAGCATGTCGAGTGCGTTGCTATTTTCACCGCCGTTGACCTTATTATTCTTTAAGGTCTTAGTGAAATAAAGGATCGTTGTGGGCATGTCCAGTGCGAGCAGCAGGCGATCGCAATAAGCATTGTTGTCCGGGGCGGTATAATTGACCTGATCAAAAAAACGAATACCTTCCGAGGATAAAGCGTCGTCACTGATAAGGTCACCCGAAGAGTAGGAATCGGGTTGGCCATCAATAGACACTTTATAGCTGACAGGATGGGATGCTAAAAGTGTTGTAAGATATTCATTCGAATCTTTCAGCACCTCAGCCATCGTGGCACCTTTGCTGTTTTTCCTCTTGGAAGGTTGGCCTGAAGAGGTACTTGATGCAGGCGCTATCATGGAGTCGAATTCCCAGCGACTGCTGCTGACTGCGTCTGGTAAAAAGCTCAGTGTCATGTATTGGTAGTGGTCGTCATTGAGCGAAATAGAGCCCGCTTTTTTTAACGCCTCGAATTGAGTGAAGACGTAATGATTGACCCACAATTCTTTTTTACGCCACTGATCTTTTTTATATGGGCCGGGCAGTACCGTAGTGAAGCTTTTTACTGGTTCTGCGGGTGAGTCTACATCACCGGGTTTTTGCAGTACTGTCCCCAAAGGAATGACCAGAGGCTGTTTGTCCATCAGCTTAAGTGGCACCCGTTTAAACATACCCTGTTCAGTGAAAAAAGCGGCCGGGATGGGTTTATTTTTAACCAGCGACGAGAGCCCTAAAGCCTTACGGGTCACTTTGGAATCCAAAAAACCGCGGACGTTAGGTATGCTGGACAAGAGTTCTGCAACCCCTGCTGCTGCAGTTTCCCACAGGTAGGTATTTTTCTCATCAGGCAGGTCCGCCACGAAACTTTGTATCAGAGGTGCCAAGGGCCCGAAAACCAAGCCGAGAATAGTAGACGGTACGGTGAATGCGCCTATAAATACAGAAATAAGGCACCAGCCAAATTTTAACTGCTCCAGGATTTTTAGCGTCTGAAGTTCAGATTTTGAGTGGATCAGCAAGTCGGCATCTTCCGTATAACGTTCCTGATAAGATTTTATGATTTCTTCAGCGGGATTTGTAAATAGCTCGAATGCTAGTGACATACCTAAGTTGTCTTCGTTGGCTAAGTAATTTTTGTAAAATTGACGGCTGTCCATGAAGGTTTTAAAGTCATCGGTATTGTTTTTATAGGCATTGTGCACGGCAATAGGGGTGTCAAATTTCCAGAGTTTATCATCTGGAAAAGAATAAATAATGTGGTCGTTGAGATTTTTAAACCCCGAAACAACGCCAGGTAGCACTCGGCCGTTTAAAGACACTGAGCTGAAAAACTCATAAGCTTTCAAAGAACGGAGTTTGATGTTTATCAACTCCTGCTGCAGCTTGATTGTTTCAGCGTCCTTAAAGGCGTTTTCAATAACCCCGATGTAGTGCGTATAAAAATCTCGATAGATAAGCGCTTTGGCAACTTTAGCAGCGCCGGTTTCTGTAGTCCCCATGAACAGGGGGGAGTGACTGTATGTCAGTTGGATGCGGACAGTGTCGGATAGCCTTTTTTCAGTGATCCCCCACAAAATTTCTAATAAGTTGGTGGATTGATAGCGGGGTGCTTGTGGAGTACGTCTCGAGATTTTTTTATTGTCTGGGTTGATATATTCTTCTCTTTTTTCCCATACGCGAGTGCTACCACTAATGCCCTGGCGATTTTGAAAGGCTGGAATTTGTGTCGCCGCTATTTTCTTGATATACGTTTCTGAGTAGGGACGTATATCGTAGGCCGTAAGGTCGGCTGATTGTGCTGCATTCATAAGCTCAGAGGTTCGGTCAGAATCTCGAGTCATCTGTTTGACAATCTGCCACTCATCCTTCAAAGCGAGTATTTCTGTTTGTGCTGGAGGCGAGTCTAGTTCAGCCCATTTGACAACGCATACTGATGGGGAGCGAGCGTTGTTTGAGAGTGTGTGGATGCCCTTAGCAATTTGAATCAGTGTAAAGCGCTCTGTGTGTATCATGGCGGGCAAATGGTACTCAACATCGAATAGGCTTTGGGCAGTCAGCGAGCGCTCAGGCAAATAGTTGTCAAGGATTTCAGTGATTCTGCCGAGTATAAATTCTTCTCGGTCTTGATTTTTACGAACTAAGGATCGCGCATCAATGCGTTTATTATTTATAAATTGATACTCAATCAAGTCCAGGATTTTTTCTCGAGTGTCAAAAAAGACCAGCATATCTTGGTTGTATTGGTCGCGTGTTGTGAACGTCATTGGATTCGTCGCGATATTCTCGTCACGTTTTTTGACAATCTCTTCGATGAGGTGGTTGCAATAAACTAGCGCGCGGACAAGTGTGTTTTCAACTTTAAAACCTTCTAGTTTTCCGTGGGTATCAATGTTGACGTTATCCCAGCGATAAGCAATGAGGGCATGGGCTGTCGTAATGCCCTCTATAGGGACCGCTGGAGTAATATTTTCGTAGGGGAAAAACAGGCTCTGACGAGGTATGGGTTCATGCACTTTTGGTTTTTTTGCGAGTGCATCTACAAGAAATTTCAATCTGGCTGTTCGGTCATTGATTGCAGGTGTTAGTTCATTTCTGATTCGTGTAGCGTTGCGGCTAATCCTTGCATTGTAATCCTCTAAATGTTCAGGCACTAATTTTACAAGTTTGTCGAATTGTTGCTTGCTTCTATAGTTTTGGTTGTTCTCTATAAACGGTTCTTGTGTCTGACGTGTCCGTTCAGAAAGTTCGTTGATAAAGCCTGCCAGTTCTATCTTCGTCGCTTTGATATCGGACTCTATCGTGGCCCGGCTTTGCAAGTTCGGGGCGGTAGTTTGGCTGATCGGCACGGCAACAACGTTAAAAACGGCTTCAAGTTTTTGTTGAGTTTGGCTAGAAGTGTCTCGTTTTTTTCGACGTGCTAAAGAGGGCGGGCTGGGAGACGTGTTTGTTTCATCAGAGGGAGGGGGAGTTAAAAGAGCATCAAAAGACGCCAATGATTCATTGAGTGTTGCGACCTCAGTTGTAAACGCTTTAAGCCATTGATCAACCGCGTCCGCAGTCAACTCTATTTCTTCTTGAGGAACGGCCAGCATAACGAGCAGGGTGTCGCATAATTTTTCAATTTTTGTGGCTGCATCAGACGCTGTTAGCGTGGCAGAAGATGTGTGTTGCTTGAACAGAGCGTAAGCAGACGCTGAGAATACTAATAAAGAAACCCCCGCCAAAGCCGCTTCAATTTTCCAGTTGTTGGCTTTATTTTTGGTGACGGGAAGGTCAGGAAGTGTCGTGTTTTCAATGAGGTTGTCTTGTTCTGAAGTAGCGCCAGTTTGTACAACAGGTGACATGACTAAAGATTCGACGGCATCAGCTTCTTCCTCCTGCTTCTGTGCCGCCAGTTGTCCTTCGCGATAACTTTTACGGGCCTTAAAAGCCAATACCATCCCGGCCATGAAAGTGACAGCTGTCACTCCCCCAAGTACGGGCGTTGTATCAATAGGTTGAGGTTCAGGTTCAGGTTTAGGCGTCGATGCCTCTTTGACGGCCTCGGAACTTTCGGGTATTACGGCCAAAAACATAATCAATGGCACAAGTGATGGCTGCGGCTGTAAAAGGCCCCTTATGACATCCTCCAGAAGACCTGCACTGGCATAGTTAACGGCACTCTTCATCAAGCGCAGTAGAGGCGGTGCAGCATCGATAGCCAGATAGAGTGATTTGATCACCGCTTTTTGCACAGGCCCTGGTTGCGCCTCGACTTCTTCGATCACCGCCTTTCCCAACACAGCATCAGGTATGGCACCCAACCACTCTTGGGCGATGCGCTGCACCTGTTCACGCAGCTGGATAATTTCAGGGTTAGCCTGCACTTCCGGCTGGCTATACAAACTGACCAATAGACGGGTCACCCACTGGATACGCTGACCGGCTTCTATGGGTTGAAGATGCTTCAATACTCGGTAAAGCCCTGGCAAAACGGGCAGCCATACAAGGGCCTTATCAAAGGCCCACACTGTTGTGTCATCGGCATGTTCGACCAGCAGTTGACGTATCAGAGCAACGCTTTCGTTTCCCTGTTGCTGCTTATCATGCGTGGCGTGCCACAAACTCCAGAGACTGATCAGGCGGGCAACGTTTTTTGTCAGAAACAGGCAGGCGTTTAACACTTTCTGCAGAGTGTCGGGCAGCAGCTGGCCCTTGCTGGCCATGGTTTTCACCATGTCGGTGACCGACTGCGTTGAGGCCTTTAAAAAAAAACTCCAGTTGTCACCTTTCCAGGAGGCAATAATGCTGGCTGTCATTGTCAATACGGGCTGCATAAGGTCTGCAGGCACCCCGCTGGCAATGGATTGAGCACGGACGAAATGGGAGTCGGGAGCTTGCAGATCACGTTTCAGAGTGCTACCGATCACGGCGGGCAGTTCATGCCAGCTGGCCGTCTGGTACTCCTCCCAGAACTGGTTATCCAGCACTTGCGACAGCGCCCGGATCATTTTTCCGTGCTGGAAAACGTCACTGGTCAGTAGTTTCCAGACATGCTCTTTTTCCGGTAGCCAGAGCACCTCGGCGATCGTTTCCTTGGCGAAACGGGTCCAGGTCTGTTTGGGGTCGAACAAGCGCAGCACCATGTTCATGCCCGCTTCTTGTTTGGCTGAGCCACGCAGTGCCGCGTGCGCTAAGGACAGGGGCTCAGCCATCATCTGCCCGACTTGACCTGCACCGCTCATGCGCGCAATAAAGGGTTTACTGGTGTAGTGATCAAGCGTGAGCAGGGCGGCACTCAAGCCGCTGGTGTCTTCTGGCGCCGCGACCTAATGACCGTTTTTAAGCAGCGCGAATACCTTGAACAGGCCGCCAAACGCGTCTCCAGCGTATTTGTTGAGGACGGGCAGCGCTGTGTCGTCAACTAACAGGTAAAACAGCGCTGTGAATTTCCCCAAGGCGTCGTTGCTTTCATTGAACTGAGTCAAAAAGCGTTTCAGCGGAGGAGCGCTTTCAATTTCGGCTTGAGATTCCGCCTGCACATACAGCGCATCCAGCGCCTCATAGAGGCGCTGACCCTGCTCGACAATTTCAATGACCCACCCGGGTAATACGTCGACCTTGCGCAGACCCTCAAGCATTGATTCTGGTGAGTCCCACGATGTTTGGGAGAGCTGCAGCCAGGTTTGCCCCATCTCCAGGGCGCCACGTAACAAATGTTGCACCGGGGCGAGGGTTTGCTTGCCAGCAAGCGCCTGCACTTCGGGCATATGAGCCAGCGCAACCAGACTTTTGAGGGTCAAAACACTGTGCGCAAGAGTGAATGCAGCTCGCTGCTGTTGCACTTCAATGATGTGGTGAAGGCGTTGAGCAATAGCGATATAGGGGGTTATCGCGGGCTTGAGGCTGGGCTGAGCCTGCAGAAAATCAAGCAATGCCTTGCTTTTGACAAGCACGGTTATCTGGGGATCGACTAACACAGTTGTCAGCTGTTGGAAGCCATTCAACAGCGCCAAGGGTTCGGCAAAGTAATCCTTGAGGCCTTGCCAGAACCAGTCCAGAAACGATTTGCCCGCTTGCAGGAGCAGCGCCTCGATCATGGGCTGCCAAATACTCTCTTCAAGACCCGACGTGTCAGTTGAACTGAGCTGAACGAAATTGCCGGGGGCGATAAAGTTAAGAGGCTCCAGACCACCTTGAACATGCTGGCTTGCCGGGTCAGGCGCAACTTTCTGCACGGGGGGGGCGACAGGTTTTTCGAGCGCAGTCGTACCCATTGCTAACCACCTTATAAGGAGCAGGCTTGAGTGAAATGGTAGTTTTTAGTGTAGGAGGGTTCTCGACTTTAATTGAATGAAATGAAACGAATCTGGATGATTGCGACGGTTGGTACGTTCGTGATCAGTTACCTTCAAACCCTGGCTGCCCGCTTTTCAATAAATGCCTGAATCACTTTGGTCAGGTTGCGCAAAACAAACAATTGCGCATGGGCCTTGCGCTACATTGCCAACTTGGTGGTATGAGTGGTCACTGGGAGTAAAAGGTGTGCCGAGTCGAATTATGCAGACACGTTAACGGAGCGAGAATGGCGCGCCCCTCAACGCCTGCCACAAACCGTTGGGTAAATAAGAGTTAAAAAAGACAGTCTACTGAGACTGTAAACTCTCTATATGCGACATGGCATATTCGTAGGGATCGAAGTCATCATCGTCTCCCAATTCTACGAGCACCTGGAAGGTGCGTGGGATACCTAACATGTTCAAATTGCTGTGAATATATATTTGTTTTTTGGGGGTTGCTCTAACGTAATAGCTGGTATTCGAACTATTACTCCCACTGAATGTAATAAGGTCGCCAGCAACTACCGTGAATTCTAATTCGTTACTCAGCGGCATTTTCAACTTTGACATGTCGCGATTTATAGCGTCAGCAATGTAGTACGCTGCCATGGCGGGAGAAGTAAATCCTGCGGGAAGTGTAATAGTGTGAGTATGAGTTTTAGTGGTCCCATCATTGATATATATATTAACATTTTGGCCAATCGGTACGATTTGATCCTCTGGAATGGTAATTGACCCTATCAGTTGAAAAGCTTGGGGAGTTGAAGCGTCAGAGTAGGTTGCATTGTTCAGAGGTTGCGCGCTCGGCATAATGCCTTCAGGTAGGCCCCCTGCATAGCCTATGATCGCGATCCAAGTTGCTAAATTGGCGTTTACTTTATTTTTTAACGAGCTCAGGTCTGTATCAAATTGCGACTGTGGATGGTCCTGACTGTACCGGGACATATTGAGAGGTTGAATGAGGATATAAGAGCTCTCAGATGCCAGATATTTAAGGAGTGCGGAAATTCCTGAGGCTGAAACAAGAAACTGAGTGCCAGTCTGTGGAGATGACCCTAAATCAAAATTTAGAGTAAGAAACTCAGTGAGAATATCAGCAAGAATTAAGCTATAGGTAAGTCCTTCAAAACGCTCCTCTAGGTACTCGCGGGTGATGATCGCAGGCCAGGGGGTAGGGTCCATCTGAAATTGAACAGTCAGCAAATAGTCCAGCAGGCCCAGAGCGTTAATATTGACGCGACCCTGAATATCCTTAACGGTAAGGTAGTGGGTGAAGTACTTATTTATATCGGAAGCGCTGAGATTTACCAAGAAACTATCACCCAAAGCACCATAATCACTCAACGTTAAATATTTGGGCTGGAATGAGAAACCCTCGTTTCGGAATAAAAAATCTTCATCAACCAGTGAGCCACTCTGGTTTAACTGGTGTGTATACAATTCATAAGTTGCTTGTGGGTCTTTGAGCAGTAACGGGACAATTCTGTCATAGGTCGACAGTGCGAGTTCAAATGCCGTGGCGTTGAATTTTCCGGACGACTCAAGAGCAGGCGAATGGTGTTCTTGATCTGCAGCGAGGGAGGATGGTTTTAACCACCAATCGATAGTCAGTTGTTGTTGGCTGGAGAGGGTCATCGTGAACGCTTCTAAGTGAGTGTTTTTAAGTCTCAAATACCCTGGTGAATGGGTCTCAATGAAGTGCTCGAGCACATAGCGATTTGACCAAAGTTTTCGTTTATGCCAAGGGTCTTTTAGGTAGGGGCCAGGGATAGTTTGCTGGATGACATCCGGAACTTGACGGGGTGCGTCATAAGTCTGTGCTGTGGTCGATGCTTCAGTCGTCGTCGGTACGCTGTTGTTTTCTGGCGGGTCTGGCTGATCTTTGATCGTGCCTTTTGCAAAAAACAGCGGCTGTCTATCAGGATCAGGAACGTCACTGAAAAGAGTACCCTCGCTTAATTTGACCAAATCATCAGCGGTAAGGATGGACGGGGCGGGATCTAAATTGGGATGCAGTACGTTATTACCGATGCCTTGAAAGCGGCCTTCACCTAGGCTGACAAGTACATGTTTCAAATGTGAGCCGGTATCAGGGAGCGTGTTCTGAGTCATGATAGTAATGAGCTCACCTTTCCTGACCATAAACAACTCACTGAAAATAACCTTCAAATAGATAACGTCCAGGAAAGTTTCCAAAATGGCCGTGTTGTCAGCGTTGATTGGACTTTTATAAGCTTGCTCTAGGGCGCCCTTGATCCTTAACGTCTTTGTGGGTTTATAACCTAACTTCACCAGCCTGCCTGCAACATAGTCCCAAGGTTCTTTATAGGCGGCGCTACCACCTGGCGTATTGAGCAACATGAATTTTCTACTTAGTTGTTTCAGGATGTCCTTGCTTCCAGGAGCAAGATAGGCTTGTGACTTGGCCAAGTGGCCTACTAACGCCGTTTTAACACCTGGAACGTCCCCTATGCCTCCCCACGTGTAATCGACAAGTGCGTTAACGAGGCTTGTCATGAAAATACTCCGTGCTTCTTCTTGAGTGTCCGCAACGGTTGCCTCTAAAAAAGGGAGCGCAGCGAGACCCGCGGATAATAACAATGCAATGGGGCCACTGAGGGGAAGTAATGCCAAACCAATGTAGAGGCCCAGGTCAGTCATAAACTGGAATATTTTATGAACGAACACTTCCACATCAGATTTTATAAAGACATCGACATCGCTTATTAGTTGAGTTACCAGATGGTCGAACATCAGTTTAGACATCAGTACTGGTGTGTCCAGTGTCACATCATCTTGAGGGTATTTGTCGCTGTGAAAATTTTCATAAGTTGTACTGTTCGCACCCAGCCCCTTTCCAACGATGTCTGACGCTGAGCGGCCATAATTATCGTTGAAATAGGTGCCTTGATGTTCTCGGAGCCAAGGAAGAAAATCCTCGTGCTGTCGACGGGGCTCGTTGCTTCTGCGGGGTCGCAAATCATGTGCACGCCGCATCTGAGATCGGTCATTAAATTCAAAGTAAGTAGGGCTGAAAATCGAACGTAACTGAAAACTGGTTCTACCTGTGCGTATTTTGAATACACCGGGCAGGGGCCTGGCATTGTATTTTATCGAGGTGATGGGGCCGTTTTTATAGGCCTGGGGTATTTTTGCATCAAGTCGGGGGCTAAAAATAGTTGCCCAAGCTTGCTTTTGCACGTCATCCGCTTTATAGGCTTCCAATTGGCCAGTTAAATTAACTTGCCAGTCTTCACTGTGTAAAAACCTAATTATTTCGCGCGGGAATTTTCTTTCGATATCGTATTGAATATATAGAAATCCCTTTGTGTCTCCATAACGCAAAGCCAGTTTGCTCATAATTTGACTGAGCGTAAATTCTTTAACCTCTGGCTCGGTCGGAGACGTTGTGATCTCTTGGATTATTCTAGGAATAACCAGGGGTGTCGCATTCAGGAAGTCCTTATAGTTCATGCTGAATTTGACTTTTATAGTGTCTTTGAGTTGGAGCTTGCCCGGATAAGCAGTGCCGGGCGAATGTTTTTTGACGGCTGCATCGAGACCCTCTTGCAGGAGTCCTTCAGTCGTCGGTACATTCAATGTTTGGCGGGCTTTTTCCAGCTGCAAAATTTGTATGATTTTAAGTCGAGCATGCTCGCATTCCTGTATGAACTCTCGCAGCAATGAATCCGTTATCAACAATCCTGCAGGGTCACTGATAGTCGCATGGGTAGTTTGACTTGAACGTTCGCTTTGTTCAATAAAGAAGTTAATGAGTGACATGTGTGTGAGTTTTTTGGCACCTTCACTGTTGGTTGCTTCCAGACTGATAATTGAATCGAGACTCATCAGTTTTAACTGAGGATGATTGCCAATTTTACTGGCCATCGTCGATTCTTGCCAAAGCGCTTTGATAAATTGAAGGGTCAAGGTGTCTTCATCTTCTTTTCGCGCATTCCATTGCTTCATAGAAGTAACGCCGGCCATATACGCTTTTTTGAAACTAGGTTTGGCGAACTCTTTTTTCCATTCTTCCGGATAATGACTTGGCCACGTTATGTCATCTGACGTGTACGAGGCGTCTTTGCGTGTATACAACTGGCGTATGTACATATCCAGTGAAAGCGCGATGCTTTCGGGTTCGGCGCCCTCTTTATTGATTCGAATGCTCAGTCTGTCGCCGGTCGTCGGAGGGGGTGTTTTGGCAGTGACATCCTTCTGTGCCATGACTTTATTGAGTGTTTTGTCTTTAGTCCATTTGCCGGGGACGTAATCTTTTAAGCCCTCTAATAATTCTTGTGCCACTTCAGTGTTGGCATACCTACTGCTGAACGTTATGGGCCTGCGACCCTTGAGTTCTATCAGCCTCTTATCGATGCCTCCGTTCAGGAAATTGACCAGTGGGATTTGAGTGGCGAGGATTTTGCCGTCTTGTGAGGTAAAACTAAAGGGAATGGGTGCGCGTGGATCGAATTGACTCCAGATGTTGGCTATATTGGAAGGGTAGAAGTTTTTCATTTCGTGCAGCAAGGTATAGGCATAGACATTTTTCACAGTAAGGCGTTTGTTAGATTCGTGTACGGCACTTTTCATCAGCGCTTGGGTGTTTGCCAGTTGCTTACTTAATATGTCTAGTCGTGTGCGCAAAACGCGCAAAGATTTAACGGGCTTTCCTTCTGCCCGTAGATAATTCAGGTTAACTTCCAGTTCCAGGATTTCGCGCATCAGGGGCAATATCTGATCTTCTTGCTCTTCTTCTATGCCTTCATCTTCTTCTGCAAGCTGAGATTCTCCTACGTCTTCGTCCTGTTCATCTGAAGACGTATAAAGAGCCTCCGTCATGAGTTCGTCGGAGTTGAAGCTTTGCTCGTGGATATCGCCTGGATCATTCGACGCTGTCAAATGAGTAGCGTCGCGCTTTGTCAGCCTTTCACTCGTGTTATCTGGAGATTGACCACTGTCGGCAGGCTGCGATGTGACAGCATTCAAAT
Organism: Pseudomonas sp. 2024-210; assembly: GCF_045062345.1. Taxonomy (NCBI): domain Bacteria; kingdom Pseudomonadati; phylum Pseudomonadota; class Gammaproteobacteria; order Pseudomonadales; family Pseudomonadaceae; genus Pseudomonas; species Pseudomonas sp. 2024-210. The sequence continues at coordinate 30,098 of NZ_JBJGEJ010000023.1, read as the reverse complement.
CATGAGTCAGCTGCAAGAACTCCCCAATGTGTTTGATGATCTGCTCTTTATTATCAGAAAATATACTTTCCTTAGTTTGGGTCAGTAATTTATCCAACTGCTCAAGCACGCGATTATTTTTATGCGATGCTTTATAGGCAGACCATATTGCGTAAAGCGAACCGGCAAAAAAAACCGCTGACAGTGTTCCATAGATGGCCGGGTGTAACATCGGGGCCGGCCGCTCATGCTGTTTACTTGGTTTAGATAAATTTGTATTTAAAGCGATGTTTTCTCTATCACTTTCTTCATTGCCGAGATCAATTGTACTGTCCGCTTTATAGTGTCCATTGCTGTTTATCGCAGAGTAAGCTTCTTCATCAGGTGTTGCCTCTAAACGTTGTTTTCTGCTCTGGTGTGCCTTCCAGGCAAACAGGATGCCTAGCCCAATCGAACTACTGGCGGAAGCGCCCCATGCTATGGGCGTTACTTTAGAGGGCTGCACATTGGAACCGGCTGCTAAACCATAAATAGCACCTGCCACGGAGACTGTGGCGGCGGCTCCGATTGTTAAACCTGTTGCAGTAACCGCTCCAACAAGAGGTGCAGCACCAACGGTTCCGATACTTGCAGCCCCTACCCCCAGAAACAGTAATTGTTGGGCTGGCGTCAAGCGCATTTCGCCCATACCACCGCGCATACTGTTATGCAGTGAGCGGGTAACGCTGCCAATAAACGGGCTGATGTAGGTCGCCGTGGCTTCTGCCATTCTCAGCCCTGTGAAGAAAGCTTTCACTAGTGCGTTAGGTTGCGACTTGAGTTCCGCAATGACTGCGGGGCCGAGCATTTCAACGGGTATATCGGCCAGCCATTGCTGCGCGACACGTTCTACTTTTTCGCATAGGTCGATGGCTTCGTCCGACTCCATGGCCCGCAGGCTATAGAGACGAATTAAAAGGTTGATCACCCATTTGACCTGCTGCCCGGGCTCAATGGGTGGCAGGGTTTTCAATAATGTGTACAGCGGTGGCATAAGCGGGAGCCAAGGCAACGCCTGATCGAAAGCCCAGAGTGCGCGATCCCCTGCAAAACTATTGACGTGATGGCGTATTTCTTCGATCGCCATTTGTCCTAGTACTTGTTTGCCCGAGCGCAGATTCCACATAGTGCGAAACATCATCAGGTGCGAAATCATTCGCGCCAGCCAAAGACCTATATCAACTGCCTTCTGTACTTTGTTCGGCAAAAAGCGCCCGGATTGATGCAATACCTTTATGAGACTTGTCATCGCCAATTGGGTTTCGCTTATAAAAGCCGCCCAATCGTCGTCCTTCCATGACAGCGCGATGCGCGTGACCTGATCGATCACTTGCTGGATCAGACCCTCTGGCAAATCCGCCGCTGTGTTAAGGGCCAGCGCCAATTGTGAAGGCTTTTTTTGCAAATCCCTTTGAATAGCGCCCGCTATCAAGACGGGCAGTTGGTGCCAATCGCTTGCTTTGAATTCCTCCCAGAGTTGATTGTCAGGGACGTTGGACAACGCGCGCGCAATTTTTAATTGGCCCACCATGTTACTGATCATCCCGACCAGAACGTCCGATGCACTGGGCAACGCAAGTAGCTCCAGAGCACTGTTTTCAGCAAAATCCAGCCAGCTCATTTGCGGGTCAGTCAGGCGTAAAAGCATGTTGAACCCTGCTTCCTGACTGGCGGAGCCGCGTAGCACGGCTCTAATTTTGGTCAGCGGCTCGGCCACGCTCTCGCCCAGAACGCCGCCTTCAGATTTGAGTTGATCGACAAATACCTGACTGGTGAAGTGATCAATGCTCAGTAATGCTTTTCGCAGGCCAGAAGGATCGTCTTCACCTTCTTCCGGTCTGCCCGTTTTGAACTGAGCAGGTTGCACCATGGCATAGACTTTAAACAGCCCTTGGAGGGCTGACGGCACGTATTGTTCGATAAGTGCGAGCGATTGATCATCTGCCAACACGCTCATCAAAATGGCGAATTTTGTCTCGACCCCGTCAGCCTCCTTGAACTGGATGAGATGATGTTTCAGGCGCCGCTGCGTTTCACTGTGTGTATGGTCGGTGGGGGCTGCGGAGCTCTCGAAGTAGTTCTGCAACTGTGCGTACAAGCTTTGCCCTTGAACAACAAAATTATTCATCCAGTCAGGCAAAAAACTGCCTTCCACAAGATCCTTGACTATGGCTTCAGGCGACTGCCATGAAACCTTGGATAAGCGCTCTATCCAGAGAGCCCACTCTTTGAGTGATGCAATCAACGATTGTAACGGGCTGATCGAACTGTGGTCGGCCAATGCTTGAACAGCAGGGTTGTTGAGCAGGTCTTCAAGATGCTCGACCGTGAGGACGCTGCGTTTTAATACAGTGCTACCCGCTCTACCCAGATCAGTGACGATGCGCAGTAAAATTTGAACAACTGCAATCTCATCTTTTATCTGGGGAATTTTATTTTTTTGAATGTCAAGAAAGGCAACGATCCGGGCGCACTTATCGATCATTGACAGCGTTGGGTCGAGCACTGCCTCTGACAGTTCAGTGGCGTCGCTCAGGAACTCAATCTCCTTGGCGTAGCGATCCTTAATGGCGGTCCATAGCCAGTCCAGCATGACTTGAAAGGCTTGTTCAAGCATGTGTGACGAGATTGATAGCCAAAAGGCTTCGTCTTGACCGTTGATGCCCTCGCTGTGAGTGCCAGAGGTGAGAGGGGCACCCATTAATAAGGCGGGCGCTATCGATTGATGTGTTTGTTCACTAATCGGCTGCGAGGCCGTTGTCGCCTGTGCGGCAGTATCTTTGGGCTGCTTTATTTCATGAGTAACCGCTTTCATGTATTCAACCCTAAAGGCTGAGAGGTATGAATCAATACACAAAAGCGTAGGATATTTCTGATTCTAGATTGACCATATATGAACCTTTTTGAATTTATATGACCGCTGGTGGTCTGGAATATGACCCAGGTCAGTTCCCCTTAAACCTGGGCGCACGCTTTTCAATAAAGGCCTGCATCCCTTCCTTCTGGTCGCGCGAGGCGAACAACAGCGCATTGGCCTTGCGTTCCAATGCCAGGCCAGTCTCCAGCGGTGCATCCACACCGGCCAGGATCACTTCCTTGATTTGCTCAGCGGCCAAAGGCGGCATGGCGGCGATCAAGGTCGCCAATTTCAGCGCATGGGCTTGTACCTGCCCATCCTCGACCACGTCACTCACCAACCCTGAAATCCAGGCTTCTTCAGCGGTGATCGGTTGCCCGGTCAAGGCCATGCGCATGGCTTTCGCTTTACCCACTGCTCTTACCAAACGTTGGGTGCCGCCAATGCCGGGCATGATGCCGATACGGATTTCAGGCTGGCTAAATTTTGCGCTGGTACCCGCCACGATAATGTCCGCCAGCATGGCCAATTCGCAGCCGCCGCCATAGGCATAACCACAGACCGCCGCAATCACCGGCTTGGGGCAGTGCTGGATGGGCGCCCAGACCCGTTCGGTATGGCGTTGGTAAATGTCGATCGGCCCCACACCGGCCATGCTGTTGATGTCGCCGCCCGCGGCAAACACGCTGTCCCCACCGGTCAGCAGGATGCAGCGCACCTCAGGGTTTTCGGCCAGTTCAGTGAAGTAACGCGACAGCAAGGCTTGCAGCTCAAGGCTCAGGGCATTGGTGGCTTGTGGGCGGTTTAGGCGCAGCAGGGCCACGCCTAGGGCCGGAAATTCCAGTAATACCGGCGCGGCAGTCGGGTCAGACATGTGGGTCCTCATTGAACAGGGGGCTGTCAGCACAGCCTGCGCTGGAGTGTTGCGTTGACGCGCGCGCGCTTCATCGTCCGTTCAGACGACGAGCAGCCTTAACGTAGTCCTTAGAGTGGCTCTATCAGTAGAAGAGGAGCGTGTCATGGGCCAACTCTCAGGGCTGGACTACAGCGGTAAGGTGGTGTTGGTTACCGGCGGTACCAAAGGTATCGGGGCCGGGATCGCCAGCAGTTTTCTCCAGGCCGGCGCGCAGGTGATTGTGTGTGGCAGGGCGGCGCCCGAGGTATTGCCTCGGGGCGGCGTCGCGCAGGCAATTTTCATGGCCTGTGACGTGCGTGATCTGGATTCGCTCAAGGCGTTGTTTGACGGTATTCGCGCAGATTTCGGCCGCCTCGACGTGGTCATCAATAACGCAGGTGGCAGCCCGGCGGCCGAGGCCGCGAGTGCTTCGCCGCGCTTTCACGAAGGCATTATCCGGCTCAATCTGATCGCCCCCCTGAATGTTGCGCAGCAGGCCAACGCCCTGATGCAGCAACAGGTCAGCGGCGGTTGCATTGTGTTTATCGGCAGTATCAGCGCCTTGCGTGCATCGCCCGGCACTGCGGCCTATGGTGCGGCCAAGGCCGGTGTGCTGGCCCTTGTGCAGTCACTGGCGGTGGAATGGGCGCCCAAGGTGCGGGTGGTCGCGGTCAGTCCGGGGCTGGTTCAAACCGAGCAATCACACCTGCACTACGGCGATGAGCACGGTATTGCCGCGGTCAGTGCCGGGATTCCCGCCGGGCGCATGGCGCTGCCCGAAGACATTGGCAACGCCTGCCTGTTTATCGCTTCGCCCATGGCCGGTTATGCCAGTGGCTGCAATCTTTTATTGCACGGGGGCGGTGAGCGTCCGGCTTTTCTGGGTGCCGCGCAGAGCGCTGCGCACTGATCGACCTTAAGCGGCGACCAGTGGGTTGCCGTTCTCTACACGCAGGAGACGAACGTGGCTGATGCTCAATTGCTAACCGACGTGCGCGCCCTGGTGGGGCGCGAATATGGTCGCGTCTACGCCTGGGACGAGGTCAACGCCCCGATGATTCGCCAATGGTGCGAGATCATGGGCATCGACAACCCGCTGTACACCGATGCGGTCACGGCCGCCAACAGCGAACAGGACGGGCTGATAGCACCACCGGCAATGTTGCAGGTCTGGTGCCTGGAAGGCTTTCATGCCAACAACTACCCGCCGGGCTCGACCACGGAAAATCCGTATGAAGTGCTCAAGCTGATCGAGAGCTACGGCTATCCGTCTGTGGTGGCGGTCAACTCTGAACTGACCTTTAACCGCAATTTGCGCCCGGGCGAAAAGCTTTACTACACGACGCGTCTGGACGCGGTGGGCGACGAGAAAACCACGGGCCTGGGCACCGGCTTTTTTGTCACCCTGGTGATGAGTTACTTCGTCGAGCACAAAAGTGGCGACGAGGCGGTGGGCGAGCTGCTGTTTCGCGTTTTCAAGTTCCGCCCGGCCAAGGATCACAGTGTCAAGGCCGAACCGGCCAAGGCCGAGGCCGCGCCGGTGATCAAGCGCCCGAAACCGGGCATGAGCGATGACACGCGGTTTTTCTGGGAAGGTTGCGACGCGGGCAAGTTGTTGATTCAGCGCTGCACCCAATGCCAGACCCTGCGTCATCCGCCTGCACCGGTCTGTATCGAGTGTCATTCCTTTGATTGGGACAGCGTTGAGGCCAGTGGCCGCGCCAGCCTGTATTCGTTTGTGATCATGCATTACCCCGAAGTCGCGCCGTTCGATCATCCCAATCCCATTGGCTTGATCGAGCTTGAGGAGGGTGTGCGTCTGGTGGCGGGGCTGGCGGGCGTTACCCGTGAGGACTTGCGTATCGGTCAGGCTTTGCAGCTTGAGTTCCAGACCTTCGACGGTGAAATGACCTTGCCGATGTTCCGGCCTGTCGCCGAGCAGGGGGCTTAGCATGAATTTTGAATTGACCGAGGATCAGCGCGCGATTGCCGAGATGGCTCAAAGCGTGTTTGCCGACTATTGCACCGATGACCGTTTACGCCAGTTCGACACCCGCGATCAAGCCTATATGGAGCCCTTGTGGCAACTGTGCGTGGAGACCGGTTTGCAGGCCCTGGCCATCCCTGAAAATCAGGGCGGCACCGGGCTGGGCATGACCGAGTTGCTGTGCGTTCTAGAGGCTCAAGGGCGTGCACTGGGGCAAGTGCCGTTGTGGCGCCATCAGTTGGCCGCCGCGACACTGGCCCAGTTCGCTGATCCGGCCTTGCACGCGTGGGCTGTTGAAGCGGCGGCGGGGCGTACCCTGCTGACACTGGACTTGAGCGGGCTGAACACTGCCCACGGGATGACGCTGCACGCTCAGCCCGTGGAAGGTGGATGGCGCCTGAGTGGCCGGGTCAGCGCCTTGGCACTGGCTGAACAGTCACAGGCCGCTTTACTGCTGGTCAACGCTGAAGGTCAGCCGCGTCTGGCGTTTATCGAGCTGACGGCTCAGGGGATCACCCATATGCCGGGGCGAATGACCCACGGCGAAGCGATTGCCGATCTGCAGATTGTGGGGCTGCCCATTACGGCGCAGCAGTTGCTGCCGGTGGCCGCTCTGGAGTGGCTGGAGCCGCGCAGCACAGCGGCCTTAGCGGCATTGCAGCTGGGCGTCAGCGCCGAACAGATTCGCCGCACGGTGGAGTACGTCACCGACCGCCGCCAGTTCGACCGCAGTATTGGCAGTTTTCAAGCGGTGCAAATGAGCATGGCTAACGCCCATATCGCCCTTGAAGCGTTGCGCAGTTGCCTGTGGCAATTGTGCTACCGCCTCGACGCCGGTTTGCCTGCGCCGAGCGAAGCGCTGGCCACCGCTTGGCAGGCCTGTGAAGCGGGCCATCTGATCGGGCATAACGCTCAGCACGTACACGGCGGTATCGGCGTCGACCTGACGTATCCGATGCACCGTTTTCTCTACTGGAGCCGCGCGCTGGGCAGTGCCCTGGGCGGATCGGCAGCAAGCCTTGAACGCCTCGGCGATTGGCTGAGCCACAACGACAAGCTGGGATGGAAATATGACCTTGAAGAACACCAAGCGCTTTGATGACGTGCGCCCCGGCGAAGCACTGCCGCCTCTGGCGATCCCGATCACCGTGGGCCTGGTCACGGGGGGCGCGATTGCGACCCGCGACTATTTCCCTGGTCACCATGACCTCAACGCTGCACAAGCGCTGGGTTCACCGCATATATTTATGAACATCCTGACCACCAACGGTCTGGTGCAACGCTATGTCGAAGAGTGGGCCGGCCCGGCAGCGCGTTTTACGTCGCTGAAAATCAAGCTCGGTGCACCTAACTACCCCGGCGATTGCATGACCTTCAACGGCGCCGTAACGGGCCAGGATGCCGCCACCCGCACGGTGGAAATCACCCTCAGCGGCAAAAATTCCATGGGCAACCACGTGACCGGTACGGTCGCGCTGGTTCTGCCTTGATAGCGGGAGACAGCACACATGACGCAATCGTCACTTTCCGGTAGCGCCGCCATTGTTGGTTTGGGTGCCACTGAATTTTCCAAGAACTCTGGCCGTACTGAGTTGCGTCTGGCGATGGAAGCCACACTGGCAGCGCTTAAAGACGCCGGCATTGATCCCAGTGAAGTTGAAGGGTTCAGCTCGTACTCCGTGGACAAAGTTCCGGAATACGAAATTGCCCGCCTGCTGGGCTGCAAAGACGTCAAGTTCTTCTCCCAGGTGCCGCACGGCGGAGGTGCCGCCTGTGCGCCGATCATGCACGCGGCGATGGCCGTGGCGACCGGTGTGGCCAAGGTGGTGGTGGTCTATCGCGCCATGAACGAGCGTTCGTGGTATCGCTTCGGCAGCGGCAGTTACGGCTTTGCTTCCACCCCGATTTTTGAAAACGTCAACTACGGCTGGTACATGCCCCACGGCTTGCATACACCCGCGTCCTGGGTCGGCATGTTTGCCCAGCGATATATGCACACCTACGGCGCAACGTCAGAAGATTTTGGCCGCGTGGCCGTGGCCGTCCGTGATTTTGCCGCGACCAACCCGGCGGCGTTCTTTTATGGCAAGCCCATCACTCTGGAAGAACATCAGGCGTCACGCTGGATCTGCGAGCCGCTGCATTTGCTTGATTGCTGCCAGGAATCGGATGGCGCAGTGGCGATGGTGATTACCTCAGCCGAGCGCGCCAAAGACTTGCGCCAAAAACCGGTGATGATCAAGGCTGGCTCACAGGGGATTACCTCTGGTCAGCAAATCATGACCTCGTTCTACCGCGATGACATCACCGGGCTGCCGGAAATGGGCGTGGTAGCCAAAGAGTTGTATCGCCAGTCAGGCCTGGGCCCAGAAGCGTTGCAGACGGCAGTGATCTACGACCATTTCACCCCGTTTGTATTGCCGCAGCTTGAAGAGTTCGGCTTGTGCGAGCGGGGCGAAGCCAAGGAATTTATTCGCGCGGGGCACCATGCCCGTGGCGGCAAGTTCCCGATCAACACCCACGGCGGGCAGTTAGGCGAGGCCTATATTCACGGCATGAACGGCGTGGCTGAAGCCGTACGGCAAGTGCGCGGCAGTGCCGTCAATCAGGTGGACAGTGTTGAAAACGTACTGGTCACGGCCGGTACGGGCGTACCCACCAGCGGTCTGATTTTGGGAGCAGCCTGAATGTACGTCGACCTCACGCCCGAGCAACACGCGCTGCGCCATACAGTGCGCGATTACTTCCAAACCCTGATGACGCCTGAGCTGCGTGATCAATTGCGCGGCAAGGAAGGCGGCGAACTGTACCGAGACACCATCCGCCAGATGGGCCGTGACGGCTGGCTGGCCGTGGGCTGGCCCAAGGAGCACGGGGGGCAGGGTTATGGCCCTACCGAGCAATTTATCTTCTTTGAAGAGGCCAATATTGCCGGAGCACCGCTGCCGTTTGTGACCATCAGCACCGTGGGGCCCGCCTTGATGGCCTACGGCACCGAGGCACAAAAAGCCAAATTCTTGCCGGGCATCGCGGCAGGCGAAATCATTTTCGCCATCGGCTATTCCGAACCGGATGCAGGCAGCGATCTGGCGGTACTGAAAACCACCGCCCGGCTTGAGGGCGACACCTTCGTGGTCAATGGCAACAAACTCTGGACATCGGGCGCCGAGTCGGCCGATTACATCTGGCTGGCTGCGCGTACCGACCCCGAACAGCTGCGGCACAAGGGAGTGTCCATCTTGATTCTGGACACCCGCGCAGAGGGCTTCTCGACCACCGTTATCCCGACCACCAGCAATCCGACGGCGGCCACTTATTACGACAACGTGCGAGTGCCCCGCGACATGCTGGTGGGGGAGTTGCATGGCGGCTGGAAGCTGATCACCGCGCAACTGAACCACGAGCGTCTGGGACTGGGCGCTTGGTCGGACAAAGTGGTCGGATTGTTTCGCCGGGTCTTGATGTGGGCGCGCGAAGCCGACGAAAACGGCGTCAAGGCGACTGACAAAGCGTGGGTTCGGGCTGGTTTGGCGCAGTGTTATGCCCGACTCGAAGCGATGCGCCTGATCAATCTGCGCATTGCCGCCGACCTCGAACATGACCGCATGGACGTGGCGCTGGCGTCGACCACCAAGGTGTATGGCTCGGAATCGGGTATCGAGATTTTGCGCGTGTTGAGCAACATCGTCGGTGCCAAAGGGCTGGTTCGCGGCGGTTCGCCCGCGTCAGTGATGCAAGGCGAACTGGAGTACGAAGTGCGTGCCTCGGTGACCTTGACCTTTGGGGGTGGCACCAATGAGATCCAGCGTGAGCTGATTGCCCAGTTCGGCCTGGGCATGCCGCGCACCCAGCGCTGAATCGCAGCGAAAACACGGCAAAACCTGTGGCCGCTGCCGAGGCACGAAGGCTGCGATGGGTGGCCCTCTATGCGAAGGTCCTGCGGCCCTTATCGCAGCCTTCGTGCCTCGGCAGCGGCTACGGAATTACCATCCGAAAGGAAATTACATGAGCGCGATTGAACAGTTCAGAGAGCAGACCCGCAGTTGGCTTGAGGCCAATTGCCCGCCATCGCAGCGTAAAGCCATTCCTGAAGGGGAGTTGGTCTGGGGAGGCAGTGACGTCGAGTTTCCCGATGCTGACGCCCAATTGTGGTTCGAGCGCATGCGTGACAAAGGCTGGTTCTGCCCCGACTGGCCGCAAGCCTATGGCGGTGGCGGCCTGAGTGCGGAATATAACGCCGTTCTGGAAAGCGAACTGCGCCGCCTTAAATGCCGCCCGCCGCAAATCAATCTGGGCATATGGATGTTGGGCCCCGTGTTGCTGGAGTTCGGTACTGAAGAGCAAAAACTCAACCTGTTGACCCCTATGACCCGTGGCGAGGTTCGCTGGTGTCAGGGGTTTTCCGAGCCCAATGCCGGCTCTGATCTGGCCAGTCTGAAAACCACTGCCCGCGATGAGGGCGATCACTTTGTGGTGGATGGCAGCAAGATCTGGACCTCCTACGGCGACAAGTCTGACTGGATGTACGCCTTGGTCAGAACCGATGGCAGCGCCAGTAAACACGCGGGCATCAGCCTGATTGTGCTGGACATGAAAAGCCCCGGTGTGAGTGTTGCGCCGATAGATTTGATCAGCGGTAAATCGGCGTTTTGCCAGGTGTTCTTTGACGCCGTGAAAGTGCCTAAAAGCCAGTTGATTGGCCCCTTGCACGGCGGCTGGAACTTGGCCAAGCGCCTGTTGCAGCACGAGCGCAAAGCCATGTCCAAATTCGGCGAGTTCAGCTTGCCGACACATTTCCACCTACTGCCATTGGTGCAGGAATACCTGCCCGAACCCGCCGGGATAAGCGAGTCGTCCTTGGTGGCGCGAGCGGTGGCGTGCGCGATGAACGAGCACAGCTACAACCTGACGGTGCAGCGCATGGGCGAAGAAGCGCGCGCGGGGCAAGACATCAGCGGGCTGATGTCGATCATGAAGCTGGTGCACACCGAACAGGAGCGTGACAAGTTTGAGGTGCTGCTGGATGTCATGGGGGTTAACGCGCTGGGCTGGGACAAGGCTGCGTTCAGTCCACAAGAACAGGCGATTACCCGCGGTTGGTTAAACAGTTTCGCCCTGACGATTTCTGGCGGCGCGTCGGAAATTCAGCTCAATGTGATCGCCAAGCGGGTCTTGGGCCTGCCTGAAGTCAAGTAAGGATCCAGACCATGAACCTGCTTTATAGCGAAGATCATCGGCTGTTGGCCGACAGCGCCCGCGAGTTTCTGGCGGCGCGAAGTCCCGTGTCCCGTCAACGTGCCTTGCGCGATGAGGGCAGTGAACTCGGCTTTGACAGCCAGCTGTGGCAAGAGGCCGTCGCACTGGGCTGGAGTGCGATTCCATTCCCGGAAAACCTCGGCGGGCTGGATTTCGGCTGTATGGGGTTAGGCCCGATTTTTGAATCCATCGGCAGCAACCTCAGTGCCTCTCCGTTGCTTTCAAGCGTCGTGTTGTGCGGTTCGCTGTTGCACCTGCAAGGCAATGCGCAACAGCAGGATCGCTGGCTGTCAGCGACCATCAGCGGCGAGCAACGTCTGGCGCTGGCACTGGACGAGCGCCCACGGCACAACCCCGCGCAGCTGGCGGTGCAGGCTGAGGCCAATGCGCAAGGGTTCTGTCTGAGCGGGAAAAAAACCTTCGTGATTGACGGGGTAGGGGCTGATGCCTACCTCGTAGCGGCGGGCAATGCACAGCAGGGCGTCAGCCTGTTTCTGGTGCCAGCCGGTGCGCAGGGGTTAAGTGTTGAACCCCTGTCGCTGATTGACTCGCGTAACCACGCGCACTTGCAACTGGAGCAGGTGCAGGTCGGTCCTGATGCCTTGTTGGGCGATCTTGGTTCGGCCGGTGCGGCGTTGACCATCGCACTGGATCGCGGCCGGGTGTGCCTGGCTGCCGAGATGCTGGGTATGGCTGAAAAGCTGTTCGCTTTAACACTCGATTACCTGAAAACCCGTGTGCAGTTTGACGTCGCCATTGGTTCCTTTCAGTCCCTGCAACATCGTTCGGCCCAGCTGTATGTCGAGCTGGCACTGGCACGCAGCGCGGTGATAGCCGGCCTGGCAGCGCTGGACGATACCGGCTTGAGTGACATTGAGCGTCAACGGCTGGTGAGTCTGGCCAAATGGAAGGCGGGGCTGATGGCCGTCAAGGTGGCCAATGAGGCGGTGCAAATGCACGGCGGTATTGGCGTCACCGACGAGCTGGATGTCGGTTTGTTTCTCAAGCGCATTCGTGTAGCACAGGCTTGCCTGGGTGATGCCGATTATCACTGCGAGCGTTATGGCGCACTCGTTTAAACCTGTGTGCAGTGGTTCGAGTCAGGAGAATAACAAGATGAAACTTGAACAATGGCAGAGCGCCTGGGATCAACTGATTGGTCCCGGCTCGCCCTATGAAGTACTGACGCCTGTGGCCGGCGGCCCCAAGCACTTTCGCCACAGCGCTCCAAACCTCTGGGCTGCAATGGACGCTGGCCGGGCCCACGCGGATCGCGAGTTTCTGGTGTGGGAGCAACAGCGCCTGACCTTCAAACAGTTTTTTGATCAGGTGGATCGTCTAGCAGGGCAGCTGGTGCACCGCTTTGGCGTGCGCAAGGGTGACCGTGTGGCAATCGCCATGCGTAACCAACCGGCCTGGTTGGTGGCGTTTGCTGCGATCCAGCGCTGCGCCGGTGTGTGCGTGCCCTTGAATAGCTGGGGCCTGCGCGACGAGTTGTTCCATGGGTTGCAGGACAGCGGGACGCAACTTTTACTGTGCGACGAGCCGCGTCTGCAACTGCTCAAAGATGACCTGCGCGAACAAGGCTTGGCGACGGTTGTGGTGGGCATGGACATAAACCGGCCCCGTGACGAGCACTGTCAGCGTCTGGAAGACCTGCTGGCCGAGCCGTTGCTGGATGCGCCGTTACCGACCATCAGTGCCGATGACCCGGCAATGATCCTCTACACCTCGGGGACCACCAGCTTGGCCAAAGGCGTGCTGTCGACCCATGGCGCGGTGTGTCAGGCCTTGGTCGCGCTGGAGTTTCAGGGCGTTTTTTGCGCGGTCAGCTCGCCTGAGCGCATCAGCGTCGTCATCAACAGCGGTTATGCCCCCACGACGTTGATGGCGGTGCCACTGTTTCATGTCAGTGGTCTGCACGCTCAGTTCTTACTGGCCTTGCGGGGTGGCCGCCGCTTGGTACTGATGTACAAGTGGGACGTGGAAAAAGCCTTCGATCTGATCCGCGACGAGCAGTGCACCCAGTTCAATGGTGCGCCGGTCATGATGCAGCAACTGCTGACCTCGCCACGCTTCGGCAGTGCCGATACTCAGAGCCTGTTTGGCCTGGGTCTTGGGGGGGCTGCGCCCTCGGCCAGCCTGTTGGCGCACTTGACCCAACGCAAACCCGAGGCCGTCGGTGGCAGTGGCTACGGCCTGACCGAAAGCAACGGCATCTGCGCGGCCATTGGCGGTGATCAGTTTGTCTATAAGCCGGCCTCGGCGGGCTGGCCCTTGCCGATTGTCGATGTGCGCATTGGTGAGAGTCCGCAGCATGCACTGCCTGCGGGCGTCACGGGGCTGATTTGGGTGCGCTCGCCCACCTTGATGAATGCTTACTGGAACTTGCCTGAAGCCAGTGCTCGAACGCTCAGTGAGGGGTGGCTCGACACCGGTGATATCGGTCATCTGGACGACGAAGGCTTTCTCTATATCACCGACCGCGCCAAGGATTTGATCAACCGGGGTGGCGAGAAAATCTCCGCTGCCGAGATTGAATCCTGTGCGTGTGAAATGCCCGGCGTGATTGAAGCGGCAGCCTTTGCCGTGCCGGACGATGTACTGGGCGAAGTGGTGTTTGTGGTGGTGCGCGGCGATCCGGGCGACTGCCCCGACAGCGAGACCGTGCGCGGTTATTTTGCCCAGCGTCTGGCGAGCTACAAAGTGCCGGCACAGATTCATGTGCAACACACCCCGTTCGCACGTAATGCGTCGGGCAAAATGCTCAAAGGTTTGCTCAAAGAAGTGCTGGTAACGGCCTGATTAGTCTTTGTGGACGATGTGCTCGCTGTTGGATGGCGAAGAATGGACCCATACCCAGCAAGCCTTATTCGCGTAGGAGGCAATACATGAAAATAACAAGAACAGGCGTAGTGCTCGCAGCCACCCTGGCCGTCAACGGCCTTGCCATAGGGTCGGCATTCGCTCAGGTATCGCCCGCCGAAGCGGCCAAACTGGGTAAAGAGCTGACCTGTGTAGGTGCTGAACAGGCCGGTAACGCGGCGGGCACCATCCCGCCTTACACCGGCAAATACCTGGGCGAAGTGCCGGGTTGGAACCACGTCAAATTTTCCGGCGACCAGCCGGTTGATCCCTATGCCGCTGAAAAACCCATCTTGGTGATCACGGCGCAGAACATGGATCAATACGCCGACAAACTCACAGAAGGTCAGAAAGCGCTGTTCAAGCGTTACCCGACCACCTACAAGATGAACATCTACCCCGGCCACCGTGATTTCCGCTACCCGGATTATGTGTGCAAGCGGGCCATGAGCAACGCGTTGAACGCCAAGCTGGTGAACGATGGCATGGGCTTCGAAGGGTTGGGGCAAGTCCCGTTCCCGATTCCGAAAAACGGCATGGAGTTACTCTGGAACCACCAACTGCCGGCCCGTGCCTGGACCGAAGAAAAAACCAGCGATCTGGCCTCTGTCTTGCCAAACGGCAGCATTGGTTGGGGCCGTGCCCTGGCCCGTAACTTGTCCCAGGCCAACTCGCCGGTCGATGAACCCGTGACCTCGGGCAAGATTCAGGCGATGAGCAACAACATGACCCTCAAGCCTGCGCGTGACAACGGCACGCTGAACATCGCCCACGAACCTTACAACTTTTCCACGGACCCGCGTCAGGCATGGACCTACAGCCCTTCGACTCGGCGCGTGCGCCAATTGCCGGGTTACGGGTACGACCAGCCGATGATCGGCACCAACGGCACCATGACCGTCGACGAAGACCGTTTGTATAACGGCTCGCCGGAGCGCTTTGACTGGAAATTGGTGGGCAAGCGCGAAATCTACATTCCGGCCAATGCCTATAAGCCGAACGCAGGTACGGTCAAATATGCCGACATGCTGACGCCTAACCACCCCAATCCGGATTTGATGCGTTATGAGCTGCGTCGCGTCTGGGTGCTTGAAGCGAATTTGAAAGAAGGCTATCGCCATGTGTATGGCAAGCGTGTGTTGTTTCTCGACGAAGACACCTGGAACTCGGTCCTGGCAGACAACTACGACGCGCGCGGTCAGTTGTGGAAGCACGCAATGGTCAACTATTACTACCACCCGGACATGAGCGGCTGGCAGGCGGGCTCGCAGTTCTTTATCGACTTGAACTCGGGGCAGTACACCGGCTACGGCATGACCAACGAAGCGAAGAAAGGCCCGATTCTCAACGAGGGTAAATTCACCCCTGACCAGTACACCGCCGACGCGGCACGGGCGATGGGGCGGTAGGATACAAACTAGCTGCAAGCTGCAAGCTGCAAGCTGCAAGCGGTAAGCGGTAAGCGGTAAGCAAGAGCCCTGTCGGTTAGACGGGGCTTTTGCGTTTTTGCGGGTGGGGCTTGGCCCAGTGGTTGGCTATCAGGTCCAGCATGCTGCAGAACACGAAGTACACCAGCGCCACAAACAGGAATATTTCACTCGGGTGAACCATCACCCGATTACTGACCTGTGTGGCGACAAACGACAGCTCGCCCACACCGATGACATACGCCAATGAGGTGTCCTTGATTAACGAGATCCATTGGTTGAGGAACGAGGGGAGCATGATCGGCAAGGCCTGCGGCAAGATGATCAGGCGCAGCACTTGCCAGGTACTCAACCCCAGCGCCTTGCCTGCGGCCCATTGTCCGGCGGGCAAACTGCTGATACCGGCATGCACCGAATGCGCCAAATAGGCGCCGCCGATCAATGACAACGCGCACACCACGGTCGCCAGGGCAGGCACATCAACCTTGAACACGACGGGCAGCAGAAAGTAACTCCAAAAAATCAGCATCACCACAGGAATGGCCCGCAACAATCCCAGCACGCTGAGCAACAGCCAACGCAGCTTGCTCTTGATCATCACCAGCGCAATGCCCAGCACCAACCCGAGCAAGGCTGCAATGACGCCGGACAGAACGCTCAACACCAGCGTGAGTGCAGCACCGCCCAAGGGCCCGTTGGGGTAAGCACCGATCAAAAAATACGACAGGTTGTCGCTGATAACCGAAAAGTCCATGCCTTAAGCCACTCCCTGCTTGTACCACTTGCTGCGGGCAATGAGTTGGCCAAGCACTTCGATCACTGCAATGCTGGCCACATACAACAGGGTGGCGAACCCAAAAGCCTGAAAGGTTTTGAACGTTTCAGTTTCGACCTGGCGAGAGGCATACGACAGCTCAGCCAAACCGATCGCCATCGTCAGCGACGAGTTTTTCAGCGCATTCATGTACTGCCCCAACAGAGGCCCCAATGCGGTGCGTACGGCTTGAGGGAATACGATGTAGCGCCACACCTGTGTCGAGGTAAACCCCAGTGCCAGGCCAGCTGTCCGTTGCTCAATGCGCACTGAACTGACCCCGGCGCGAAATTCTTCGCAAATGAAGGCTGCGGTATAAAGCGTCAGGCCCCAGAACCCGGCGATAAACTCAAAGGACGGCCATTCAAACTCGAACACCCCCATTGACAGGCTGCGGGGCTGATTGAGCCACATCACCCATCCTTCGGGCAGCATTGCGGTCACGCCGAAATACCAGAAAAACAATTGAACCAGCAGCGGCGTATTACGAAACAGCGCCAAATACGCGCGTGCGGGCCACGACCACAGACGAACCGTGGAAAGACGCGCCAGGCAGAGTAAAAATCCGAGCCCGGTGGCCACCACACAGGTCAGCAGAGAAAGCATCAGGGTCAGTACAAAACCGTCGAGTAACCAATGCAGATAGCGCGGGGCAAGCAGTTCACCGAACATAAAACAGCGTCCATACAGAAACGAACAAAACCCGTACGGTTGACCGTGACGGGCTTAAAAGTGACTCGAAGGCGTGTTAGCTCTTGTCGCCGATCTTGTACAGACGGGTCAATGGCGTCTTGGTGTTCGGTCCGAACCACGTGTCATAAATACCTTTAGCTTTGCCTTGGGCTTCGAGGTCGGTAAGGGTTTGATTAACCACCTCGGTCAGGCGTGTTTCACCTTTAGGAATACCGACGCCGATCAAGTCATTGGACACCGTGAAGGGCGGCACTTCGTATTTATCCTTGTCGGGGACATTGGCCAGCAGACCGATGAGTTTTGGGCCGTCCTGGGTGATGGCTTGCACGTTGCCATTGCGCAGAGCAGTGAAGGCGAACGGGGTGTCATCGTAGGCCACCACCTTGGCCCCGGGAAACTTCTCACGCAGCACGCCTTCGTTGACCGTCCCTTTATCGACACCGACCCGCCACGTGTTCAAATCGTCCTGTGATTTAAGCGTGCCTTTTTTGACAATGAACTGCTGACCCGAGGCGAAATACGGGATGCTGAAATTCACCTGCTCGGCGCGTTCGGGGGTGATAGTGAAGTTAGCCAGCACCAAGTCGACTTTATTCGCGACCAGCAGCGGTACCCGGTTAGCGGGGTTGGTTGGCTGAAGCTGGAGCTTGACGCCCAGTTTGTCAGCGATGGCTTTGGCGTAATCAACGTCAAGCCCTTCAATCTGTTTGCTTTTAGCATCAACAAAACCAAAGGGAGGGTTACTGTCGAAAGAAGCCACGCGCAGCACGCCGGATTTTTTGATGTCATCCAGACGATCGGCGTGGGCCAAGCCAGACAGTACAGCCAAGGTCAGAGCGGTGAGGGCAGTGAGTTTTTTCATTTCGTTCTCATCATGAGTTGGCAGCGTTATGACGAGAGTTTTGCAGGTTAAGCATCTTTTAAAAAAGAATATAAAACGATTTATATATTCTAAAAGGCTATATATAAACTGTGTTTTTGATCGTGCTTCTGATCTTGATCTGGCTTGTGATCTGGCTTGTGATCTTGATCTTGATCTTGATTTGCCGCCCCGTCGGGAGGCCGAGTGGAGGTTTCGCGGAGTGGGTCGACCGGCATGGATGCCGGGAGAGCCGTGTTGGGCCATGGATGGCCCGTCACGGCGTGCCCACGGAGCGGGACCGGAGTGAGGGAACCTGAGCGAAGCGAGGGCCGTACGCAGGGGCGGAGGCGTTTTGGTTACTTTGCCGCTTTTGCAAAGTGACACGCCGTAAGGGCGTAACCCGTAGATAGATTTAATACATCAAACGGATATGTACGCTGACCAATTAAAAGCTTCGTGTACATATCCATTACATGTGTCTAGCTGAACTAAAGGTTTCGCTTTTACAGCGAGGTACTTTTGGCAAACAGCCCCAAAAGTACCCAAAAGGTCCTTGCCCTACCATACGGCCGCCTCGCCTAGGCTCGGCGGTGCCTTCACTCCGGAACTGTTATGGGGGCCCGCCGCGACGGGCCATCCTTGGCCCGATCGCGGCTGGCTCGGCGTCCTGCCTCGCCACCCCCATAACAGCACCTGCGTTCAGCCTCCTGTGAGGGGCCTCAGTGTTGGTTTCACTTTTTCGGTGGCGGCAGGGGCATTGTTTGAAAGCTACAAGCTACAAGCTACAAGCTACAAGCTACAAGCTACAAGCTACAAGCTACAAGTTTGAGGCTTGAGGCTTGAGGCTTGAAGCTTGAGGCTTGAGGCTTGAAGCTTGAAGCTTGAAGCTTGAAGCTTGAAGCTTGAAGCTTGAAGCTTGAATCTTGAATCTTGAATCTTGAAACAAAACGCCTCAAAAATCAGGCCCCCAATCGAGACAATCGCGCTTCTTCCGTGTCAACACCCTTGCGCTCACGCCCTACAGGCATGGCCGGCAACACCGCATCTTGCAAGGTGCACGCCGCCGGGTGCGTAAACCGCATCTTCGCAGTGACCGCCTGATCCTCCACCACATGCCCGTCAGCCAGCACCACCACGCGCTGGCAAAAATACTGCACCAGACTCAGGTCGTGCGTAATCAGCAAAAACGCCGTTCCCGATTCGCGACGCACCTGAGCCAATAACTCCAGAATCTGCACTTGCAATACCCGGTCAAGGTTGGACAGGGCTTCATCCAGGATGATCAACTGCGGATTAACCGCCAGCGCTCGTGCGATACCGGCCCGTTGCAGTTGCCCACCACTGAGCTGGGCGGGCAGTTTGTCGATGTCACGGGGGTTCAGTTGTACCTGAGCCAGCAATTGCGCTACCCGGGCTTTGCACGCCGCAGCATCCAGGTGTGAAAGGTGGCGCAACGGCTCGGCGATGCTCCAGCCAATGCTGCGCTGGGGGTTGAACGCGCTCAGGGCGTCCTGGAAAACCATTTGCACACGCTTTAAAAACGGGGCATCAAGCCCGCTCAAGGGGTGGCCAGCAAACGCAATGTTGCCTTCGTCTGGCGTCTCCAGCCCCATGAGCAGGCGGGCGAGGGTGCTCTTGCCACTGCCGCTGGCACCCAGCAACCCCAGACTTTGACCCTCGTGCAGGTCGAGATTCAGCGCTTTGAGCACCTGTATCCGATGCCGTTTGCTGAACAGCCCGCCAGCGGTGTAACCATGGCTGACGTTATGGACATGGAAAATACTCATGCGCTGCGCACCTCTCGAGTCAAAGCGTGATGCGCCGCCAATAACGTGCGCGCTTCTTCACTGCGGGGGTTATTGAACAGGGTGCAGACATCGGCCTGCTCGACAATACGGCCGTGGGCCATCACGCTGACGTGGTCCGCGCTACGGGCGACGACGCCCATGTCATGGGTGATCAGCAGCACGCCCAGATTGCGCTCGTCCACGAGCCGCTCCAGCAAGTCCAAAAAGCGCGCTTGGGCCACGACGTCCAGATCGCTGGTCGGTTCGTCAGCCAGCAAAAAACGGCTGTCAGCCAGCAGGGCCAGGGCGATCATCATGCGCTGTAGCATGCCGCCACTGAGCTGGAAGGCGAAAGAGTCAAGCACACGCTGACCGTCGTACAAGCCCACCTCATTCAAGGTGGCGTGAATAAGCTCGTCGGCCTCGCGGCCTGTCACGCCTCGGGTGTGCAGCGTTTCCACCGCATGCTGACGCAATGAACGCACCGGGTTGAAGGCGCTACGCGGGTTTTGCAGCACCAGCGCGGCTTCGCGGCCACGCAACTGGGCAGGCTCGACCGGCTTGCCGTCCAGCAACAAGGTGGCGCCGCTGCAATGCACACCGGGTGGCAGCAGGTCGAGGATGCCCAGGCAGGTCAGGGATTTGCCCGAACCGCTGGCACCGACCAATGCATGCACCTGGCCCGCCTTTAACGTCAGTTGCAGGTCGTGCACCAGCGTTCGTTGTTGATGCCGCAGGCTCAAGCCTTGAATACTCAGGTGGGTGTTCATTCCTTGATCTCCGCCAAAACACTGGGGTCAAGCCGGTCGCGCAGGGCGTCACCGAGCAGGTTGAAGGCCATCACCGAGATAAAAATCATCAGCCCCGGCCACAGCAGTAATTGCGGGTGTGTCCAGATGAACTCTTTGGAGTCGTTGATCATCACGCCCCATTCCGGGGTGGGTGGGCTGACGCCCAGGCCCAGGAAGGACAGCCCGGAAACGTGAAGCATCATATGACCGATGTCCATCGAGGCCAGCACCAGTAATTGGCCCACCACATTGGGCATGACGTGCTGGCGCAGACGGGTCAAACGCGAGGCACCGGCTAACTGCGAGGCCAGCACGTAATCGCGATTGCGCTGGGCCAGCACCATGCCGCGCACCATGCGCGCATACCAGGCCCAGTGCGAGAGGGCGATGGCGATGATCACGTTGGTCAGGCCAGTGCCCAGCAGGGCAATCAGAAAAAACGCCAGTACCAGCGTCGGGAACGTCAGAAACATGTCGCACAGGCGCATCAGCACCATATCGACCTTGCCGCCGACAATACCGGCCACCCCGCCAATGATCACCCCGAGAATCAACACCAGGCCCAGCACCAGTACCACGCTGCCCAATGACAATTGCGTGCCGACAATCAGGCGTGAAAGAACGTCGCGCCCCAAGTGATCCGTTCCCAGCCAGTGGTGGGCACTGGCGGGCAGCAGGCGGTTGTCGAGATCGACCAGGGTCGCGTCGTAGTGGGCGATCCACGGCCCGAACAGGGCCAG
Organism: Pseudomonas sp. 2024-210; assembly: GCF_045062345.1. Taxonomy (NCBI): domain Bacteria; kingdom Pseudomonadati; phylum Pseudomonadota; class Gammaproteobacteria; order Pseudomonadales; family Pseudomonadaceae; genus Pseudomonas; species Pseudomonas sp. 2024-210. The sequence goes on along the minus strand of NZ_JBJGEJ010000023.1, from coordinate 9,106 downwards.
TATCAGCAACAGGCCCACCAGCCAGTAGCCGATGCGCATCCCGGTCTTTTTGCCTGAAAACGTTGCGGCCAAAGTGCTCATGCCATTACCCCCGAAAAACGTGTGCGTGGATCCAGCCAGGCGTAGCAGATATCGACCACCAGGTTGCACACCACCAGTAACGTGGTCAGCAGCAGGGTGAAACATTGCATCACCGGGAAGTCACGGTTGAGCACGGCGCTGACGGCGAAGCGCCCGACCCCGGGCCAGGCGAAGATGGTTTCGATGACCAGGGCGCCACCCAGCAGTTCGCCGATGTGCATGCCGGTGGCAGTGACCAGCGGCATCCAGGCATTGCGCAGGATGTGGTCGCGCCACACCTGCCGTTCATTCAGGCCGCGGGCACGGGCATAGAACACGTGCCGGTGCTGGCGCACATCAAGCAAGCTGGCACGCAACAAACGGGCATTGATGGACATCGACATGAGGGCGATGGCCAGTACTGGCATGATCAAGTGCTCGGGGCCGCCACGGCCCATCGGCGGTAACCAGCCAAGCCACAGCGAGAGCAGGGCGATGAGCAGAAATGCCAGCCAGAAGTTGGGCATCGACACGCCGATAAAGGTGATGAATCGCACCACTTGATCTGGCCAGCGGCCTTTCCAGCGCGCCGCGGCCAGCCCCAGCGGAATACTCATGACCAATGTCACCAGCAGCGCCAGACCGCCCAGTTGCAGGGTGGCCGGCAGGTAGTACAACAGATCGTCGAGCACCGGGCGCCCGGTGATGTAGGAGATGCCGAAATCCAGATGCAGGGCATTCCACAACCACGTCAGGTATTGCTCAGGCAACGGGCGATTAAGCCCCAACGCCTGCCGCGCCTCGGCCAGCGCGGCATCGGTCGGCGGGATTTGTGAAAGGCGAAGGTAGTCGAGCGCCGGGTCGCCGTTGCCCAAATGCAGCAGCACAAACACGATCAACGACACACCCAGAAGTACCGGAATCAGCAGCACGAGCCGCAAAATGATATAGCGCAGCATGGTTAGGGTTTCCCGCTGGTGGGGTGCATGACTTCGAACGGCACATCAAACAAGGTGCTGCCGAAGGCGACGTTATCGACGTTGTTGCCGCTCACACTGATGGCGGTGAGGTGCGAGATCGGCAGGTAGACCGCCTGATCGTGCAGAGTGGTGAGAATCTCGCGGTAATCCTCGGCACGCTTGCCTTCATCGGTTTCGCCCAGCACTTCGGCGATTTTCTGGTCGATGGCGTCCTTCATCGGCAAGCCACGCTGGGCCATATAGTCCGCGTGGCCTGCGTAACGCATGGAGCTGACAAACGAGTGCGGATCGTAGGGCGCGCCCCACGTGTCGGCGAAGATCATGCCGAATGTGCCTTCGCGCTGGCGCTGAACCAGTGCGCCGTCTTCTTCTGCGCGTAACTTGACCTCAATACCGACTTTGGCCAGTTCGCCCTGAATGATTTCAGCGAGGTTTTTTTGCAAGGCGCTGGGGCCAAGGAATACCAGCTCGGTGCTCAGTCGCTGGCCGTTCTTCTCGCGCACGGTTTTGCCTGCCGGGAGTGTCCAGCCTGCCGCTTCAAGAGTTTTCTTTGCCTGTTCAGGGTCGTAAGGCAAGGCTTTGAGGCCAAGGTCGGCGTAGGGCATGTTGCTGGCGAACAGCGCATCGGCACGCGGTTCCTGACCGTGCAGCACTTTGGCAATAATGGTGTCTTTGTCCACCGCCTGATTGATGGCCTGACGCACCGGCAGTTCATTGGTTGGAGCCAGGTTGGTGTTCATGGCGACGGTGCGTGTGGCCAGCGGGGCGGAAATGGCACTGTGAAAACCCGAGTCTCGCAGGCGCACAAAGGTGCCGGGGGAAATTTCACCGTCAGCGCCCTGTATCAGATCGATTTCGCCGGTTTGCAGGGCAATCGCACGGCTGTCCGGGTCGGAAATGACTTTGACCAGCACCGAACCATACGCGGGCTTGTTTCCCCAATAGCGCGCGTTACGCTCAAAGCGATCGTATTCGCCGCGCCGGGTTTGTGTCAGCACCCACGGCCCGGTGCCCACGGGCGTACCGGGTGTGGCAGCGGGGGCACCGAAACGCAGCGGCCGCACTTGTGCCAGTTCCATCAGCGTCGGGTAGTACGGATGCTTGAGCACCAGCACAAGGGTATGTTCGTCAGGGGCTTCGACTCGATCCAGTGTGGACACCAGCTCCATCCACTGATGGCGCTTGCTGTTGGCAAGTACCGCATCCAGATTGGCCTTGGCCGCCGTCGCATTGAAGGGGCTGCCATCACTGAAGGTCACGCCGTCCCGCAGCGTGAAGGTGTAGGTCTTGCCGTCCGGCGAGATCGCCCACTGCGTGGCCAGCCAAGGCTCTAACGTTCCTTGCGGGGTGTAACGCACCAGCGGTTCATAGACCATGGCCTGGGCATACATCTGATTGGGCGAGTAACCTCTGGGGTCCAGCGGTCCGGCGTTGGTCGGCCATGAATAGGTTAGCGTGGGGTCAGGTTCAGCGGCGCTGGCAGTTGACAGGCCTGTACTCAGGCAGACGCCAATCGTCCATAAAGCCAGCTGTTTTTTCATCCATGAGTCCGTCACACTGTTTCTCCCGGGTTAATGGCTAATCGCCTGTTCGTTCACCGGGTAAGAAGTCTATGTCAAAACTTCATAACTGCGAGGCTAATTGAATGCAGAGGGTCACGATCACCTTGGACGATGCATTGTTGACCGCCATTGATGAGCGCGTGGTGAGCCATGGCTATCAGGGTCGCTCAGAAGCGGTACGCGATTTGTTGCGGGCCGGGTTGCTGCAAACCGGCTGTGAAGATGACCCGGACGGGGCCTGCGTGGCGACCTTGAGTTACGTCTACGATCATGGCACTCGAGAGCTGTCGAAGCGCCTCAACGGCGCCTTCCATGACCACCACGATTTGACCTTGTCGACGCTGCATGTGCATTTGGATCAGGGCAGATGCATGGAGGTGTCGGTGCTCAAAGGCTCGGTGAGCGAGGTGTCGCAACTGGCACGCCAGGTGATGGCCGAGCGCGGGGTTCGCCACGGCAGTGCGCAGATCATTCCGTTACCTGCGGGCGAAGACCATTAATTGAACGCAGTCTCGTTAAGCCATTCCTGATTCAAGGTTGGCGTATCACCCAGATACTCCAGCAACCAGCTCATGGCCGGCGAGTGATTGTCCTGCACCCAGGCAATGCAGGAGGGGCTCGACGGGAAAGGCCGCTGCAATTGCAGCGCCACCAGCAGGCCTTGTTCAATCAATGGCTGAACCTGATGCGCAGGTGCCATGCCGACACACAGGCCTTCAGTCAGGCACTTCAGCCCGGTGGCCCAATCCGGCACCATCATCCGGCGCTGGTTGTCCAGCGTCCATGTATCGCGCTTGGGCAGGCTGCGGGACGTGTCATCCATGCACAACGAAGGGTAGGGGCGCAGTTGGTCGTCCATCAACAATCCTTCAGGCCCGGCCAGCGGGTGCTGCGGGCTGGCCACGCATAACCAGTCCAGTGCGCCCATGTCGCGAAAGGCAAAACTGCCGGCCACCGGCACGGCACGGGTTGCACCGATCACCAGGTCGGCGCGTGCATCCACCAGCGCATCCCACACCCCGTTGTACACCTCGTATTGAACGATCAGCTCAACATCGGGGAAGTGCCGGTAGAAGTCGATGACCATTTGCTGGCAGCGCGATTTTTTGATGATTGAGTCCACGCCCACCCGCAATTGGCCGCTCCAGCCATTGGCGACTTGCTGGCACAGGCGCCGGGTGCCGAGCATTTTTTTCATCACGTCACGGGCTTCTTTGACAAACATGTGCCCGGCCGGGGTGAGTTCAACATCGCGATGACGACGGACAAACAACGGCACCGCCAGCCACTGTTCCAACTGGCGCACGGTGTAACTGATGGCGGAAGGTACGCGATGCAATTCCTGCGCGGCACCGCTGAAGCTGCCGTGACGGGCCACTGCATCGATAACGTCCAGCGAGTATTCAGACCACATGGTTAGCCTTCAAAATAATTGATGTCAGATGGCAATTATTATCGCTTCACAAAGAAATCTTCAGCTGGATAATGCGCGCCAGTCAACAAATTGTTTGATGGCAAGTTTTGGATGCGCATGAAAAATTCAGTAGGTTTTACCGTTTATCTCGCCGGGCTGAGTATGCTCGGCTACCTGGCAATGGACATGTATTTGCCGGCGTTTGGCACGTTGCGCAGCGAATTGGGGTTGTCCGCTGGCGCAGTAGGGGCCAGCTTGAGCATCTTTCTGGCCGGGTTTGCCTTTGGTCAATTGCTCTGGGGGCCTTTGTCCGATCGACTGGGCCGCAAACCGGTGCTGTTGGCAGGGCTGTCAATGTTCGCCCTTGGGTGTCTGGGCATGCTCTGGGTCGACAATGCCGCATTGCTCCTGACCCTGCGTTTTATTCAGGCCATCGGTGTGTGTGCGGCGGCGGTGACCTGGCAAGCGCTGGTGATTGATCGATACCCGGCCGAGCGTGCCAGCCGCGTGTTTGCGGGCATCATGCCGCTGATGGGTTTGTCACCTGCGCTGGCCCCGTTATTGGGCGCAGTGGTGCTGGGCCATTTGGGCTGGCAAGCCATTTTCACAGTGTTATTGGGCCTGTCAGTGTTGCTGATCGTACCTACGCTGCTACTCAAGGAGAAACCTCGCACGGCAAACAGTCCGGCAAAGGTCAGCCTCGGATATTGGCAGTTGCTGCGCTCGCCGGCATTTAGCGGCAACGTAATGATCTTTGCGGCCTGTTCGGCCAGTTTCTTCGCCTGGTTAACAGCTTCACCCTTCATCCTCGGCGATATGGGCTACAGCCCCGGTGATATTGGCTTGAGCTACGCGTTCCCGACGCTGGCCTTCATGATCGGCGGATACGGTTGCCGCAGCGCCTTGCAGCGCATCAAAAGCCGCAAGCTGCTGCCGTGGTTGCTGCTGGCGTATTGCGCAAGCATGGCCGGGTTGTATGCCGTGGCTACCCAGACAGAACCGACTCTGCTGACCTTGCTCATCCCCTTTTGCCTGATGGCGCTGGTCAACGGGGCGAGCTACCCGATTGTGGTGGCGAATGCGCTGATGCCGTTTGCCCAGAACTCGGGCAAGGCGGCCGGGTTGCAAAACACCCTGCAACTGGGTTTGTGCTTCCTCAGCAGCCTGCTGGTATCGACCTATATCAGTCAGCCCCTGCAAATCACCGTTGAAGTCATGTTGGCCACTGCACCCCTGGCAGTACTGGGTTTCTTGATTGCGCGATACAAATCGCCAGCAGCGGAACGTGCCATAGGCTGAACTAGTTGGCGCCGGTTGCCTCCAAGAGTGTTCGAGCCACTGAGCGAGCGCTCTTGATGACCAAAATAATTACAGACCACAATTCAGACAACACTCCAGAACCTGTCCAGACCAGCCACGACGCTAAAATGTTCGGCTCTCCCAAGGATCGACTGGATTTTTACCGGCGTGAAATCCAGTACGAAACCAGTATTTTGTCCCACCGTACGGATGCTTATTTGGCGGCTCAGGCATTTCTGGTAATTGCCTTTGCGTCGTGCATGGCCAACATCAACCCCGAGTGGGGCAAGTTTTTTACCCTCACCGTGCCGCCGCTGCTGGCCATTCTGGGCATCGTTATTTCAATTAATGCATGGCCTGGCATTCGTGCTGCTTACGACATCATTGACCATTGGCACTTCAAACAAAGCGAGTTGCTGAGCAGCGAACCGGTCATGGGCCTGGCTTACGATGAGTCACCGCTCTTTTGCGAAATGGAATCTACGCACAAAGGCTATAAAAAGTCGTTGATGTTTTCCGTGCGTTCGCCGTGGATTTTTGGCTGCTTTTGGATGGCGCTGGGGGCGTTTTCGTTGTACATCCAGATGACATGATCGCTCTAGCCAGCTGATGCTCCAGCAATTCGCTAGATTTCAGCGAGCAATGCAGCGACCATAGCCCATCCGCCCGGACAGCCTCACACATTGGAGTCAGCGTGCCGCAACACACCCCTGATCAGCCTGAAGAACTCACCCCCCTTGCCGAATTACCCTTGCTCAAACGCCTTGCTGCGCGCGTGTTCGGCAGCGGGCTGAGTCGTTTACGGGCGCAACACGCCGCGTCCTGGCTGCACGGGCAAGCCGACGGGTTCCGCAGCGGGCACAGCGCAGGCGTTGACTACGGATTTAAAGAAGGTCATGCCGAAGGCCTGGAAGAAGGTCGTCAGGTGCTGTTTATTAGCGACACGCGCTCCCAAGAGCTGCGTGCGCCGGGCATCGATGACGATCTGTTCGATGACTGGCGTTTGCCCCTGACCGCCGAATTGAAAAAACAGATCAAGGCAGATGTGGGCGCGATGCTGCCTGAGTACGCGCAACCCAGCGCCGCCCAATGGAAGATGATCTTCAGCGATACGCCGTCGACCTCGGTGGTTGCCGGGGCAGGGGCAGGCAAGTCAACCTCGCTGGTGTTGCGTATTTTGCTGCTCACCCATTATTTGGGCTTTGAACTCAGCTCGATGACCGTGGTGACCTTTACCCGCGAGTCGCGCAAGGATTTCATCGCCAAGTTGCAAGAAGTCTTCGCCCTGTGGGGTCGTACCCTGAGCCTCAAGGAGGCGCGAGACGTGGTGCGTACGTTCCATTCGCGAATATTGCCGATGGTGCGCAGCTTGCCCGGTTACAGCCAGTTGCAGGCCTTTGAGACGCTGAGTACGCGCAGCCTGTTCAATGACGACGAGGGCGACAGCAATCCTTTCGATTTGCGCATCAATGATGCGCAGCGCCAACAATTGAATGCCTGCTACCACGGGCTTTACACCCGCAATGAGCGCTTTCGCGACGCGGTAGCGCCTTTATGCCGCCATGCCCTGCAACTTAAAGAGCTGGAGCGCGATCACCCCGACGTGCAAAAGCGCATGGCCGTGACAGAACTGGCGTCCAAGCGTGACGAAGAACTTTGCGACACCCTCGAAGACCTGTGGTTTGCGGCGGGTGCATGGCCCATCAAGGGCATCGAACCCAGCCGTGAAGTACTGCAGATCAATGGCGCGCCGTTTCATTGCCACGGCTACATCCCGCAATTGGATGCGTGGGTGGTGCTGGGCTTTGATGCACGCGAGAACCCGCAAATTACCCGCCCTGGTGCGCGTTTGGCCGTGCGGGCAGAGTGGGCAGTTAAGCGCACCCTGTTTCGAGCTTTCTGTGATAAGCCATTGATATGGCTAGAAAGCTATGAGGCTGCCAAGCGCGTGGTTTCTTCACTGGCGGGTGATGCCAGTGCCGGCCCGGGGTTTGATTACAAGCTCAAAGGCGAACTGAGTTCGGCACCGTTGCTCGACTGTTTCGTTGCCGCCGCCAGCTTTATTGAAAACCTGGGACTGGACGTCGCCGCCGCCGTGGGCGATATGCGGTTTGCCAAAGATGACCCTGACCGGTATTTCTTCGAGGCGCTGAGTCTGTACTGGCGAGCGCTGGAAGATCACCTGCTGGCGCAAACTCCGCCGGTCATGACCTACAACCGGATGTTTTCGCTGTTTGGCGAGAACACCCCGCAAAATTTCAAACTGCTGAGTCATGAACAGTTGCGGCCGCTGTCGCATTTGATGATCGATGAATTTCAGGACGTATCGCCGCAAATCGTCTCGTGGTTGCGTGCGAGTCTGCGTGAAATCCGCAGCCGCGGCCCGGCGATGCATGTGGGCAGAGGGGCTCAGCGTTCGTCATTGCTGTGCGTGGGCGACGATTGGCAGTCAATCTATGGTTGGCGTGGCAGTTCGCCTCAGTACTTTATAGCGTTCAACAAGGAATTTCCGTCGCCGGCTACGACTCGGGTAATGCTCAGCGACAACTTCCGCAGCCACCAGCATATTATCGACGCCGCCGAACATATCGTGCGTGCAGCGCCGTCCATTCCAGGCAAACGGGCCAAAGCCAGTGGCGAGCCTAAAGCCCTGGTGCCGGTAAATGTGTTGAACCGCGACGTTGAAGACTTGGTCGCGCGATTGACCGAGCATTATAACGCCGGTGATCGGATCTTGATGTTGTATCGAAAAAGCAGCGATAAGTTGATGATTGAAAAGGATATTCAGTCGATAGTTAATGTGGATTCTAGTTTGTCGCCTGCAGACCGCAGGTTAAAACAACTGACCTATCACAGCTCTAAAGGGCTGCAGGCAGATGTGGTGTTTTTGCTTGGAGACTGCCAGCACTTGACGTCTTCGCCTTATAAAAATCAGGTTTATCGAATGGCGGGGCTTGGCAAGGAAGGTGACCCGGATCCTTACGACTCGGCGCAGAAAGACGAGATTTTGCGGCTGGCGTATGTCGGTATCACCCGAGCGGTGAAGCATTGCTATTGGTATCTGGAAAGCTCGGAGGCTCAGGGGCCTAATGTGCCCAAAGCCTCGGACCGCATTCCCAAAGACAAAGCGTTTTTTGAAGACTGGCGTGGGACTGTAGCCGCTGTCGAGGAACGAAGGCTGCGATCGGCGCCAGAGCCGTCGTAGATCCTGACACACTTGCGAGCGCTGCGCGCCCGATCGCAGCCTTCGGCAGCGGCTACAAGGGTTAAGTCAGCGCCTGCCAGGCCACTGGCGGGCTGAAACTTTCGAGTTTGTCTTCAACCGCTTGAATGAAGTGTCCCTTCAAAGGACAAAGCGTATTTTGAAGATCGGCGCATTGCCTCAATTTCGTAGCAGCTGCCGAAGGCTGCGTTCGGCGGCGTAGCCGTCGTAAATCAGACACACCGAGGCGCCTGAATTTGCGATCGCTGCGCAATCGAACGTCGCCTTCGGCAACTGCTACGGGGGAAGCAGTCTCACGGCTGAAACGTTCGATTTCGTCTTCAACCGCTCGAATGACGCGGCCCTTCAAAGGACAAAGCGTATTTTGAAGATCGGCGCATTGACTCAATTTCGTAGCAGCTGCCGAAGGCTGCGTTCGGCGGCGCAGCCGTCGTAAATCCTGACACACCGAGGCGCCTGAATTTGCGATCGCTGCGCAATCGAACGTCGCCTTCGGCAACTGCTACGGGGGAAGCAGTCTCACGGCTGAAACGTTCGATTTCGTCTTCAACCGCTCGAATGACGCGGC
>NZ_JBJGEJ010000022.1:0-62902 GCF_045062345.1 Pseudomonas sp. 2024-210 | reverse complement strand
GGAGGGGCCGGCGGCGCGGGGCTGGTCAGCTCGACGGTCATTTCCGGTATTTCGGGCGGGGTGATCAGCGGTTCAGCCTTGGCCTGCTGGAAGAACCACCAGGCGCTGGCGTGCAGCAACACCACCGCGCCAATCAACATAATGATCTGCGGCTTGCCCAAGCCCCCCGGCTGCGAGGTATTGGGCACATGTTTGATGTGCGTCCACTGTTTTACCCGTTCAGCATCTAGCACTGGCGCTGGGCGGGTCTGGTTTTTTACCTCGTCACTCATTAACAGTCCCTCGACTAAATGAAGGGCAATAAGGCTCCGTTCGCCCTTGCATGCAGGGACGAGAATGGTCGGTTCAGTCGTTCTGATAAGTGAGGCTTCACTTATCCGTATCGTTAAGGGCTACGGGGAAAATACGTCATTTTGGCTCCCGATAAATCGGTGATAAGTCAGTGCCTGGAGCACATGTAGTGTTGTTAAGTTAAGTAAAGCAACCGCTGTGCCAAAAACGTTAAAGCTGGGGGGCTGGCAGGACAAATAAACACGGTATTTAGAGCGCTCGACAAACAGGGTGAGTTCAGGCGTTACTGGCGCCTTAGTTAAACTTTACTTGCAACTAAGTGCAGGGCTTACATTGTTCTACAATCTGACACTGAGCCGTTGCTGTTGTAATTTAGTGCACCAAATTGACAGTGGGCTGCCAAGTATTAGTGCACCTGTTTGGTCTGTTAATACGGGGAGGAACTTCACCTTTAAAACCGTGGGTTTAACACCCGCGTTAAGTATCAGGCAGTGGTCAGCGAGGGGTCGGTTTCGCTTAATGCGCCCTCTGATTGATGCTGCCATAGGCGGTAATAGAGTCCACGGCGCTCCAGCAACTGCGCATGGCTGCCGTCTTCGATAAGGGTGCCCTTATCCAGTACGACGATGCGGTCAAGATGGGCAATGGTTGAAAGTCGGTGGGCCACGACCAGCACTGTCTTGTCCGCCATGATGTCATCCAGGCTGCTCTGGATCAGGCTTTCGGTCTCTGAGTCGAGGCTGGCAGTGGCTTCATCAAGGACCAATATCGGTGCGTTTTTAAGTAACGCACGAGCGATTGCAATGCGCTGGCGCTGGCCACCGGAAAGTTTGACCCCGCGTTCACCGATCAAGGCGTTATAACCCTCTGGCATTTGCACGATAAAGTCATGGGCATGGGCACGTTTTGCCGCCTGCACAATATGGGCGTCACTGGCGAGTACATCACCATAACCAATGTTTTCTTTTAAAGTGCGGTGAAACAGACCGGGTTCCTGAGGGATTAAACCAATATGGCGATGAAGTGACTGTTGAGTCATATCCAGAACATCAATGCCGTCAACTTCAATGCAGCCGCTTTGCGGGTCGTATGAGCGCAGTAAAAGGCTCAGCAATGTTGACTTGCCAGAGCCCGATAAACCGACAATACCCACCCGCTGACCTGCACGAATATGCAAGTTGAAATTATTGAAAACAGGCGTGCCGGGCGTATAACTAAAGTTGACGTCGCGAAAATTAATCACGCCCTTGTGAATGATTGCCGGAGTGGCTTTATCCCGGTCGGGCATTTCATGGGGTTGTAGCAGCGTGTTGATACTGTTTTCGATCGTGCCGATGTATTCGAACAAGTGCATAAACTGCATGCTGAGAAAACTGCACTGCGCCACGATCATGAGGCCCAGCGTGGCCACCATCACCAACTGGCCAACATCAATTTTGCCCAAGTACCACAAGTACAACGCCACGGCGACCAGACCCACCCTCAGCACAATGGACAAACAGTCTTGCAACAGGCGGATTTTCTCTTGGTAGAAGAATGAGCGCTGCGCGGCCTTTTTTTCTTTTGCCTGAAAGCCGGTCAAGTAATCGAGTTCATAGTGTTGGCGGGCAAACAAACGAATGCTGTTCAAATTCCCCACGGCATCAACGATTTTGCCGGTGGTGACGCTGCGTGTTTGCGCGTGTTCGTTCGCCAGTACCTGAGCTTTGCGCGAAAGCACAAACGCCAGTATTGAATAAATCGTCACCCACACCAGCAGGCTCAACCCTAGCCAGGGCGAAGCGAGTGTCAGCAGCACCAGGCTGGTGATCAGCACCGCCAGAATGGGCAGCATCTCTACGATCAGCACCCAGGTTATATCCAGCAGGCCGATACTGCCTTCACTGATCCGTTGCGCCAGGCTGCCGGCAAAGTGCTCGCCAAAATAACGCGGGGAGTGGTGTTGCAGATAGGCAAACAGATCACGGGTAATGCGCACTTTCTGCCCGGGGCGAACCATGATCATGCAAAAGGTTGCGCCCCGGGCACACAGCATCTGCGCCACACCCAGGCCCAATAAAAGACCGAGTGCAGGGAGGCTGGCCTGTAGCAGGTCGCTCTGATCCCACAAACCGTCACTCACCGCTCCGGTAATTCGGCCGATGGCATAAGGCATCAGGGTCGCGGTCATGGCGGCGCCGATTTGCAGGAGTGCGATGCCCCAGTACCAGCCGGGATAGAGGCGGATGTAGTGCCAAACAAAGGCCCACGGCCGTTTAGGCGGAAGGGTTATAGCGTCAATTTCAGACATGACTGACCTTTCTTGGATAAGGGCAAACGAGTCGATGTGGCAGCGCTTACGACGTCGCCAGGCACGCAGGTAGAACGATCGCGTAGTGCGGCCAGCAAACGCCCAAGCGTACAGAACGGGGCGTTAGAGCACAGTGCGTGCTATGTATCGGTGCCCGTGGTGCAAAGGCACAAAGGCAGGGGGCGTGAAGGGGGAGTGCGGCGGGGCTTGGTTGGCATAAAGCACACTGAACACATCGTTTATATTCCTTTATAACAGCGGGTCTTGGACCTGACTTTTGGCCAGTCCTTGCACTGAATGTGGACGTGGATACCGTCCTTGTTCGTATTGGGGGCGTAGCAACCACCCAGGGCCTTGTGTGCCCGGTCTCAAGATCTCGAACGAGAAATGACAAGAAATATTTGTGCCAAGTTGTAACTTTTGTTGTGTAAATGTTCGGATGTGTTGATTCGGGTAACGATTTGGAGGGTAAACGCAGTGTTTGACGGGGTGTTTGCGTTTTTGGATCAGGCGGGTAATGTGTTGCCCCGTCCACATTGACCAGGGATCCCCATGCGCAGAGAGATAGGCTATTGGCACCGCGAAGGCCGTGAATTGTTTTATTACCTGGAATTCAAGCCGGAGACTGCCGAGTTTTACCTCACTTGTGAACACACCCCCGCAGAAGGTCAGGGCAGTGTGCGTTCAGTGTTGCTCAGTGAAGCACGGGGCGAGCGCTATTACGAAGATGCACTGTTGATTATCAAGGAGGAGTTGTTCAAACAGTGCATCGTGTGACACAGCGGTGTTGGGCTAAACCGGTAGGTTGCTGCTGTTTAAAACGCGACCTCACTGATCTGTAACACCCACGCAATGGCCTGCTGCTTTTCATCCCAGACATAACGAAAATGCGGGCCTTGAACCGGCAGCGACAGCGCTGGAGGGCGAAAGGCTGCTACGCATTCGTGACCTTTGAGCCGCACACTTTTGTACAGCAGCCCCCAGGCGCCGTTTTCGCGCAAAGGGCGGGCGAAGGCCTGGCATGTGCCATAGGTATCGGGCGAGGGTTGGTGCAGCGCTGTTTTTCGGCGCACATCGATCATCGGCTGGCAGATCTGATTGATGTAGGTGCGCAGAGTGATTTCGATACTGGCTTCGCACGTGGCGCGCCAGAATTGCTCCTGATGAAAGCAGGTTTCGGCAATCGCCGCTTCAACGCTGCTGGCGCAGTAATACACGCCATAGCTGCCATCGGTAAAACGGCTGGCCCGTCCTATATGGGTAAATGCAGCCATCACCGGGGTTGAGCCTGCACCACACAAACGATCTTCAGGACTAACCCGAGTGATCAAACCCGCCTGATCGCGCAGACGATCATTGGTCAAGCTTTCAAGCGCAAAGGCGATGTCCAGGTCTGCCGGGTCAAGGGTGTCTTCAAACACCGAGATGGGCGGGAACGCGCTGTTGATGATTCGCCATGCCTTGTCCCACTCGGGCAGCACCGCCCGCATCAGCCGCGTACGCCATCGAGATAGCGACGCACGTCAGCCAGGTCAACGACTTGACCGCCGAGCATGTAAGTCAATGCACTTTGGCCATTGAAGGGTGCTGCGGTGTTCGGCTTGTGCACCCAGTCGTAGGCGCGTTCCGGCTGATTGCTGAACAGAATGCGCAAGGATTTATGGATGCCCATCAGGTAGGAAATACGTTCAAGGGTATCGTGGGGCAGGCGCACGACGGGCAGCTTTTTATATTTGAAATAGGTGGTATTGCCGATGGCCCCCAGCAAGGTGCATTGCTGATCCTTGGTACAACCCCAATGTTCCATCAGGTTGAAGAAAAAGGTCAGTGCAACGCGGCCTGCCTCGGGGCTGTTGATGTCGGGTTCGATGTGTCGGGCTTCGAGTCCCATAGGATTCTCCTTGAAATGATTAGGATCGACACTACTCCACATCTGATGTTTCTCAACTAAATTGTTCGTATCTGAATTTATCACAGGCTTGCCAACGCTTTAGCCCGGTTCATACAGCGTTGCCGCCGTTCATCAACACGCTGGGCAAACCAGGCTGTCGTCAAATTACGGGTGATTTTAGGGCTTTGCAGGGAAATACCCGGCAATACGGCGCGGGGCAGTGGCTGGCCATTCTTGCGGTCTGCGAGGGCGTAGACGCGTTGGTACACCGCCGTGTCGTTGAAGTCCAGGCTATCGCCTTTGAGCAATTGGTTGCGGATGGCGTTTTCGCTGAGATCCAACTTTTTGCCTAATGCGCGAACGGCTCGTTCGGTGGCACCGACCGCATAGGAGTCAGGAATGGTCAGATCGCCATCCAGTGCCAACGGGATGCCCGAAGCTTTGCTGACAGCATTTTGGAACGCAGCATTACGACTGGCGTACCAGCCCGCATTGAAATCGGCGAAGCGGTACAGCGATCGTGGGTAATCCACCGGATACCCCAATAAGTGAGCAATGCCGAAATACATGCCGCCACGTCGGGTGAAAACCTCATGACGAATCGACTCGGTGACTGGATACGGATAATCGCGGGCCTGTTTTTGTGCAAAAGCGATGCTGACCTGCATCGGGCCGCCGGTGTGTACCGGGTTTAAACTGCCAAACAGAGTTTTACCCAGTGGCACCATGCCAATGAAATCATCGAAAATCGCGCTCAACTGGCCCTCGGTTCGGGCCGTATCCAGACGCTGGTTATAGGTTTTGCCATTGGGCGAGGTGATATTCAACGCACTGCGCAGCACAAATTCAGGGATATGCAGCTTGCTGGCGCGCCGATTGATTTCGCTTCGTGCGATTTTCGCCAGACCCGGGACGGGTGGATCAGCCTGAAAAGTTGACTCTTGCTCAGTGACGGCCAGCACCGAACACAAGTGTTCATCTGAAGGTTCCAGTTCCTGAACGGCAAAGGCGGTCTGTATATCAGTGGCCCACCCTTGGCGGTCCTGCACGGTGGCCGGTAACAGTTGCACGATCCGTGCACGTACTTGATCCGCTGAGCGCACGGGTTGCGCTGGCTGAGTGCTACAACCTGCTACAGCTATGAATAGAGCAAGCGTCAAAAACCGCATGAAGAATCGATTCACTTGCGCTTATCTCCTGAAAAACAACTCATATATGACGCGTGCTCATTCGTCGCGCGTCAGCACTTCCAGCAGTTCGATCTCAAACGTCAGGTCGGAGTTCGGTTTGATGTGTGCGCCCATGCTTCTTTCACCATAGGCCAAGTGCGCGGGCACCTGAAGTTTGCGTTTGCCGCCCACTTGCATGCCCATCAAACCGATATCCCAACCCTTGATCACTCGACCGGTGCCAATGACACACTGAAACGGCTTGCCACGTTCGTGGGACGAGTCAAACACCGTACCGTCTGCCAGCCATCCGGTGTAGTGCGTGGTGATCAAGGCACCTTTAACGACGGTTTTGCCTTCACCGCGTTGCAGATCAGTTGCTTGAAGTTCGTGGGTCATGGGGGAGAGCTCAAAATAGGGACGATAAGTTAGGCCGATGATGCAGTCTTTTACCTCTTTTTTACATTTTGTATTGAAATTAAACGGTAACAAAAGCCTTTAAATACTGGGAATGTGCAGTCGTGCAAATAAGTATTCCTATCAATTGCGCTTTACTATCAAATGAGACTCCTTATCATTGCGCTTCTCGCAGTGCCGGGAATAGCTAGACACGTCGTGTCCTTTGGGGGCCTGTTCCAGCGATTACCAGCCTTTGGCCTGCCGAGCATTTTCCCTGGTTAAGGATCAACTGGACATGCTGTCTCGATTTAAACGCAGTCATTTCTCACTGGCCATCGTGGCCACTCTGACTTCGCCAACGTTAATGGCGGATGCGCTTGAGCGCGAACGCGATGAAGTGCCGATAGAGGCCAGCGACCTTTCGGTCGACGGGACGAGGCAAGCACTGCAACTTGAAGAAACCCGTGTGCTGGGTACCGCGGCACAAGAATTGAAACAGGCACCGGGGGTGTCGATCATCACCGCCGAAGACATCAAGAAGCGCCCGCCCGCGAATGATCTTTCCGAAATCATCCGCCGTGAGCCGGGGGTCAACTTGACGGGCAACAGCGCCAGTGGCGCCCGTGGCAACAACCGCCAGATCGATCTGCGCGGCATGGGCCCGGAAAACACCCTGATCCTCATTGACGGCAAACCGTCTTCTTCCCGCAACGCCCAGCGTTATGGCTGGAGTGGAGACCGTGATACCCGTGGCGAGACCAACTGGGTGCCAGCAGAAGAAGTCGAGCGTATTGAAATCCTGCGTGGCCCGGCCGCCGCACGCTACGGCTCAGGGGCGATGGGCGGGGTGGTGAATATCATCACCAAAAGGCCCGCCGACAAACTCAGCGGCTCGCTGACGGCCTATTACCTGTCACCCGAAGACAATGCCGAAGGCATTAGTAAACGCACCAACTTCAATCTCAGCGGGCCGATCACCGAAGATCTGGTATTTCGCGTGTATGGCGGCGTGAACAAAACCGATGCCGACGATCCCGGCATCAACACGGCTGAGCAAGCGTCACCGGACAGCGTAGTGGCCGGTCGTGAAGGGGTGCGCAACAAAGACGTCAATGGCTTGCTCAGCTGGCAGTTCACCCCTGAACAAAGTCTCGATCTGGAGGCCAGCTACAGTCGTCAGGGCAATATCTTTGCCGGTGACACCATGCTCAACAGTGGCGGAGATTTTGTTAACAGCCTGACCGGTAAAGAAACCAGTGTGCTTCAGCGCAGCGCCTTCTCTGCGACCCACAATGGCGCGTTCGACTGGGGATCAACCAAGGCCACACTGACCCATGACCTCACCCGCAACTCTCGCTTGAATGAAGGGTTGGCCGGTTATGGCGAAGGCGCGCCCTCCGAAAGCGCCGGTTCATTTGAATCACGCTTGCGCAACACGCGCGCCACGGCTGAAGTGAACCTGCCGTTGCACATGGGCACAGACCAGGTGCTGACGGCGGGCGGCGAATACCTGTATGAATCGTTGAATGATCCCGGCTCGTTGCGCCCGCAAAGCTGGGACCCTGGCGCCGATGGCACACCAGGGCTGCCAGGGACCGACCGTACGCAAACCAAAACCACCGCCAACAGTTATGCGCTTTACGTTGAAGACAACATTGAAGTCGGTGCCAAAACCATTGTCACGCCGGGGGTTAGATTCGATCACCACAGCGAGTTTGGCGGCAACTGGAGCCCAAGCCTCAACGCGTCTCATCAGATCACCGATGAACTGAGCATCAAGGGCGGTATCGCCCGTGCCTATAAAACACCAAACCTGTACCAATCCAACCCCAACTACCTGTTGTACAGTCGCGGCCAGGGTTGCAGTTCGGTCGAGGTGAACCTCGGTGGTTGCTATCTGGTGGGTAACCCGGACCTCAAGCCGGAAATCAGCATCAACAAAGAAATTGGCCTCGCGTTCGATAAAGGCACCTGGCGCACCAGCGGTACGTATTTTCGCAACGACTATCAAAACAAGATCACTGCCAGTAACGAAGCGGCCTTCCGCTTGCCCAACGGGCGACGTGTCCTGCAATGGGAGAACAGTGGCAAGGCCATTGTGCAAGGGATCGAGGGCAACCTGTTTGTCAGCCTGCGCGACGATTTGGACTGGAACACCAACCTGACCTACATGATCGAAAGTAAGGACAAGGAAACCGGTGATCCGTTGAGCATCATTCCAAAGTACACCTTGAATACGATGCTCGACTGGTACGCTACCGAGAAACTGTCCTTTCAAGTCAGTGGCACTTACTACGGCAAGCAAGAAGCGCCCAAGCGCAATAACCGGGCTAACGAAGAACTCGACAAGTCGGTACAGACGCCGGTCGATCCTTACGGTCTGGTGGGTGTGAGCAGCGGTTATGAGTTCAATAAGCACCTTAGCGTGCGGCTGGGCATCAACAACCTGTTCGACAAGCACTTGTACCGCAAGGGCAACTCGGATGAGGCAGGGGCGCAAACCTATAACGAAGCGGGCCGTGCTTATTTCGCCTCGGTGACCAGTTCATTCTGATCAGCCGGGGTACCGCGTCACTGCTGGTGGTGCGGGCAATTGAGGCGTGACATTCGCAGGTAGCGGGTGTCGCGCCGTTGTCGCATCTGGCGCAAGCAAAAAACAGCGAATGTGAAGGATTGAAAACATGAAGTTCGCAACCTCGGCCTGGCTGCCGATCCTGTCCCGCACACTGGCAGCGCTGGTAGGCGGTTATGGCTTTACCTACGCCTTTACGGCGGCGCTGGCGCGCGTGTTGCCGCTGGACAATGTGGACTCGCTGATCGTTGCCAGCCTGTTGTCTTTTGTGGTCTACACCCTGGCTATTTTGTGGGCGTTTGCCGCCCGTCATCAGTGGGCTGCCTGGATGGGCCCGGTATTTGCGGTGCCGTTGGCCGCCATCGGATTTTGGCCTCAATGGCTGGAGCGTCTTGGATGAAACAAACCCTGACCCAATCAATGGCCTGGCTGCACACTTGGGGCGGCTTGATTGTCGGCTGGTTGTTGTTGGTGATATTTCTGACCGGCAGCCTGGCGGTGTTCGATCAAGAAATCGATAACTGGATGCAGCCGGAGCTGCCTGCGCACCACCTGAGCGATGAGCAGGCCGTGCAATTGGCGCTGGCCTATTTAAGTGAACATAAAGCTGATGCCAAGCAGTGGGGCATCAGCCTGCCCAACGAACGTTCGCCTCAGCTTCAGGCTTCAACCGGCGGGCGCCGTGATGGCGTTTCGGTGAGCCTGGACCCCGACACCGGCAAGGTATTACCGGTGCGTGAAACGGCAGGCGGAATGTTCTTTTTTGGCTTTCACTTCACTTTGCACTTGCCGCGCATGATTGGCATCTATCTAGTGGGCGCGTTGGCAATGGGCATGCTGGCGGCATTGATCAGCGGCATTGTGATTCACAAAAAATTCTTTAAGGAATTCTTCACCTTTCGCCCGGCCAAGGGCCAGCGTTCCTGGCTGGATGCCCATAACGCAAGCGCTGTGCTGTTACTGCCGTTCCACCTGATGATCACCTACAGCGGGCTGGCCATATTTTTGATCATCTACATGCCAGCAGCGATGGACGCGTTATTTGATGGCAATCGTGAGGCTTTTTTCAAGGCACAGGATTCAGTGCCGGCGGTGCGTGAAGCGGTACGCGGTGCGCGCGCTGAACCGGCGCCTCTGGTGAACTTGGCGCCCTTGCTCGCCAAGGCTCGTGAGGTGATGGGCCCCTTGGGGGGCGTGAGCATCAGCAACCCCGGGCAGAGCACTGCCCAAATCCAGATTCGGCCACTGCTGGGTAACCGCATCGCCCTGACCAAGGGCCAGGGTATGCGGTTTAACGGGGTCACTGGCGAACAGCTGTCCGGGCCGACCGACATGCGGGCCAGCGTTCTCACGCACCGGGTTATTTCCGGGCTTCACTTCGCCCAGTTTGGTGGCTATCCGATGCGCTGGTTGTACTTTGTGTGCGGTCTGATCAGCACTGCCATGATCGGCAGCGGCTTGGTGCTGTTCACGGTCAAGCGTCGACGCAAATACGCCAATGAGGGCCGGGTAGGGCAAGTGCTGTATCGGCTGGTTGAGGCCATAAACGTGGCCGTTATGGCGGGTTTGAGCCTGGCTTGCATCAGCCTGCTGTGGGCCAATCGCCTGCTGCCTGCGGGCATGACAGACCGCGCTGGGGCTGAACTCAACGTTTTTTTTGGTATCTGGGCGGTGAGCTTGGGCCACGCCTTGTTTCGTTCGCGCATGCAGGCCTGGCGTGAGCAATTGGGGGTGGCGGGGGTGATGTGCCTGACATTGCCGCTGCTCAGCCTGTTGACGGTGCATGCGCCATGGGCACTTCCCAGCCGTGCAGGTGTAGAGCTGACGGCGATGGGACTGGGGGCTTTGTTGCTATGGGCCAGCTGGAAAGTATCGCAACCGGCTGTGGTGCGTGTACCGCGTCGTAACCGTGGCGCACTGGCTGAGGGTAACTGATATGGCGGGTCATTTTTTCGCAGCGCTGGCCTGTGCCTACATCGCCATGCTGGCGTTGTGTCAGGGGCTTGAACGCCATTACAAACAGGTTTGGCACACCGCGCCGTCGCTACGGCTGCGTCGGTTATTACGCGGTGGCGGCTGGCTGAGTCTGGCGCTGAGTTTTTACTTCAGTGGTCAGGCGTGGGGATGGGCGATGGGCCCGGTGGGCTGGTTCGGGCTGATCTCGTTAAGCGGTTTCGCGTTGCTCATGCTGCTGCCTTACCGGCCTCGGCTGGCCGTGTGGTTACCGGTGAGTTTTGCCCCGATGTGGGCTGTAGGGGTGATGCTGTTGTAGCTCGGTTGGGGATAACTGCTCGCAAAACCGGGTGAATGGTTTTACCTGATATCGCCAGAGAGTGGTGATCTGCTTGTGATCTGGTTTTTGATCTTGATCTACCGCTCCTTCGGGAGGCCGAATGGAGGTTTCGCGGAGTGGGTCGACCGGCATGGATGCCGGGAGAGCTGCGATCGGGCCATGGATGGCCCGTCGCAGCGTGCCCACGGAGCGGAACCGGAGTGAGGGACACCTGAGCGCAGCGAGGGCCGTACGTGGGAGCGGAAGCGTTTTGGTTACTTTGCCGCTTTTGCAAAGTGACACGCCGTAAGGGCGTAACCATTACTTCAGCTAGACGCTAATAATGGATATGTACTCGTAGCTTTTAATCGGCCTGTGTACATATCCATTTCATGTATCACGGCTTTCTACGGGTTCCGCCCTTACGGCGGCTCACTTTTGTCAAACAGCCACAAAAGTAAGCAAAAAGGCCTTGCCCCCTGCGTACGGCTTTCGCTGCGCTCAAGTTCCCTCGCTCCGGTCCCGCTCCGTGGGCACGCCGTGACGGGCCATCCATGGCCCAACACGGCTCTCCCGGCATCCATGCCGGTCGACCCACTGCGCAGAACCTCCTCTCGGCCTCCCGACGGGGCAGCAGATCAAGATCAAAAACCAGATCACAAGCAGATCAAGATCAAGATCAAGATCAAGAGCAGATCAAGAGCAGATCAAAATCTCGGTGGCGATGAGGTTATCTACAGCATTTGCAGTGCTTACAGGTTATTGATCAAACTCTGCCGGCAGTGCAGGGTCAACCAGGCACCGCCGTTGTCGCGGTTACGCACCTCCAGCGTAAAACCATGCAGGCTGACAATCGCCGCCACAATGGATAACCCCAGACCGAAGCCTGCATGGGTGTCATCGCAGCGATAAAAGCGCTGAAACACGGCCACACGTTCAGCCTCCGGAATACCCGGCCCGGTATCCAGCACTTCAATGCGCGGGCTACCTTCATCGTTGACGGCACGCAAAATCACCTCACCACCGGGCGGGGTGAATTTGATCGAATTGCTCAACAAGTTACTCAGCGCTTCAAATAGCAAGGCGCGGTCGCCGACCAGGCTTGGAAGGGGTTGGTCAGCCTCCAGCGTCAGCGTGATTTGGCCTTCCTCCGCCAGTGGCAGGTAAAAGTCGTACAGTTCTTGAAGCAAAGGCAAAGGGTCGAGTTGCAAGAAGCCCGAGCGTCGCTGGTGATCTTCCAGCTCAGAAATCCGCAACAACCCGCGAAAGCGCGCCATCAGCGTGTCAGTTTCACCAATCACTTCCTCCAGTTGCAGCGCCTCGGGCGAGCCTTCTGCCGCTTGCTGTTGAATCCGGTACAACTGCGCGCGCAGCCGGGTCAGCGGGGTGCGCAGGTCATGGGCGATGTTGTCGCACACGCCTTTGACCTCATGCATCAACAGTTCAATACGGTCGAGCATGGCGTTGACAATCGCAGCCAGCATGTCCAGCTCATCGCGTCTATCCGACAGCGGCAGGCGATAGGTCAAATCCCCCGCGACGATGGCTTCGGCGCTGGCCTGAATGGCCCGTACCCGCTGCAATGGTCGTCGGCGCAGCAAGTGCCAGCCAGCAATGCCGGGGATGATGGTCAGCGATATACCCCACAACAGCGCGTGCAGAATAATCCGCGTCACAGCAAACAGTGAGCCGTTATCGCGCACCAGCACCAACCAGCGGCCATCCTGGGTTTGGGTGGCCACGGCGTCGCAGCTGTCTTGGGGCAGGTTGGGGTCGTCGGAAACGATGCAAGTGCTCAACTCATGGATTTCACCGTCCAGCGGCAGGTCTTCAGGAATGCTCTGGATGGGGCCGCTGAGCGGTCGCTGTTGCGCATCAAACAGACCGTAAGCATCCACCGTGCGCATATCGAACGTCAGGCTGGTGGCCAGCGCTTCGTCGAGTTGTTCGCCTTGAAAGCGCGAGAACAAGTGCTGGCGTTGCATCAATGAGTGCTTCGCCAGGTTGCCTAAATAGTCCGACACCTCGTAATACAGCACCCCCATGAGGATGCAGCTCCAGGCCACGAACAAGAAACTGTACAGCGCCAGCAGTCGGCTGCTGGAGGAACGCCAGCCCTTAGAGGGGTTCGGCAATGACATAACCCGAGCCTCGAACGGTGCGAATCAAAGGCACCAGGCCCTGAGGATCAATTTTTTTACGCAGGCGGCCGATGTGCACGTCGATGAGGTTGGTACCCGGATCGAAGTGATAGCCCCAGACTTCTTCAAAAATCATCATGCGCGAGAGGATTTGCCCGGTGTTGCGCATCAAAAATTCCAGCAGCTTGTATTCGGTGGGCAGCAGGCTCAGTTGCTGGTCGGCGCGACTGGCTTCGCGGGTGATGAGGTTGAGCTCAAGGTCGGCCACACGCAGCGAGGTTTCGTATTTGTCGACCGGGCTTTTGCGGCGCAACAAGACTTCGACCCGAGCGGCCATTTCGTCGCTGGCAAAGGGTTTGGTCAGGTAGTCATCGCCACCGGCGCGCAGGCCACGAACACGCTCGTCAACATCAGAAAGGGCGCTGATCATCAGAATCGGCGTGCTGACGCCGATGGTGCGCAAGGTGGTCACAATGGCCAGGCCGTCGAGTTCAGGCAGCATGCGGTCGAGGGTGATCAGGTCATAATCGCCGCTGACAGCGCGAACCAACCCTTCGCGGCCATTGGCCACCCAATCGACTTCCAGTCCGTGACTGCTTAACTCAGCCACGATCTCTTTTGCCGTTACGGCATCGTCTTCGATGGTCAAAATGCGGGGCATACCTTCACCTGAATGGGCTTTTTGTCGGTGAGCACATTTTGCCCACAAAAAGCTGAAACGTTTCTTAAGAAAATTTCATGTTCAGCCTAGCGACAGTAAAGGCTAGCCGAAAACCCACTCGGTGTTTGAATCAGGTTACAGCCCGATGCTTGCTCAGGCTTCGCGACCTGCTTTATGACCCGCGCTGATAGCTCCTTCGATATAGCCAATACGCTGGCAGTCACCAATGCTGGTGGCGTGTAATCCGGCCCGGCTCAGTTCATCCAGCAAATCGGTATTGGGCTGTGCGCCGATGGCCAGTACCACAGAGTCAGCTTCACAGTACGCAGCTTGTCCGTCAGCCAGTTGATAGTGCACACCCTTGCCGTCAATGGCCGTCACGTTTGCGCCGGTCTTGAGGTCGCCGCCGTGCACACGGATTTCATGCAGCACCCGCCAGCGCCGCACAATCGCCAGTTCGCGACCTAAATGAGTGCCGCTTTCCAGCACGGTCACCTGTCGGCCTCGGGCCAGCAGGAATTCGGCCAGCTCCAGCCCCACCAGCCCGCCGCCAATGATGGTGACGCGTTTGCCCAACGGCATCCACATGCGCGACAGTTTTTGCAGGGCTTCGCTGCTGTCGGTCACCCCCGCCAAACTACCGGCTTTCATCAAGGTGCGCTGAGTGAAGGAAAGTTTACGTTTGGCAATTTCATCCGCGCGGTCGCCGGTCATTAAGCGACGCAGTTCGTCACCGCTCCACACATGGTCCAGCTCGGCTCCGGGAATGGCCGGGGCTGAACGCTCGGCACCCACCGCCACCAGCACCTGATCGGCCGCCAAATCGCGTAACAGGGCAGGGCTGGCGGTCGTGTTGAGGCGAACATCAATCGAGGATTGCTCCACCTGCACCTTGAGGTTGTCCAGCAGTTTGGCGTTTTCGGCATAAGCCAGGCCAGCAAAGAACAAAGTGCCGCCCAGCCGGTCGCTGCGCTCCAGTAATGTCACCCGATGCCCGCGCAGGGCCGCTACGCGAGCCGCTTCCATGCCGGCAGGGCCCGCGCCGATGATCACGATATGTTTGGCTAAGAGGGCCGGGCTGATGACATATTCAAATTCATGCCCGGTCATGGGGTTGACGGCGCACTTGACCCGTTCGTTGATAAAGATCTGGCTGACGCAGACATAGCAGTAAATGCACGGTCTGATGGTGTTTTCCTGGCCCTTGAGCAATTTGTTCGGCAGCTCAGGGTCGGCCAGCAGCTTGCGGGCCATGGCGATGAAGTCACAGTCACCGCGTTTCAAGGCGGCTTCGCCTGACTGCGGTTCAATGCGGCCTACCGCAATCACGGGCAAGTTGACGCTGCGCTTGATGGCCGCGGTCCATTCCAGAAAACCGTCTGGCTTTTGCACCAGTGGCGCTTCGGTAAACACCACGCCGCTGGTGATGCGCGCGCTGGCCGATACGCTGACGGCATCCACGCCAGCGGCCTCGGCCATGCGCGCCACGGCTTGGGCGTCCTGCAACGTGATGCCGTTGGGGGTGTGCAGTTCTTCGGCATCCAGCCTCAGCCACACGGCAAATTCGTCACCGACCTTGGCCCGCACGGCGGCAATGATGTCCAGCAACAGTCGGGCACGGTTCTCCAACGTGCCGCCATAGTCGTCTTCACGCTGGTTGTAATAAGAGGACAGAAAGCCGGCAATGATGTAACCGTGGGCCGCGTGTATTTCGACACCGTCGAACCCGGCCCTTTTTGCACGGTCGGCCGCCAGGGCAAACCAGTCGATCATTTGCGCGATGTCGGCGTCGTCCATGACCCGGATCGGTGAGCCTTCAGCGCGACGTTTCATGGAGCTGACAAAGTTGCTCAGCTCTTCAGGTGTCAAAGCCGCCATCATGTCGCTTTGCAGCACTGGCGGTACTGAAGGCACCCATAACTGCCGACCTTCGGCCATGTCGCGCACCGAGGTCTTGCCGGCGTGTTGCAGTTGCATCGCGATTTTCGCACCGTGTTGGTGAACACGTTCAGCGAGGCGGCTGAGACCAGGGAGGAATTCATCGCTGGACACCCCCACCTGAAAGGGCTCCGCTGTGCCGGCCGGAAACGCCACCGAGCACACGCCCATGATCAGTAAACCGGCGCCGCCCCGGGCGCGGGCTTCGTAATACGCTTGAATGCGTTCGCCACAGTGACCATCGGCTTCAGCGAAATTGGAACCCATTGGCGCCATGATGATGCGGTTACGCAGTTGGAGTGAACCGATGCTTCCGGGGGCCAGCAACTGAGGAAATTTTGTCATTGTTATTTCAGTCCGAGCGTTAGTAATGAGATGAAGACTCAGACATCGGTCAGCTTCGCAGAAATTCCAGACAGGCCTTGTTGAACAACTCGCGGTGCTCGACCTGAACCCAGTGGCCGCAACGGTTGAGCATGATAAAGCGGGCATCGGGTGCATGCTTGAGCACTTTCAGGGCGCCACTGGCAGGGTTGAAGTTGTCATCAGTGCCCCAGAATCCGAGGATCGGCGCTTGCAGCTCTTCGAGGCGATCAGTCATGTTCGGCACCATCATGGTTGCGAACAGATTACGCGGCTGGTGGACGGCAACGGCCACGCGCTCGGCCAGCAGTTTGTCGTCCAGTTGCGAGCTGTCGAACAATTGCAAACTCATGATTCTACGCATTTGATCAATGCCCAGCGGCCCGGCGCTGTACAACTCGACCATGCGCTGGATGCCGATCATCTTGAAGTACGTTTCGCGTTCTTCTACGCCGCCCGGTGCCATGAGAATCAACTTCTCCACACGCTCGGGTTCTGCCAGCGCCAGGCCCAGCGCGATCGCCCCGCCCAGTGAGTTACCGAGCAGGATTGCGCGTTTGACGCCCACTGCCTTGAGAAACCCGGAGATGGTTTTGACGAAAAAGTCGAGATCGTAGTTCACGTCTTCGGGTTTGTCCGAGCGCCCGAAACCCGGCAAATCCACCACCAGATTGCGAAAACCTGCGGCGACAAATTGTGGGTAGTTGCCTTTGAAATTGCTGTAGCCGCTGGCGCCGGGGCCGCTGCCGTGCAACCACAGCACGACCGGGCCGCTGCCCTCGTCGAGAAAGTGCAGGCGCAAGCCGTTATCCAGCGTGACGAAGTGGCCGATCGGCAGTGGCAGGTCTTGTTCAGTCATTAGAGGCTCTCCAAATATCAGGCACTGACGGCGTTCGCCAAAGGGGCGGGCGACGGCGTGATGTTGTTCAGGTGGTTACGGTAGCGGGGCAGGGCCATGGCCAGAAAAACAGATGCCACTACCAGCAGCGATACACAGGACGCCAAGGCATAACGCAGGCCTTCACTGCCCAGACGATGAGCGAAGCCGTCACTGAGCATGCCAATCAACAACGGGCCGACGCCGACACCGAGCAATGTCATGGCCATTACGAAAATAGCGGTCGCTTGCGCCAGTCGGGTCGACGGGAACAGATGCGAGATAGCCCCCAGACACGGCGTTGCCCACCACGTGCCAAAGAAACTGAACACGCTGTAAAACAGGAATGCTGTGGGCACTGGCGTGTTACCGATTGAAAACGCAGTGCCGACGGGCCAGAGGAAGTAGGACAGGGCAAACGGGATACTGATCAGCGTGCCGAGGAGCGGCACCCCTATTTGCCAGCCCTTGTCGCGGCGCGCCAGACGGTCGCAGAGAATGCCGCAAGTGAGTGTGCCCAAGGTCGCCCCTGCACCTCCGGCTACCCCTGCGAGCAACCCTGCATCTTGCAGGCTCAGCCCGTGGGAACGAATCAGGAAGCTGGGGCTCCAGGTACCAATGGCGTAACCGGCGATGGCAGCCGACCCTCCAGTCAGTACCAGCCAAAGATAAGACGGGGTTTGAAACAATTCGCGGATAGTCGTGGCCCAATGTGTTTGCACCGCTTGCCTGGGATTGACCAGCATGGCCGGTTTGGGCGCGCGTACGGTCAGCAGCAAGAGCAAACCGAGGAAAATGCCCGGTGCGCCGATCACCACAAAGGCAGTACGCCAGCCGTAGTGCTGAGCAATCCAGCCGCCAAGCCCCAGCCCAAAAATAGCACCTAGGCTGGAACCCAGCATCAGGACAGAAAGGGCGGTTGAGCGCCGTTCTGGTGGGTACAGATCCGAGACCATCGCCATTGACGGCGCCGTGCCGCCGGCCTCGCCGATGGCCACCCCGATGCGGGCCACCACCAGCATCGTGAAACTGGCGGCGAGCCCACAGAAAATGGTCATCAGGCTCCAGGCAATGCAACTGAGCGCGATGACCGGCTTGCGCCCGATACGGTCAGACAAACGCCCCAGCGGAAAGCCGAACACGGTGTAAAACACCGCGAAAGTGACGCCTGAAAGCAGGCCGATGCCGGTATCGGAAATGCCGAACTCAGCTTTCACCGGCTCGATCAGAATCGCCATCAGCAGCCGGTCGATGTAATTGAACACGTAAATGGCTGCCAATACGCCTAATGCGTAGTGAGTTCGCCAGGTGGGGCGCAAAGATGAATTCACAACGGGTTCTCCCGGTTTTGTTCTAGTTATCGAGTTATTCCACGGACCGGGTGGCGGGTACATCGTCCATTTAGACCAGCCGCAGGGTTAACCTTGGAAGAACAACGCGGAGCAGGATTATTTTCAAAAGTTATTTAAGTGCGGCCTGCAAAGGGTCGCCTTAGGTTCCTATACCTCCTGGTTATGGACCCCATCATGGAAATTACCCGTCAGCCGGCTACTGGTTTTAGCCAATGTGCCGAGCCTGCGAGCACTGCTAAAAGCAAGCCTGTCACCGACAAAGCCGTCGCTTCGGTCAGCGCGACCCCTTCAGTCAAGCCTGGCCTAGAACAGATCCAGTCAGTATTGAGTCAATTGCCGGCTGTAGACATGGATAAAGTCGCGCGCCTTAAAGCCGCCGTGGCGGCGGGCGAAATTGTGACTGACAGTACTGCACTGGCGGCCGAGATGCTGGTTTATCACCGGGGTGATAACCGTTGAATCAACGTGATCAGCTGCTCAGCATCATTGAGCAGGATGTGTTCGATGACGTCAGGGATTTTGCCCTGCTCAATGAGCACATGACGCGTCTTTATGCGCTATTGCTGGCCCGTGACACGGTAGAAATCAACGTGGTCAATGAGTGCATCCTGCCGTTGCTCGATGCGGTACGAGGGCGTGCCCGTCGTCGCAGCAAAGTGATGGGGGCCTTCCAGCTTCGCGGGGAGAGTCAGGCAATGGATACGCTGATGGGTTATTTCGCGCCAGAACGGCGAGCATGCTTAGAAACAGCCTGGAAAGACGTGGTGAGCAGCGCTGAGCGGTGTCTTTTGCTGAACGAGCACAATGGGAAAGTATTAGCAATGCAGAGTGATATTGTTCAGCGGTTGCTGGACCCACAGGCGGGGGATCTGTACGCGCCGGGGTATTGAATTAAATAGGGGTAATAGTTACCGAGCTCTTTGATGCGCAGTTGCACTGCTCTTGCTCTCGCTTTGCTTTTGATCTTGCTTTTGATCTTGATCTGCTGCCCCGTCGGGAGGCCGAGTGGAGGTTTCGCGGAGTGGGTCGACCGGCAAGGATGCAGGGAGAGCCGTGTTGGGCCATGGATGGCCCGTCACGGCGTGCCCACGGAGCGGGACTGGAGCGAGGGGCACCTGAGCGCAGCGAGGGCCGTACGCAGGGGCAAGGCCTTTTTGGGTACTTTTGTGGCTGTTTGACAAAAGTACCTCGCCGTAAGGGCGAAACCCGTAGAACGTCTTAATACACCTAATGGATATGTACGCTGGCCAATTAAAAGCTTCGTGTACATATCCATTGCATGTGTCTAGCTGAACTAAAGTTTTCGCTTTTACAGCGAGGTACTTTTGGCAAACGCCGAGTGTCGGACCATCCCAAAAGTACCCAAAAGGTCTGCGCCCTACCATACGGCCGACCTCGCCTAGGCTCGCCCGGTGCCTTCTCTCCGGCACTGTTACGGGGGCACGCCGCGACGGGCCATCCTTGGCTCGATCGCGGCTGGCTCGGCGTCCTCCCTCGCCACCCCCATAACAGCACCTGCGTTCAGCCTCCTGTAAGGGGCCTCAGTGTTGGCTTCACTGTTTAGGTGGCGGCAGTAGCATTGTTTTGAAAGCTAAAAGCTAAAAGCTAAAAGCTAAAAGCTAAAAGCTAAAAGCTAAAAGCTAAAAGCTAAAAGCTAAAAGCTAAAAGCGAATATCTCTCCCTTAATTCCCTCTATTCAAACTTATTGCCCTTAATCAATCCCCGCTTTATGTCGCCTTTAAATCCTGCGGACTTCTGAGCCGAATAATCCGGAAACAACCTTTCCGGCCCAGTTAAACCCTCTAGCTGAAAACCGGAAGCACCGCTTCATAAGAACAGAAAATAATCCATATAAAACAACAAGTTATCTATTGGCACCGGTTTTGCTAACAAGCAACCAAGGAGAGCACGTTCATGGCTATCGATACCGACTACATCCAGGCTCAAGCCAAACTTCTCGCTGAATATGAAGTCCAGCGCGAATTAGCGCAGGCCCAGCGTAACGAGACCAAATACAAGGCCCAGCTGGAAGCAGTCACCGCCCTGGATACAGCGCTCAAAGCCTTGGGCAATGCGATCAAAAGCTTCAAGGGTGCTGACAAAAGCATGCTGATCAATGCGGCCACCTTCAGCGCTGAAGGGATCGCCAGCGCCACCCTTGGTGCCAGTGCCAAAGAAGGCAGCTACCAGTTTTTTGTGGAACAACTGGCCAGTCGGCATCAAGTCGCGCTCAGTGGTCTGGGTGATGATGCTGCCGACTCGGGCAATTTGTATATCAAACAGGATGGCGTCGAATTTGCCGTCGATCTCGCCGCTGCGGACAGTAACGGCGATGGCGCTCTGTCCCAGGATGAGCTGGCTTCGGCGATTAATAATCACCCGGATAACGAGGGCGTCAAAGCCACGCTGGTGCGCAGCGGCGGTGAGGTGACGATGGTGTTGAGCGCCGAAGAAACAGGCGAGCAGTACGCCATTGAAATGCGCACAGATGCTGCAGGCAGCCCGCTGGAAACCAGTCTGGGAACCGCACAGGAGTTGTCCAGGGCCCAGGACGCCATTGTCTATCTGGGAGCTGACGCCAACGGGATGAAGCTGCAGCAAAGTTCTAACACCTTCAAGGACATGATCGAAGGCGTCAGCCTGACGTTCAGCAAAGTGCATGAAGCTGGGGACGAGCCGCTGACCGTCAATATCAGCCGTGACCAAACCGCGACCAATGACAAGCTCAATGAGTTTGTCACTGCGATCAATACCATGTTGAGTACCTTCGATGACCTGACCGGTTCGGGAGGGGAAAACGGCGAGCGCGGCGCACTGGCAGGCGACTCAAGCATCCGTGCCATCGAGGCCATGCTCAACTCGGTACTGCGCACACCATTTGGCGGGGTCACGCTGATGGAGTTTGGTGTGCTGGCAGGATCGGACGGCAAGCTCAAGGTGGATACCAAAGCCTTCGAAAAAATGCTGGATGCAAACCCGGAGGGTTTCGAAAAACTCTTTTCAGGCACCGGAAATTTGCTCGAAAGCCTCGATAAAAGGCTCGGCACCTACACCAGCGGCAGTACAGGGGCCATGAAGGCGCGCAAGGATAACCTCAATAACCTGCTGCAACGGGTCGATGAGAAATACGAGGATCTGGAGATCAAATACCAGAATCACTATCAGCGCTATCTCAAGCAGTACACCCAGTTGGCGCAAGTTATGGCAGCGATGGAACAAACCTTCAGCATGTTCGGATGATCTGAAAAATGAATGATGGCTATGACAACTACCGCGCAATCGACCTCGATACCCAAGTGTCTTGCGCCTCGCCTTATCAGTTGGTGCTGGTGTTGTTCGATGGGCTGCTGGATGAGTTGTCTCGCGCCCGTGGGCACATTGAAACCCGGCATTACGATCTCAAAGGGCAGTCGCTGGAGAAATGCATGAACATCATCAACGCGCTCAACAGCACTCTCGATCATGAACAGGGCGGGGAGTTGGTCATCAGTCTGTCGCGCCTTTATGACTATTGCCTGCATCGTCTGGTGGAGGTCAGTGCTTCGTTGTCGCTCAGCGCAATAGACGAAGTCACGCACCTGCTGGAGCAAATTCGCGAAGGCTGGGAGGGTGTCAATGCCGCCCGCAACTGACTTTAGTCGTCTGGCCCAGCTACAAGGGTTGCTCGCCGAAGCCTTGGCCAGGGAAGACTGGGTGCGTATCGGCCAGGTCGACGGGTTGATCCGACAATGCCTTGAGGGCTTGCAGAATGCCCAGCCCTTTAACGACGAAACCCGACTCAAACTGGCGCCGCTCAAGGCGTTGCACGGTCATGCCTTGCAGGCTTGCGCACGCGAATGTGCGCGCTTGAGCCAGATGTTGGCAAACCACACCGAATATGCAGAAGGGCGTCAGGCCTATTCATTGGCTGACAGTCTGCAAGGAGTGAACTAAGCCATGCCCGCATCGCTTTCTTTGCTCGGTGGTTCCAGCCCGTTGGTGGCGCACCCTGCGCCTGACGCTGAGGTGGAGGGTGCTATCGAGGCGCTCGCACAGGTGATCTATATTCCGCAAGCTTCCGAGCTTGAGCTGCCGTTGCCGCTGACTGAAATGCCCGCTGAGTACGTGCCGCTACAAGATCAAGCGCAGCAAGCGGCCGCTGTCGAAGCGCTGGTGGATCCCCAGCAATGGCTGCTGATGATGCTCAACCAGCAAGCAGTCAATGTGCAGGTCCTCGACTCAAACACCACCTCTGCACCGCCCTTGTCTTCTGCGGGCGTATTGAAACGGCTGGCGGCTGATGCAGGGGTGCTGGGGGTTAACGAACCGTTGCCATTGCTTGATGCGGCCATGACGCAGAGCCGTGCAAAACAGGGGGAGGGTGAACGCATGGCGTTGTCGCTCGATACCCAAACCTTGATGCCAGGCCGAGGGGTAACGTGGACGGCCACGCCCGTCATGAGCGTCGCAACAGCCGCACCCGCAGTGAGCCAGTGGTCAGGCTTGCCGAATGCAGCGCCAGTGGGTTTGGAATTGGCTGACGTGACGGTCCCCCAACCTGTCCTGGCAGGCGCAACAGCCTCTTCAGAGCCTGTGCTTGAGCGAGGGCTCAAGTTGGTAGCCCCGCAAGCGCGCTGGGGTGAGCAAATGCTCAATGCCTTGCGTGAAACCGTTGAAATCCAGGTCCAGCAGCGCTTTCAGCAGGCCACCATTCGGCTGGATCCGCCGGAGCTGGGCAGCCTTGAAATTTTCATCAGTCATGAGTCCGGTCGCTTGAGTGTGCATATCTCGGCCGCCCAGACCGATGTTGCCCGCTTGCTCGCGCATTCCAGTGAGCGCATGCGTCAAGAGTTGGTGCAGCAGAACCTGCTTCACGTTGACGTGCAAGTTTCCAGCGATTCCCGAGGGCAGTCGTCTCGAGAGCAGGCGCGCCAGCAGCATGAATCCGTCATTGCTCAGGCGATGGAAGAAGTACAGATGGCGGACAGTGTGTCCAAAGGATATGGCAGTGACGTGCTTGTCACGGTGTAGCCGAAGAAAGCGGCGCTTGCACCACGCCCAAATTGAACTTCATGTGTAGTGAAAGACTGCTATGTGGATGCCGCGTGTCATTTTATTAATCGTAGGGCTGAACACGGTCATCACTCTAGGGAGTGTCGTGTTTGGCTATCTGTACTTGCGCCCTGATAACAGGTCGGTCGTTGAGCAGGCGCAAAAGAGTGGTGAGGCTCCGCTTGCTCAGGATCCGTCCAACTATGTGTTTTATCCGGTCGAAAAAATTGTCGTGAATCTGCGAGGCGACGACCGCGAGCACTATTTTGTGCTCGACCTCGCGTTGCAAGGAGATGCCAAACAGTCAGCGAGCGTTTTCAAGCAGGCCGAGCTATTGGTGCGCAATGCTGTGGTGGGTTCATTGTCGGCGCTCCCGCTTAGTCAAGTGCGTGCCTTGTCGCTCACCGATTTGCAGTCACGTCTTGAAGAAGATCTGCGCAAGAGTTTCAGTGCCAAAGGGATGGACATACCGTTCACTTCGGTACTGGTCAGCA
Source organism: Pseudomonas sp. 2024-210 (assembly GCF_045062345.1). Classification (NCBI taxonomy): domain Bacteria; kingdom Pseudomonadati; phylum Pseudomonadota; class Gammaproteobacteria; order Pseudomonadales; family Pseudomonadaceae; genus Pseudomonas; species Pseudomonas sp. 2024-210. The sequence goes on along the minus strand of NZ_JBJGEJ010000022.1, from coordinate 39,161 downwards.
AGATGCTGGTGCAGTAATTGCCCCCCATGAATAGTGATCGTCTGGCTGATTACGGCCCCGATGCGGGCGACCCCTGCACGGTGGTAGCAGCGCCTGAATCTGAACAGCGCTGGCTGTTGAATTACTTGCCGCTGGTTAAGCGCATAGTCAATCAATTGTCCCTGCAAACCAGTCAGGTGCTGGACCGTGAAGACATGGAGCAGATCGGGCTGATGGGGTTGCTTGAGGGGCTGCGTCGTTACGGCGTGCCCGATGAGCACTTTGCGCGGTTTGCAGCGTTGCGAATTAGGGGCGCCATTCTTGATGAGTTGCGCAGACTCGATTGGCGCCCTCGCCAGGTTCGCCAACACGCTCACAAAACCCGGGATATTTTGCGCAACCTGACGCGCCGACTGGGTCGCCAACCCCGTGATGAGGAAGCCTTGCAAGCCACCGGGCTGAGCCCTGCGCAGTTTCAGGCGTACTTGCAAGCAGAAGCCGGAGAGGCATTAGAGAGCCTTGATGCCCTGTTGCTGGACACCAGCAGAGACTTTCATAACGGCGCTGCCAGTGTCGAGGCGATGGTGAGCAACCAACGCATGTTGACTCAAGCACTGGACGAGCTGAATGAGCGTGAGCGACTGGTATTGACGCTCTACTACTTGCACGAGCTGAACCTGAAGGAAATCGGTCTGGTGCTCGAAATCAGTGATGCGCGTGTGTGCCAACTGAGCAAGCAGGCCATTGATAAGGCTCGAACCTTCTTAACCAAGAGTAATTAACGTGCAGAAACTGTTAGGTGCATTAATCATTATCGGCTGCGTGCTGGGTGGTTTCGTGATTGCCGGAGGGAGCATGTCCGTGTTGTGGCAGCCCTCTGAAATGCTGATTGTGCTGGGTGCTGCCCTGGGTAGCATGATTATTGGCAACCCCAAGGAAGTGCTGCTCGAGATGTGGGTGCAGGTCAAAGGCGTGTTCTCCTTTCGCCGTCGCGGCGAGGCCTTTCAGCGCGAGTTGCTGATGGTGCTTTATGAGTTGCTCGAAACCGTCGACATGGGTGGCCTAAAAGCGCTCGATGCGCACATTGAAGAGCCAGACCAGAGTGATCTATTCAGTAAATACCCTCTGATTTTGCAAGAGAAAAACCTGATGGCCTTTATTGCCGATAACTTCAGGTTGATGGCCATGGGCAAAATCAGCGCCCATGAACTTGAAGGTTTTCTCGAGCAGGAACTGGACGCCATGCACGAGGCATTGCTGCTGCCTTCGCGCTCGTTGCACAAAGTGGGCGAAGCCATGCCCGGGTTCGGTATTTTGGCGGCGATCATGGGCATCATCATCACCATGGACAGTATTGGCGGGTCAGTGGCTGAAATTGGCGCCCATGTGGCCGCAGCGCTGGTGGGTACGTTTCTCGGGATTTTCTTTTGTTATTGCATGATGGAGCCGCTGAGCAATGCAATGGCTCAACGCATCCGAACCGAGTTATCGGCCCTGGAGTGTGTGCGCACGACCCTGGTCGCCCATGTGGCCGGCAAGCCTACCTTGTTGGCAGTCGATGCGGGTCGCAAGTTGATTGAACAGGACGTCAAGCCGGCCTTCAAGCTGCTGGAAAGATGGGTGACCAGTTTTGAGGATGGACGCAATGAGGACGCGTGAAGACAAACATGACCAGATTATTGTCAAGCGTCGCAGCAAGCGGGGGCACAACCAAGACCACAGCGGAGCCTGGAAGGTAGCCTTTGCCGACTTTGCTCTGGCGATGATGGCGCTGTTCATGGTGCTGTGGGTGATTCAGCCGCAAGCCGACGCTGAACGCATTGCAAAGGAAGTGATGGCTTCAACGGTCATTGAAGGAGGGGCGGGGGTTTTTGACGATGTCAGCCGAGTTCCAGTAGCTTTCGACAGTCTGCCGGCATTTGATTGGGTGCCGCGCCGCCCGGAAGTTCAGTTCAATAACGCCCCTTCAGGGGATTTGCAACGCTATGACAGCCAGACAGAACTGCAATCGCTGGCAAAGCTTATGGCCTTGCTGGCCGAGCGCACGGATGCGATGTCCAATCTTGAAGTGCATGTAGTGCCCCAAGGCTTGAGAATTCTGATCAAGGATGATGACAAACGTTTTATGTTCGAGCGAGGCAGCGCGACGCTTGATCCACACTTTCGCACCTTGCTGAGCGCACTGGCGCTAGTGCTGGCCAAGGTGCAAAACAAGTTGATTGTCAGTGGGCACACTGATGCCGCCCCGTACCGGGACTCGCGCGGTTATGACAATTGGAATCTGTCCGGAGAAAGGGCCTTGCAGGCTCGAAGTGTACTGGTGAACTCAGGGTTGCCGGTTCAAGGTATTTTGCAGGTTTCGGCGCAGGCCGATGTCATGCCTTTACGGCCTGAGGAGCCTCTGAGCGGGGCTAACCGGCGTATTGAGTTGCTGGTACTTACTGAGCAGGCTGAAACACTGTATAGGCAGTTGTTCAGCGGCAACTTCGCGAACTATGCACCGGGTGCCGTTGACTATGTACAGTCCGTTCCCGCGCTCACTGATAAACCTCGTTAGCCTTACCGGGCGCAATGTGCAGCCATTTGGCCGCGCATTATCGCCGGGGTCTGTTCCCGTTTCTTTGAAAATCGCTTCGTTCGATCTAATTTAGCCATTAATGGATGGGCTGAGTAACCCCTTCTATACACTCACGCAGCTGTGTGTCGCTAACCGTGTGAAGCTCATCGTCGTGCAAGCTTATATAATTCGCACCTGTTTGGCCCGAGCAGTAAACATGATAGGTCTGATCATCGATTGTCACGATCGACAGTTCCATCGGTTTTTTGCTCAAGCTGACGAGCCGTGTACTGAGCCCGCGAGTCAGGTTGATAAGTTGCTTGAGTTGATCTTTCTTTGTTTCGACATAGGTCACCGTATGGTCACCCATGATGTGCAGGCTGGCAAACAATTGGCTGGGGTGTGCGGTCAGGATGTATCCCACAAAGCCCGCAGTTGCCATTGCCCTGAGTGTCCATTTGAGCTGTATTTCAGCGCGCGAACCCCCGGGCAGTGAAGGTGCGAGTTGCGTTTCGCCCTGATGTTCAGTGCTTATTGCGTTGTTCTGGGTCACTACGAAGTCTGGGTTCAATCGATACCCGCGCCGCGTGACGGTTTGAATGATCTTGCGATCTTTTTCATCACCCAAAATTTTGCGCAAGGTATAAATCTGCTGATTCAGGCTTCCCTGGCCGACGACACGATTGGGCCAGGCGTAGGCGGTCAAGGTATCGCGATCAATCATTTCTCCCGGTTCTTGCATAAGGCGGGCAAGCAGCCGTCCACCCGAAAACCCTAAATCTATGATTTGTCGGTCAGCGTTTTTGTACAGCGTCAATGTGCAAAGCGCTGAGCAGAAAAAGGCCAGGCCCTCGCTGTGCCCGGTCTTTAAGTTCGCGGAGAGTGTGTTCATCAGAGGTAGGCTTCTCTACGATTAAGTAAGAGAATTTTCCAGCGCCGGGTGTAAGAATGATGCAGGACGTTTCTTCTTTTGATGTAAACCTTTAGCTCTTTACCCAAAAAAAACGCCCTTGAATGCAAGGGCGTTTTCTTTTGCGGCCAGGTTTAGCCCAGTAAAGACATCACCAGGCCAGGCATTTGGCCGGTTTGCTTGAGCATGGAGATACCCGACTGCATCAGCATCGAGTTTTTGCTCATCATGGCACTTTCACTGGCGAAGTCGGCATCCATGATGCGACCACGGGCCATCTCGGTGTTGTCTTTCATGTTGGCCAAGTTGTTGGCGGTATGGGCCAGACGGTTGATGTTGGCGCCGAACTGGCCGCGTAGCTCACCGACGTCGTTCAAGGCTGCGGACAGTACGTCGATTTGCGTATTGGCACTGCCACTGGTGCTGATTTCAGTACCGGGTGTGCCGGAGGTGGTGTAGTTCGAGGACAGGCCGTCCAGGGTGGCACCCAAGGCGGAGGATTGGGCTGTGACGTCCAAGGTCAGTGTTTCGGCAGCGGTTGAGCCGATCTGGAAGCTGACAGCAGTACCAAATTTGCCAGTGGCGCCGTCCTTGCCGAACAGTTTCTCGCCCGCGTATGAGGTGTTCTCCATGATGTTGCCGAGTTCTTTACCCAGTTCATCGTACTCGGCCTGCATGGCTTTACGATCATCGTCGCTGTTGGTTCCGTTGGCAGACTGTGTGGCCAGGTCTTTCATGCGTTGCAGGATGTCGGTCATCTCGCCGAACGCGCCATCGGCGGTTTGCAGCAGCGATGAAGCGTCGTTCACGTTACGCCCCGCCACAGCCATGCCTTTGGTTTGAGCATTGAGGCGGGTGGCAATTTGCAAACCTGCGGCATCGTCAGAAGCGGAGTTGATTCGCAGGCCAGTACCCAGGCGCTGCTGGTTAACAGCCAATGCGTTGTTGGTTTTGTTCAGGTTGGTCTGAGTGAGCAACGATGAATAGTTGGTGTGAATGGTAAGAGCCATGGGTCGTTATCCTTGATTGCACTAAGGTAAATGCAGGCGCCAAGTGCCCGCTCACTCTTAAAGGCGACGCACTCTTGATAAGCCTTAAGTTTTAATTGCGCATTTTATTATCCAGGCCCTCACTCTTGGCATTAGCGGAAGCGTGGTTTCCGCATGCCCGGCAAGTGGGCAGTCAAAAGAGGAAGGCATCAGCACTGTATAAGTGGCGACGTGTTTTAAAGGGCCTTTAAATCATTGCCTTATATCCTTTTATTAAAGTTGGCATGACGTCTGCAGATGCATGGATATACCGGATAGAGCTGTTCACGTGAGTGTTCTTTATTTGCAAGCGGCAGACACGTCAGCGGAGTTTTACGGTTTAGGGTTTATCCGATTCGCACGCTCATTCGAAGTCAGGGCTAATGAATAAAGACGTGTATGTCAGCAGTCCACTCCTGCCTGAACTGGATGATTTCATTCCTTATTTACGGGCTATTTGGGAGAGCAAGCGCTTGACCAATACAGGGCCTTTTCACCAGGCCTTCGAGCAGGCCCTTGCGGATTACCTGGACGTTGAACATTTATCGTTATTCAACAATGGCACCACCGCATTAATGGTCGCGCTGCAAGCGTTGGCCATAGATGGAGAAGTCATTACCACCCCTTACACCTTTGCGGCCACGTCTCATGCACTGGTCTGGAATCGGTTAAAGCCGGTGTTTGTCGATATCGATCCGCAGACCTTTAATCTTGATCCAGCCGCTATTGAAGCGGCGATCACCCCGCATACCCGCGCTATCTTGCCCGTGCACTGCTATGGCGTGCCCTGCGATGTTGCTGCCATTGGTGAAATAGCCGGGCGTCATGGTTTGCGGGTGATCTATGACGCGGCGCATGCCTTTGCTGTTCGGGACGGGCAGGGCAGCGTGTTGCGTCATGGCGACATGAGTGTTTTGAGTCTGCATGCGACAAAGGTTTTCAACACCTTCGAAGGCGGCGCCATCATCAGTCCGTCGCTCGAGACCAAGCGCTGGGTGGATCAACTGCGCAACTTTGGTTTTGTCGATGAAACCACGGTGGTCACCTGCGGCATCAACGGAAAAATGAACGAAATCAGCGCCGCCTTTGGTCTGTTGCAACTGACGCATATAGAGGCGGCACTGCAAAAGCGCGCCACGCTTGATGCGTTGTACCGTAAGCGTCTGGCCTGTGTGCCCGGCATTACGCTATGCCGTGAAGCCGACAATCACGCCTATTTCCCCATTTTGATTGAAGACGCCTATCCACTGAGTCGTGATCAGCTGTATGACGCCTTCAGGCAACAGCAGATCTTTACCCGCCGTTATTTCTACCCGCTGTTAACAGGCATGGCTGCCTATCGCCACCATCCGCAGGCCAGTGTCCCTGCGTTACCTGTGGCCACTCGCGTCGCCGAGCGAGTGATTTGCCTGCCCCTTCACCCTGATTTAAGCCTGAGCGAAGTCGAACGTGTGGTCGCCGTAATTTGTGAGGCCTCATTCGCAACCCTCCGTTCTCGCGCTACACCCCTTACTGTGTCTGACTCAAAGAGATTGCAACCATGAGCACTGAAGCCTTCATCGCCAACTTTATTGATGCCACCGACTTTCAGGTGCCTGTCGACATTACGCTGGACACCCAATTGTCTGCTCTGCCCGAGTGGGACTCCCTCGCTGCGCTGGGGGTCATTGTGATGTTTGACTTGATCTATAAAAAAAGCATCACCGGCGAAGACCTGTATGCCGCCACCACGGTGGGTGATTTGTACCGCAGGGTGGGTTAAGCCATGCCTCAGTGCACCCTGCAACACGTCCGCTTTAGCGGCATGGCAACGTGCGTGCCCAAAAACCGCGTCTCTAATCTGTTGGATTGCAAGCCGCAGCTGCGCGCTGAGCGTGAGCGATTGGTGCGCAACATCGGTATTGAGTTTCGCCGCGTGGCACCCAGCTGGCAGTGCTTTTCGGATTTGGCCTTTGACGCCGCTCAGACACTGCTCGACGCCTTGAAGTGGCAACGCTGTGACATTGATGCCTTGATCGTTGTGACCCAGTCCCCAGATTATCGAGCGCCTGCCACCGCGATCATTTTGCAAGATCGGCTGGGGTTGCCCCATTCAACCCTGGCCTTTGACGTCAATCTTGGGTGCTCCGCCTATCCCTACGCTTTGCACCTGCTGGGCTCCATGATTGCCAGTGGCAGTGTCAAAAAGGGCCTTGTGTTGGTCGGTGACTGCACCTCCACGCCCAACGATCCATTGTTCTCCGATGCGGGCACTGCGACAGCGATGGAGTTCGACGCCCATGCGGCGCCCATGCACTTTGACCTGAACAGCGATGGCAGTGGTCACCAAGCCATAATCCTGCCCGTGGGAGGCCACCGTGAGCCAACCGCCATCGAACATCTACTGCCGCACCGTCAGGACCCCCAAGCGCTTTGGCGCCGGCCTGTGGACCTGATACTCGACGGCCCGGCCGTACTGACCTTTTCGACGCAGCGTATCCCGCCTGCCGTCGAAAAATTGCTGGAGTACGCTCACGTCAGCAAGGAGCAAGTGGACTACTTCATCTTCCATCAGGCTAACCGGATGATTAATGACACGTTGCGCAAAAAACTTGAGTTGCCCGCCGAGAAAGTGCCCAGCAGTCTGCGCGATTTTGGCAACACCAGCGGTGCGTCTTTACCGTTGACCATGACCGCATGCCTCCATGAACAGCTTGAGAGCGGGCCTCACCGCTTGCTCCTGTGCGGTTTCGGGATTGGTTTGTCGTGGGCGACATGCCTTGTGGACATTGACGGCGCGTGCTTCCCGGCATTGATTGAGTCATGAGTGCGTTCAACCCCTTCAGCCTGCAGGGCAAGCGTGTACTGGTCACGGGAGCGAGTTCAGGATTTGGTCGAGCGATTGCCTTGGGCTGCGCAAACATGGGCGCAGAAGTGATTGCGACAGGCCGAAATATCGAGCGTCTGAATGAAACGCGTGAGCTATTGAACGGCCTGTCATCACTTGATCACCGTGCCGTCATCGGCGACCTGACCGAAGCGCATGATCGAGCGATGCTGGTGGAAACATTGGGAGAGATACACGGGGTTGTGCACAACGCGGGCACGTCCGTTATCTGCCCGACGCGGCAGATGACCGAGCAGCACCTGCGAGACTTGCATCGACTCAATGTGGAGTCGCCCCTGTTGCTGACCCAGGCGATGCTTCGCAAAAACTTGATAGCGAACGACGGCGCCATTGTCTTCATTGCGTCGGTTGCTGCATTTCAAGGCGTACCCGGCGTGGGGGCTTATTCGGGCACCAAGGCCGCGATTATAGCGATGGCGCGTTGCTTGGCGCTTGAAGTGAGCAAGCGTCGTATACGGGTTAACTGCCTGGCGCCGGGGTTGGCCAACACACCGTTGTTGGAATCATTGCGCAAGTCGCCGGCCTCTGTGAGTGAACAACTGGCGAGCTACCCGTTGGGTTTTGGCGAGCCGGAAGACATCGCCCATGCCGCTATTTTTATGTTGTCCGGGGCGAGTCGCTGGATCACGGGTGCGACGTTGGTGATGGTTGGGGGGATGAGTGTGCGTTAGAGCGCAAGCCAGTGATTGATTGGCCTGAAATCAGTTTTTGATCCGCTTTTGATTCGCTTTTGATCTGGCTTTTGATCTTGATCTTGATCTGCCGCCCCATCGGGAGGCCGAGTGGAGGTTTCGCGGAGTGGGTCGACCGGCATGGATGCCGGGAGAGCCGTGTTGGGCCATGGATGGCCCGTCACGGCGTGCCCACGGAGCGGGACCGGAGCGAGGGACACCTGAGCGCAGCGAGGGCCGTACGCAGGGGCAAGGCCTTTTTGCTTACTTTTGGGGCTGTTTGCCAAAAGTGAGCCGCCGTAAGGGCGGAACCCGTAGAAAGATTTAACGCATTAAATGGATATGTACACGGGCCTATTAAAAGCTTCGAGTACATATCCATTACTAGCGTCTAGTTGAAGTTATGGTTTCGCCCTTACGGCGAGGTACTTTTGTCAAACAGCCGAGTGTCGGACCATCACAAAAATACCCAAAAAGTCCTTGCCCTACCATACGGCCGCCTCGCCTAGGCTCGGCGGTGCCTTCACTCCGGTGCTGTTATGGGGGGCCGCCGCGACGGGCCATCCTTGGCCCGATCGCGGCTGGCTCGGCGTCCTGCCTCGCCACCCCCATAACAGCACCTGCGTTCAGCCTCCTGTGAGGGGCCTCAGTGTCGTTCCCACTGTTTCGGTGGCGGCAGTTAGATCGTTTTAAAAGCTAAAAGCTAAATAGCGAAAAGATGAATTTACGAACCACCCAACACCGTATCGACGGCTCGGTACTCGGGGGCCTTTTCAGGAGTGAACATGAAGCAACTGATCATCGTGGGCGGCGGCGGGTTAGGGCGTCAGGCCCTAACCCAACTGGCCGCCGACTTCGCCCATGGAACCCAATGGCTAATCGCAGGCTTTCTGGACGAGCGAGGCCCTGACGCCATAGCCGCCAATAGCGCTTTCCCCTGGCTGGGCTATCCACACACATTCTGCCCTCAACCACAGCATGTGTTTATCAGTGCTGTGGGCAATCCTGCCAGCCGCCGCCTGCAAGTCGAACCCTTGGTAGCCAAAGGCGCACAGTTCATCTCCATACGCACACGCTGTCAGCTGGATTTACGCACGTACCACGGCGCAACGTTCTTTGGTTATGACGTCAGCTTCGGGGTGGATTGCCGTGTGGGCGATCATGGCTTCATTGAGCAACAAACCCTGGTCGGCCACGACGTGACCATCGGCGATTACGTCCACATCAGCCCGCGCTGTGTCATTGCCGGCTACGTCACCATTGGCCATGGCGTGGTGCTCCATTCAGGCGCACTGCTGGCACGAAACATCACCGTCGGCGATGGCGCCGTGATTGGCATGGGCGCCGTAGTGCTGCGCGATGTACCGGCTGGCGCAACCATGGTGGGCAATCCAGCCAACGTCGTGTTTATCAAAAAAGGATCGAACTGATGCCTGCCCGTCCACTCGTCAGTGTTGTCATACCCGCCTATAAACCGACCTGGTTTGAAGCCGCGTTGCTCAGTGCCTGCCAGCAAACTTACGAAACACTGGAAATAATCGTGTGCGACGACAGCGCAAGCACGTTGATAGCCAGTGTGGTGGAGCGGGTAGCAAAAATAACGGCTATTCCCATTCGCTATCAACGTAACCAGAACGCCTTGTTTGAACTGCATAACACCGTCGAGTGTATTCGGTTGGCACGCGGTCATTACGTCAAGTTTCTTCATGACGATGATGTGTTGCATCCCGATTGTGTAGAGCAGTTGGTCGCTGTGATGGAAGATAACCCCGGCATTTCAATGGCCTCGTCGCGGCGCACCCGCATCGACAGTGAGGGGCAGCCTATGCCCGACATTCTGGCCACGACTCCGCTGTTTCCGATGGATGTGCAGCTTGACGGTAAAGAGCTGGTGTCATGGTTGGTCGATCACACACTGAATTTTATTGGCGAGCCCAGTTGTGTGTTATGTCGCCGGGAAGATCTGATGGCGTTCGGTGATCAGTTGATGTCGCTCAACGGTCACGGCATTGAGTGGGTGGGGGACCTGAGCCTTTACGTCAAGCTTTTGCAAGCAGGTGATCTTGCGCTGTTGGCCAAACCGCTGTGCATGTTTCGGGTGTCCAGTGAACAATTCAGTCAGCAAGGCCGCGACTTACCGGGTATTGGTCATCAGGGACATAACACTTTTCGTGAGCAGATTCGGGCGATGGGCTGGTACCAGGAAGCAACCGGTACGCGGCGGGTGCGGGTGGCCGAACTGGGGGGCGCTGACAACGTTGACTCGGTGGATATTTATCAACGATTGATGGATGGCCGTGAAGGCGTGATCAGTCAGGCGCAGCAGCGTGACTGGCGGGCGACACGGGTGCTCAGCCCGTTGCAGGCGCGGCTTGTCGATGAGCGATTGGCGCATTACAACGGGGGGCCGGGCATAGCCGTTTTGGTGCTGGACCGCTCAGGCGATGCGCAAGCGGTTGAGGCAACGCTCGACAGCCTGGAATGCGTGCGCAAGCGCTATGGAGCAGCAAAGGGGTATGTGATAAGCCCCCGGATTTGCCGGGATTCGGTGCACCCTGAAGTTGAATTTGTCGAGTGTCAGCCGCCCGATTTCATCGCCCAAATTAATGCGGTCATCGAGCGTACGCAATGTGCTTGGCTGATGCTGGTGGATGCGGGTGATCTCCTCACACCCTGCGGCCTGCTGATAGCCGGTCTGGAGCTGTTGGAGGATCCGGATTGCCGGGCCATTTATGGTGATGCATGGGTGCAGGAGGCTGAAGGGGCGTTGAGTGCGGCTTTGCGCCCCGACTTCAATCTGGACTACCTGCTCAGTCTCCCGGGGATCCTGGCGCGTAACTGGCTGTTGCGTTGTGAGGCCGTGCGGGTGGCGGGGGGGTTCGACCCTGAATACGCAGGCGCACTCGAGTTTGAACTGATTCTGCGCATGATTGATCAGCATGGTTTGATCGGGTTCGGTCATGTCAGCGAGCCAATGGTCATCAATCAGATGCCTTGTCTGCCTGATAGTCCGCATCTGGCTGCGGCATTGACGACGCACTTACAGGCACGCGGGTATGAGCAGGCAGCGTTGACCACTCCTCGGCAGGGGCATTTCAAAATCAATTATGGTCATGCGCAACAACCCTGTGTATCGGTTGTGCTGGTGCTGGCCACGGATCTGGAAGCCATTCAGCGCTGCTTGATCAGCCTGATGGAGTACACCCGATACCCGAATTACGACGTGGTACTGGTGGATAACGCCAGCGCTCACCCGGACGCGACCCTATGGTTGCAGGGCATCAAGGCGCTGATGGGGGATCGTTTGCAGGTGATACCCGCGCCACAGCCACTGACGCACGTGGCAGCCATTAACTTGGCGGCCGGGCAGGCGCGGGGCGATTACCTGCTGTTGCTGCGAGCAGATACTGTGCTCATGCAACGGCAATGGCTTGATGAGCTGCTCAATCACGGACAACGCCCAGAGGTCGGTATTGTTGGTGCCAAAGCAATATCGACCTCACGCACAATCACTCATGGCGGGATTATCCTGGGCCTTGAAGGTCATGCCGGCCATGCCTTTGCCGGGCAGCCCATGCACTCGCCGGGCTATATGAACCGCTTGTGGGTGGACCAAAACTACAGTGCGGTCTCGGATGTCTGCTTATTGGTTCGCAAGTCCGTGTTTGATGACGTAGGCGGGCTGGACGTGTTCGCCCAAGCACCCCATGCACCGTACTATTTCCCCTGTACCCCTTGCTCTGCCTCATCTCTCCAGATAGTACGCATACCTTTATATCTGTACTATTCGAGTATATGTAGGGCTGGATAACGCCGACATGGTTTCAACAATCAGCTGTCACCGGTAGAGTTTGAAAAGCGTTACGCAATGCGGTTGCGCCACAACTCTCACATCACGACAATGCGAGATATCACCGAGGGCACGGAAGGCAGCATGGAGCTGCAGGATCAGCTAGGACATGGCCTGCCTCGTTCACAAGAACGAGGTACTCAAGGATTTGCCCGCTCAGAGCGGCGCCTTCATCAAGCGCTGCAATCCAGTATTGCAGCCAGTCCTCAAGTCTCCCTGGTTAATAGTGCATATTCCGAATCAGACACGCAGCCACTGCAGGCCGTTCAAGCTACCGTTCCGGTGCAACACCCAGTCGAAATCGTCACCTCACTCCTACCCCATTTGCTCAGGCAGTAACTTTCCCCAATGGCTATCAAAAAATCTGAACTGTATTCCTCCCTGTGGAAATCCTGCGACGAGTTACGTGGTGGTATGGATGCTTCACAGTACAAGGACTACGTCCTGGTGCTGCTGTTCGTGAAGTACGTATCCGACAAATACGCTGGCAAACACAGCGCAATGCTTGAGGTGCCGGTCGGCGGGGGCTTTGCCGACATGATCGCGCTCAAAGGCGACAAGGAAATTGGCGACAAGCTCAACATCATCATTCGCACCCTTGCCGAGGCCAACAGCCTCACCGGCGTGATTGATGTGGCCGACTTCAACGATGCCGAAAAGCTTGGCAAAGGCAAGGAGATGGTGGATCGGCTGTCCAACCTGGTAAGCATCTTCGACTCACCCGGCTTAAATTTCAAAGGTAACCGCGCTCAGGGTGACGACATCCTCGGCGATGCTTACGAATACCTGATGCGCCACTTCGCCACCGAGTCAGGCAAAAGTAAAGGTCAGTTCTACACCCCGGCAGAAGTCTCGCGGATCATGGCTAAGGTCATCTGCATTAACGCAGCCACCGACAGCACCCAGACCATTTATGACCCGGCCTGCGGTTCTGGCTCGTTGTTGTTGAAAGCCCACGACGAAGCCAAGCACGCCACCAACCTCGACCTGAGCATCTATGGCCAGGAAATGGACAACGCCACCAGTGCCTTGGCTAAGATGAACATGATCTTGCACAGTTGCGAGACGGCCACCATCTGGAAGGACAATAGCCTCTCTGCGCCGTACTTCACTGAAGCCCATGGCCCGTTCAAAGGTCAGCTCAAGCGTTTTGACTTCGTCGTCGCCAACCCTCCTTTCTCAACCAAAGCTTGGAGCAACGGGTTCAATCCGGCTGAAGATGAGTTTGAGCGCTTCGGTTTGGGTATTCCGCCCGAGAAGAATGGTGACTACGCCTTCTTGCTGCATATCCTTACCTCGCTCAAGCACTCTGGCAAAGGCGCGGTAATTCTTCCGCACGGAGTGCTATTCCGTGGAGGTGCTGAAGGCACTATTCGCCAGCGCATTCTCCAGCAGGGCTTTATCAAGGGCATCATCGGCTTACCGGCGAACCTGTTTTACGGCACCGGCATCCCGGCCTGCATCATCATTCTGGATAAAGAGCACGCCCACAGCCGCAAAGACATATTTATGCTCGATGCCAGCAAAGGCTTTATTAAAGACGGCAACAAAAACCGCCTGCGCGAGCAAGACATTCACAAGATCGTCGACACCTTCACCCAGCAGCACGAAGTAGCCAAATACTCTCGCCTAGTGCCGCTGGCCGAGATTGCTGCCAATGACTACAACCTCAACATCCCGCGCTATATCGACGCCAGCGCTGCCGAAGACCTGCAAGACATTGCCGCCCACCTGCAAGGCGGCATTCCCAACCGCGACATCGATGCGTTGGCCGCCTATTGGCAGGTTATCCCGGCGGTACGCGCCAGCCTGTTTGCCCCCGCACGGGCTGGCTACAGCCTGCTGCAAGTGGCCATTGGTGCGATCAAACCGACTATTTTTGCCCATCCAGAATTCACCACTTTCAACCAGACCATCACCGAGCTGTTCGAAGGCTGGAAAACCCGCAATCGTCCGCATTTGCACGCCATCGCAATTGGTGACAAACCCAAGGCGTTGATCGACAACCTGGCCGAAGACCTGCTCGCCAGCTTCGCCCAGGCCCCGTTGCTGGATGCCTACGACGTATACCAGCACCTGCTCGATTACTGGGCCACAGCCATGCAGGACGATCTGTATCAGCTAGTCAGCGACGGCTGGCAGGCACTGATTGTTGATGGCCCGAACAAAGGCCAGCCGAACACAGACTTGTTGCCGCCAGAGCTGCTGATCAAACGCTACTTCGCCACAGATGCCGCTGCCATCGAGCAGCTCGCAGCCGCCCGCGATGCTTTTAGCCGCCAGCTTGAAGAGATGGATGAAGAACAGGGTGGCGAAGATGGTCTGTTAGCCGAGGGTAAAACCGACAAAGGCAAACTCAGCGCCAAAAGCGTGAAAGATCGAATCAAGGTAATCAAAATCGACCTAGATGCCGCCAATGAGCGCTCTGCCCTTGAGCACTATCTCGCCGTGCTGGAGCAAGAAGCCGCCGCAGGGAAAAAGGTCAAAGATGCGCAAAAGGCGCTCGATGTAAAAGTCGCCAAGCAATATATTCAGCTCAGCGAGCCGGATATCAAAGCCTTGGTGATTGAAGACAAATGGATTGCGACCTTGACCATTGATGTACAGACCGAACTGAATCGCGTCTCCCAAGCCCTGACCTCGCGTATACGCCAACTGGCAGAACGCTATACCACGCCGTTACCGCAATTGACCATTGAGGTCGAGGCACTGGCAGCTAGGGTGGGCGAGCACCTAGCCAAGATGGGTTTTGCGCTATGAGTGCGCAGGTTAGGCCGGGGTACAAGCTGACGGAGGCTGGGGTGATTCCGGAGGATTGGGAAGTCAAAAAACTTGGAGATATTGCAATCATTGCTACAGGTAGCACGCCGCCTACTCGGGATTCGGCGAACTATGGCGATGAATTTCTATTTGTCAGTCCAGCCGACTTGGGCGATGAAAAGGATGTAATTGATACTCAAAGAAAGCTTACCAAGAAAGGCTTCGCGATTTCTCGACGCTTCCCAAGGGACTCCATACTTTTTGTATGTATTGGTTCCATAGGCAAGTGTGGAGTTGCTTCAGTCGACTTAACGACAAATCAGCAAATCAACGCAATTTTTCCATCTCCAGCCTTTTCGACTGATTACCTTTATTACACTGTATGTGCGGCAGCGCCAAAAGTTCGAGCTCTTGCAGGTGAACAGGTCATACCAATAGTCAACAAAACGCAGTTTTCTGAAACACCGGTATCACTCCCATCTATTCCCGAACAGCGCGCCATCGCCGCCGCCCTGTCCGACATGGACGCCCTGATCAGCGGCCTAGATCAATTTATCGCCAAAAAACGCGACATCAAACAAGCCGCCATGCAACAACTCCTCACCGGCCAACAACGCCTGCCGGGGTTTAGTGGAGAGTGGACGCTGAAGCGGACTTGCGAGCTTGGTGAGATCGTAACTGGAAATACTCCGAGCACCACTATGGCCCATTATTGGGGTGGTGATTTTCCTTGGATCACGCCTACAGATATTTCAATCTGCCGTGATATGTTTGAATCTTCGCGTCTCATAACCATTGAAGGGCTTCAGTCAATTCGACGCCTACCAGCCAATACAGTGCTTGTAACGTGTATCGCCAGCATTGGTAAAAATGCGATATTGAGAGTTGAGGGTGCTTGCAATCAGCAAATCAATGCTGTGATACCAAGCCAAAAGAATAGCGCAGAGTTCCTTTATTATATATTCGAAGCAAGTAAGGAATACCTGCTGTCTAATGCTGGAACTACGGCAACTAGCATTATTTCGAAGGCGACCTTTTCGGAACTTACCTTTCGCGTTCCTCCCCTAGAAGAACAAGCCGCCATCGCCACCATCCTCTCCGATATGGACAGCGAACTATCCACTCTCGAAACCCGCCGCAACAAGGCCCGTCAACTCAAGCAGGGCATGATGCAAGAACTACTGACCGGCAGGATTCGGTTATCTCAAAGCTCGCAGGAGGCAAAGTTATGGTAGCCGTAGTTGGCCAGATCGAACGCAAGACCCAAGACCGCGTGGTTGCGCTGTTCCAGCACACCCTCGGCTACGAGTATCTGGGCGACTGGGCAGATCGCGCCGACAACGCCAACATCGAGCAAGAACTGCTGCGTAGCTGGCTGACCAAGCAGGGTGTAGACGCGATGCTGATCACTCGCGCCTTGTTCGAACTGACCAAAGTGGCCGCTGATGCCAGCAAAAGTCTCTATGACCGCAATAAGGCGGTTTATGAGCTGTTGCGCTACGGCGTGCGAGTAAAACCCGAGGTGGGCGAGAATACCCAAACGGTTTGGTTAATCGACTGGAAAAACGCCGAGAACAACCACTTCGCACTGGCTGAGGAAGTAACGGTGAAGGGCGCAGATGCCAAGGCGAGCACAAAACGCCCGGATATAGTGTTGTACGTCAACGGCATCGCTCTGGCGGTACTGGAGTTGAAGCGATCCCGAACGGCAGTCAATCAGGGCATTCGTCAGAACCTGGATAACCAGAAGCCCGAGTTCATTCAGCCATTCTTTTCCACCATGCAGCTGGTGATGGCGGGCAACGATACGCAGGGTATGCGCTACGGCACCATCCAGACAGGTGAGAAGTATTTCCTGACGTGGAAGGAAGACAGTCCTGTCGATAACCTTCTGGATCGCCACCTGCAACAGGTGTGCAGTAAACACCGTTTACTGGAGTTGGTGCACGACTATGTGGTGTACGACAGCGGGGTGAAAAAGCTCTGCCGGCAGAATCAGTATTTCGGTGTGCGTGCCGCGCAGAAACACATAAACCGTCGTGAAGGCGGGATCATTTGGCACACCCAAGGCAGCGGTAAGTCACTGACCATGGTCTGGCTGGCCAAGTGGATTCGAGAAAACATCCAGGACTCTAGGGTGCTGATAATCACAGACCGCACCGAGCTAGATGAGCAGATCGAGAAGGTCTTTACCGGCGTCAATGAGCAGATTTATCGTAGCCAGAGCGGCGCTGACCTGATCGCCAAACTGAACCAGCCTGCACCCTGGCTGTTGTGTTCGTTGGTGCATAAATTTGGCAGCCGCGAAGAAGACGAATCAGAGAACCCCGATATCAAAGGCTTCCTTGAGGAACTGCGTAAGAACCTGCCAGCTGATTTTCGCGCCAAGGGCGATATCTATGTGTTCGTCGATGAGTGCCACCGCACCCAGTCTGGCGAACTGCACAAAGCGATGAAGGCGATTCTGCCCAATGCGCTATTTGTCGGCTTCACCGGTACGCCGCTGCTCAAAGCTGACAAGCAAAAGAGCATCGAGGTGTTTGGCGGCTACATCCACACCTACAAGTTTGATGAGGCAGTTAAGGATGGCGTAGTGCTGGACTTGCGCTACGAAGCCCGCGACATCGACCAGAACATCACTTCGCAGAAAAAGGTCGATCAGTGGTTTGAGGCCAAAACTAAGGGGCTGAATGACCTTGCCAAAGCGCAGTTGAAGCAACGTTGGGGCACCTTGCAGAAGGTGCTTTCGAGCCAGTCGCGGCTGGAGAAAATCGTCGCGGACATCATGCTCGACCTAGCCATCCGCGACCGCTTAGCGAATGGGAGAGGCAATGCGATGCTGGTCACTAGCAGCATCTTCGAGGCCTGCAAATGCTACGAGCTATTCGCCAAGGCCGGCATGGCCGATACCTGCGCCATAGTTACCAGCTACAAGCCATCGCCAGCCGATATTAAGGGCGAGGCTACCGGCGAAGGGCTGACCGAGAAACTGCGTAAATACAACATCTACAACCAAATGCTGAACGGCAAAGATCCGGAGGTGTTCGAGAAAGAGGTTAAGCAGAAGTTCGTCAAAGAGCCGGGGCAGATGAAACTGCTGATTGTGGTCGATAAGCTGCTGACCGGCTTTGACGCACCTTCAGCCACCTACCTGTATATCGACAAACAAATGCGCGACCACGGCCTGTTTCAGGCTATCTGTCGGGTCAACCGCCTGGACGGTGAAGACAAACAATACGGTTACATCATCGATTACAAAGATCTGTTCAAGCAGCTTGAAAACTCTATCGGCGACTACACCAGCGGAGCGCTGGATGGCTTCGATAAAGCCGATGTCGCTGGCCTGCTGGAAGACCGTCTCAGTAACGCCCGTGACGACCTTGAGGATGCGCGCGAGACGATCAAGGCGCTGTGCGAGCTGGTTGATCGGCCAAGAGATACGCTGGCTTATTTGCGCTATTTTTGCGGGACTGAATCGGGCAATGCCGAACAACTCAAGGCCAATGAGCCGCGCCGGTTAAACCTGTACAAGATGACCTCTGCCTTGATTCGCTGCTTCGCCAGCGTGGCCAATGAGTTGGAAGAGGCGGGCTACAGCGCCAAGCAAATTGCCGAGATCAAAGACGAAGTCGATCACTACAACAAAGTACGTGACGAGGTGAAGGTTGCCAGTGGCGACTACATCGACCTCAAGGCCTATGAGCCTGATATGCGCTTTTTGATCGACACCTACATCCGTGCCGAAGAGAGCGAAAAAATCTCGGCGTTCGATGATATGTCGCTGATTCAGCTTATCGTAGAACGCGGCGTTGATGCGGTAGAGGTGTTACCCAAGGGTATTCGCGGCAGCCAGGAGGCTGTGGCAGAAACCATCGAGAACAACGTGCGCAAGCTGATCATCGATGAGTCGCCGATCAACCCAAAGTATTACGAGACCATGTCGTCCTTGCTGGATGCCTTGATCGCCAAGCGTAAAGAAGACGCCATCAGCTATCAGGAGTATTTGCAGGAGGTTGTTGAGCTGGCCAAACAAGCCAAGAATCCCAGCAGCACCAATAGTTATCCCTCGACCATGAGCACCGGTGCACGTCAGGCGCTGTACGACAACCTGGATAAAAACGCTGGATTGGCACTTGCGGTCGATAACGCGGTAATGGCCAACCGTCAGGATGATTGGCGCAACAACGCCTTTAAGGTGCGCAAAGTGCGGCTGGCGATTAAAGAGGTGCTTGATGCAGCCGGCCACGATGCGGCAGAACTTGCCGGCGAGTACCATGCGGGCGCGGCCAATCAGGCCTTGGATAAGCTGCTAGAACTGGTAACGAGCCAACGTGACTACTGACAGCCACAGCATCACCGTCAGCGGCCTAAGCGTCGAGGTGGTGCGTAAGAACATCAAAAACCTGCACCTGGGCGTTTATCCGCCCTTGGGTCGGGTGCGCGTGGCTGCCCCATTGGCCGTCAGCGACGATGCTGTGCGCTTGGCGGTGGTTGGAAAGCTCGGCTGGATCAAACGCCAGCGCGCCAAATTCCAAGCCCAGCCGCGACAATCTCAACGGCGCATGGTCAGCGGCGAGAGCCATTACTTTATGGGACAGCGTTATCGTCTGCGTGTAGTCGAAGGCAGCACACCGATGCGGGTCGCGTTGCGGGGCAAGGCCGCGCTGGATCTGTTCGTGCGCCCGGAGACCAGTACCGAACGGCGAGAAGAACTGCTCCAAGCCTTCTACCGTGCCGAGCTAAAAAAACTAATCCCCACCCTGCTAGATAAATGGCAGCCGATCTTGGGGGTTGAGGTGAACGCTTGGGGCATCAAGAAGATGAAAACTAAGTGGGGCACCTGCAACATCGCCGCCCGCCGCGTCTGGCTTAACCTGGAATTGGCCAAAAAGCCAATCCAGTGCCTGGAATACATTCTCGTCCACGAACTGCTACACCTAATCGAACGCCACCACAACGACCGCTTTCGCGGCCTGATGGATAAGTACTTACCGCAATGGCAGGCGCATCGAGATGAGTTGAATAGGTCGTTGTTGGCTGAAGAACGCTGGGATTACTAAAATCTATCAGCCTTTCTGTCCATTTAAACCTAACACAGTTCTTAACTTAGTCAGACCTGGGTGAGATAGGACAAGCCCTATATGAAAAAAGGCCCTCATTGAGCCTTTTTTTACTCAAAGAAAATTCATTTGGTCAGCCAGGACTCGACGGTCGCGGAGCCGTGCTCAGCTTTCCATTCCTTCAGAGTCTTGTGATTGCCGCCTTTGGTTTCGACGACTTCTCCAGTGTGAGGGTTTTTATAAACCTTCACTTGGCGTGGCTTACGGGCGCCAGCTTTGGATTCGACGACTGGAGCGCGGCGGCGCGCTTGCGGATCAAGCAGGTTGATCACGTTCGGCAGGCTGTAACCGTACTCGGCGAGCAAAGCGCGCAACTTCGTTTCGAACTCGATTTCTTGCTTCAGGCCGGCATCGCCTTTCAGGGCTTCAAGAGCCTGGAGCTGCTCGGCTAGGTGTTTTTCGAGCTGGCGGAATTCGGCGAGTTTGGACATTGGGGCCTCCGTGGTTTTATCGGATATTCAAGTCAAAATAAATTTAGAGTGTCTTGTGAAGACAGCAAGATTTGAATTTTTATTACTTTACCGCAGAGTTGGAAAGACGGTTAAACACATCTGCATAAATGCCAGTATCTGCCAGCGAAAAAAGTAGCATTTCAACTTCATGGATGCGGTTGGAATCACCCCATAGATCCTGACTCACCTTGGAGACCAACGACACATAAGCAGCGTAGGTGCTGTGCTCAGGAATAAAATGGTTCCTTCGGATCGTCTTAGGGTCACTCGCACCATGAACGTGAGGCTGCGGATGGCCCAATTTTTCCCTTAAAAGCAGAGTTGAAACATCCAACATCTTTAAGCGTGAATTGCGCCCTTCTGGCATCGGAAAAATCGGGTGCTTGGCCCCGGCTAGATAATTGATAGCGTTCAGCGAGTAGGCAACCCTGGCATCATAAATACATGCCCAGTCAGGGCAGACGATGGACGCCCATTTCGACCAGCTACTGATCATCTTGAATGAGGGGTTGTATACCACCGGAGGAGCTGTGAATCGCCCCAGGTTTCCTAGACACTCTCCAGGCTCGCTGCGTAACGCTTTTCAAACTCTACCGGTGACAGCTGATTGTTGAAACTGTGGCGTCGTTTTGGGTTGTAAAACATCTCGATGTAATCGAACACATCATCCCGAGCATCCTGGCGTGTAGTGTAGATTTTACGCTTGATCCGCTCCCGCTTTAGCAGCTGGAAAAAGCTCTCCGCCACAGCGTTGTCGTGGCAGTTACCTCGACGACTCATGCTGGCTACCAGGTTGTTAGCTTTCAAGAAGCTTCGCCAGTCTGAGCTGCTGTACTGACTGCCTTGATCCGAGTGGATCATCACCTCTTGCTTCGGCTTACGTCTCCAAACCGCCATCAGCAGTGCATCAATGGCTACGTCGCTGGTCATCTGCGACTTCATTGACCAACCAATGATCTGGCGTGAAAACAGATCGAGCACCACGGCCAAATACAGCCAGCCTTCATATGTTCGGATGTAGGTAATGTCTGTGACCCAGACTTTGTTGGGTTCTCTGACATCGAATTGGCGCTTCAGTAAGTTCGGTGAGGCAACGGCTGGTTTACCGCCATATTTTCCCGGCCTCCGTCGATACCCAGTCTGAGAACGTAAACCTTCAAGGCGCATCAACCTAGCTACCCGGTGACGGCCACAGCTCTCACCAACCTCTCGCAGGTCATCATGGATCTTGCGATAGCCATAAACACCACCGCTTTCCAACCAGGAGTGTTTGATCAGTCCAAGCAGTCGCTGATCGTCCTTGGCTCGCGCAGATTTTGGTTCTGATAGCCACGCGTAGTAGCCGCTGGGATGAACCTTGAGCGTCAGGCAAAGCCGTCGAATCGCGTAATGACCCGCTTGCTGCTTAATAAAGGCGTACTTCAGCCGCACTCCTTGGCAAAGTACGCGGCGGCCTTTTTTAAGATGTCTCGCTCCTCCGTCACCCGTTTCAGCTCGGCCCGTAGACGACGAACCTCAGCGCTCTGATCATCCTCCTCAACGCGCTGTTCCTGGGGCTTGGTGTAGCGCTTAACCCAGGCATAGAGGCTGTGCACGGACACACCCAATCGTGCAGCCACCTCCGAGACAGGAAGCTTCTTTTCGGTCACTTGTTTGACCGCCTGGATTTTGAATTCTTCGGGATATCGCTGGTTGCTCATGGCACCTCCTAATGGGCCTCATTTTAAGGCTTGGAGGTGTCTACGAAACTAGGGGCGATTCATTCCGCAGTAGCGACGAATTCATTACCGCTCAGAGAGAGAAGCGTCAAGAACCTCATTTCTGCGAAGTTCTCGTCAGACTGTAAACTTTGGATCGCCTTTTTCCAGCGATTCCTTTTATTCGTTTCCTTAAGGCACGCTCGCAGGCCAGCCAAAAATTCGGTTTTAAGGGCTTTACGATGTTTTAACTCATGTTCATCGGCGCCTTTAACTTTGAGTCCGACGTAGTAAAAGCAGGTG
This sequence comes from Pseudomonas sp. 2024-210, assembly GCF_045062345.1. NCBI lineage: Bacteria > Pseudomonadati > Pseudomonadota > Gammaproteobacteria > Pseudomonadales > Pseudomonadaceae > Pseudomonas > Pseudomonas sp. 2024-210. Next base: position 16,947 of record NZ_JBJGEJ010000022.1, on the reverse strand, counting down.
CCTTTTGCTGGATCTGGTTGTTCGGCAGGCGGATCAAATGGGTCGAACGCGCTGAAGGAAACCAATACGACGCTGCTAAAAAACTCCTGACTGATGGGTGTTTTCGGCATCCCCCAAGGATTAATCTGATATATGCCATCGGCGCCTGCATGCCCGTCCCTGATCGAGTTGATCATGCCGTTAAGGATAGTAGTCTTCCCGATGCCATTGCGACCTATCAGAGCGTGAATATTGGTCGAAGGGGTAGACTCGGCCTCAACCTCGAAGCTAAGTTCAATGCCTGCAGTCGCGCTGTCCGTCAGTTTTGTATATACAAACGAATAGTCAGTGCGAATGGCCCCACCCTGCAGAACCCGAGGAAATTGCTCTTTGACACTGCTCAAACTAACGTCGCGCAGAAGAGAGGTTGAGAAAACATCTTCCTCAATAATCCCTTCCACAATTTCTGGATTCGCGACGATATCCTTGAGCCCAGTTAAATATTCAAACTTCAGTGAAGATGAGTCAATTTTGGCTATTTCACTGTAGTATTCAACACTATTACCCAGAGAAAAAAAACCCTCTGGCAGCACGGTGAAACGGGGAGGAAGTTTCGAGTAGGTTGAAGTAGAGGTTTCCTGACCTTTAAAAGCGATCTTCACATTTTCAAGTTCAAAACGCTCTCCTGCCTCATCAAAAAGCACTACATAAAACATCGTTACAAATTTGAAATCATTCCAGCGATCGAACTTGAGATAGGCCGCATTCCTCGCATGGCTTGGGAATTTTTCATCTCTGCCTATGACGTAAAAATCCATTCTCGTGCAATCTCCGGAGTGCTCGTAACCGAGCGGCCACGAAGGACTAGATAGTAAAACTTAAGGCCTTCATATTACCAGAGACTACAGGAAAAATTCAGATTGAAACGCTTCGCATTACTAGTTCGGGGCGCTAAATACTAAGAGGTCACAGCGAGTTACTTCTAGAGGTCTGACGGAGCTCGAGCGATGAGCTTGTCCCGAATCGACTCCCACTCCTCCATTGAAATGAGCACCGCAGTCCGGCGTTCCCCCTCGATGAAAAACGGTTTGCGAGTCGTGATCACCTAGTCGAGCAACTCGTCAAAATGACTTATTGCCCAAGCAGCTGACCATCGTTCATCTGACATGTGCCAGGCCCTATCTCGAGCTCAAAAAGGTGACTTTATCACCGTCATTTAGAAACGGTCGGCGGATTCGATTAGCTTGCGAAAGCTAGCTCTTCCGAGGTCTCGCTTGAAGCTAGCGATGACGTAATTACCATCTTGAGTCTCGAGTAACCAAAACCGGCCTTCTTTTCTCGCTGATTGAATTTTACCGGTGCGGAGGATAGAACCATCGGCTCTGTGGTAGGCATCGTCCTTCTGAGAGTAATCGAAAGACACCCCGAGGCAAGTGTCCCCGGCGATCAGTGCATCGATGATAAACGCTGTAATGGGCACGGTGTATTTACGTAGACTCGCCCGCACCAGGCGACTTAACTGAAAGTCACTCAATTCCTTACTATGGAATTCCAGCTCAATTACTTCAGGCATCCAACCCAAGCTCCAAAACGACTCTGTTTAAATTGTCGGAGAGCATCGCTTACCCTGCCTTCATCGAAAAGGCAGTCGCCACGCTGGCCTCTTTTCTCAGGCCCGATCCCCAGAGGAGGTAGACCGTACTTTTGGTTTCAAACATGCACCCCTGGCTAAAAGACACGCCAAAATTGCTGCGCACCCACATCCGAGGCTGAAAGCGGCCTCTACTGTCTAGGACGACTTCGTGAGCGTATAGAGTTGCCGGGAGTAAACCGAGCTTCGTCAGTTTTTCCCTTTCCTCAGGCGTCACAGTGAGATCGATCAAAATCCACTGTTTGACCACACAGAAGGCTTTGCCAGGGAAAGACTTTGCTGCCAAAGAGATCAGTCCTTCTTCAGAGTCCTGCCAGCCTGGCGATTCATCTCCTGTTCCGTAAAGTAACTGCGAGATTTCATTCAAAGTGACCATTCAAAAACCTTAGATTCACACTAAATATCAACCGTTCGAACAAACTCACACCCGCTAGTTTTGATCTATCAACTCCGAGCTCATGGAGGACACTGACGAGATCTATTCACCATCAAACCACCACCAAGCACCCAGGATCGAAGCCTGTCCTTTGACCCGGATAACCGCGTGGATTGGAAACCACTCGGCACCCATTCTTGAGGAAGTCTGCTGCAAAATGCGTGTGCCCATGTATCCAAAGATCATTCTTACTAAGAAACTCTGACCAATCGTTCGCATAGGCTGCAACCAGGTGTCCGGGGTGATCGTCACCTAGATGATCCAACGCTGGTGCATGGTGTGTGACCACCACGGTTTTACCGTCGAAGGGTTTATCGAGTTCTTGGGCTAACCAGCGGCGTGCCCTCATTGATTTAGCGACCAAATCGTCTGGACGTAAGCGCCTGTAATCCAAGTCGGCTCGAATCACCAAGAAATCGTTCATCGAATCCCAAGCAACGCGCTTTGCCGCAACCACATCACCCGTAGACGAATAATCCGTCCAGGCAGTTGTGACCAAAAAGCGCGTGCCATCGAGAATGAGCATCTCGTTTTCGAGTACATGCACATGGGGCAATGCAGCGTTTTTCATCTTTCGCAGTGTGTGACCTATGTGCCCGCCGTAGTACTCATGATTACCGCAGACATAGATCACCGGGCATTGAAAAACCTCGTTTGCCCATTTCACTCCACGTGATTTGATATCAATGTCGCCAGCGAGAATGACGACGTCCGCATCGCTTGGGGTGGTATCGAACCGAGCGAACTCGAGGTGCAGATCTGAATAAATTTGGATCTTCATGGATTAACCTGCCGCCGTTGTAGTGGCAGAGCGATTCGGGGTCTGAGAGTTGGTGCAATGGAAATGCTTCCCTGCGGCAGTCATGGCGTCGTAGATCGTTCGAGTATTTCTGAGCAAGCCTGCGTCGATCTCGCCGGGAGAGCTGCTGTAAACTGCTCCGCTTTCGACTTTATGAAGCAGTACGCACTCACCTTTTCTGTCATAGCCGACGATCACACTGATCAACTTTTCCATCCGTTCTAAAGAGCTCCCGTTAATGCAAGCGGGAGTAACAACCTGAACCGCCTCAATCGTGTGCTCTCGGCTCCGCTGAGAGATTAGGTGGGCCAACATAGAGGGGTCTGTTGGCATCATTTTTTTGAACCGAACCTCTGCTCCTTCACAAATGCGAAAGCGAACGTGATACCAAAAATCTTCCGCGTTTCGCTCGACCATCCGCCAAGCCGTGCGGCCAGGCCCAGGGAAGCCCGGTAAGCCGACCATACAAGACTCATCTGAAATAAACATGACGCTGGTTTCCTCGTTTGCGGTGCTGCAATTCGAAATGCGGCGGGGCGATTGGGGAAGTATTCACACGAAAGTTCATGCGCCTTCTCCTGCTTGTCGCTTCTCAGCCTAAGCAGCTTGAATTCACCCGCGTCTATTCCCCCACGCACTGACAATTTATGGCTATTGTTCACTATAAGAAGGCTACCCCATGTGCCAATTCTTCTGGGCGTAGCCAAGTGGTGCACTCCGGCTTCGAGGCTACCAACGAGTCTCCGGCCTGGCCTGAACTGACTGTATGAGGCTGATTAAATCGCAAGCCGCCCATGCTAAGTCCCAAAAATATAAATATATAGATTTGAATGGGATTACGCAAACACGGCATACCGTCATGCTTTGGGAGGGGAGTCAGGATGTTGCTTCGCCAAGCATATGCTGCAGTGCTACAGACGTTGAGAGCTCGACTGGGTCTCTCACAGCACGACATCGCGTTGACTGTCACACAATCGCACGTGAGCCAGCTTGAGGCTGTAAAAACGTCCGCCACTCTGGAAGTCAGCCAAGAGCTAGCAGAAGCTCTACATCTGCATCCTGTATCCTTTCTAGTGCTTGTGTACGCAGCCAAAGACCAACGACCAGCTCGGGAAGTTCTGCACTTAGCTCTAGAAGAGTTGGAAGCTAATAATCTGCTGGATATCCCCCTTCCTATTCAGCCCGAAAAACTGTCTTATCCCCAATCGGTGGCAGCGCAGAAAAAATGGGAAGCCGTCCAGGAGCTAAAAAAAGAAGGGCACAGTCAAGCTGAGGTTGTGCAGATCTTGGGGATGCCGAAATCAACAGTCGGACGTCTTTGGCACTTGAAAACCCCGTAGAAGAAAATGTCTTCCCTTGCTTAGTGAAAGCCCGTGGTTACATTCTCTTAGCTCTGCTCAATTCAACATAGACGATTTTGTAGAGATCTGACCTTGAGTGCGAGGAGATCGGACATCTTCTCTCAGGTACACTCCACTTTTTGTGACAGTGGAATCGGCATGACAAAGGAATGGCGAGCATCTGCTTGGGGGCGGCTGCTGACGAAATCCGAAACGTGGCGCCTCTGGGTCGAAGATGGATGTCTTCTGCTGAAGCTGCGTGACGCCACTTTGAAGATAAACCCCCACAGCCTCGCAAGTGTGGAAGTGAGTCGGGGGGTGCTATGGACGGACTTAACATTCTTCCAAGACCGCAAATACCACATAGATGGTTTGCCCAACTCCAAAGAGCCCTCGCTGACCCAGGAGTTGGGGAGACTGCTTCAGGTAGCTAGGCGCAGCCAGTTTGAGGACTGTTATTCATCCATAAAGGGGTGGTTGGATAAGGTCGCGTCAACCATTAGCACTGCAGATTCCCAGCACCACTGGTTAACCCACGAAAAGCAGCAAGCTCTCATTGATGCAAAACCGACTCTTAATATTGACGACCAGGCATTAACCAAGCTCTTCCGGACTGCCGATGTTCAATCTTCTCTCGGTGAACTTGCCGGGGCAATCCACCAGGATCTCGATGCCTGGATGTGTGAGTGGAAAGAGTCGTGGGCAGCACGAAATGAAGCATTCATGCTGAGGGAGCTGGATGGATGCAAGGAGCTACTCGCGAACGTCGAAAGCAAGCCACTTACGGGTGAGCAATCAAGAGCGGTCATATGCTTTGACAATCGAGTCCAGGTCATCGCATCCGCAGGTTCGGGCAAAACCTCGACCATGGTTGCCAAGGCAGTTTATGCCCTGCACCGCGAGCTAGTTCCGCCCAAGTCGATTGTCATGCTTGCCTTTAACAAGGATGCAGCCGGCGAGCTGCAGGCGCGGATCGCAGCATCACTGAATCGGCTCGGCATCGAAGACGTGGAAGTAGAGGCCAAGACTTTCCACGCGTTGGGGCTTTCCATAATTGCTGAAGCTACAGGCCGCAAACCCCACGTCCCGAATTGGGCAGTAGAGAGCCAACTTGGACTCATGAAGCTTCTGAACATAGTCGACGACCTGAAAGACCAGTCTGAATCGTTCAGGGCTCAGTGGGATCTATTTCGCTTGGTGCTAGGACGGGATGTTCCTGCTGCTGGGGAGGAGCAGTCGTTTGAAGCATGGGATAAAGAAGGACAAGGCCGACTCGTCTCGTTGGGTGGTGAGCTTGTAGCTAGCCAAGAAGAGCGAATTATCGCTAACTGGCTGTTCTACAACGGCATCGACTATCAGTATGAACGATGCTACGAGCACAATACTGCTACAGCGATGCATCGCCAGTATTTTCCCGATTTTTATTATCCCGCTATCGATCTTTATCACGAACATTTCGCGCTAGACGCGCAAGGCAATCCTCCTGAACATTTCAAGGATTACTCGCAAGGTGTGGTCTGGAAGCGCGACACACATAAACGTTTGGGCACAGCCCTGATTGAGACGACTTCACATCAGTTACAGACCGGGAATATTTTCGATCATCTATCCAAGGAACTAACTGCTCGCGGTATTACTCTCGATCCAAATCCGGATCGACCAATTCCTGCAAAAGGCGTGGTACCGATCGAACATGTCGACCTGGTCAAGCTGCTTCGCATGTTCATCACGCACTTCAAAAGTAACAGCCTCAGCATGGAGCAAATGTCAGATCGCATTCGAGATTTACCACCTGGGGCATTCAAATACCGCTTTGAAGCGTTCCTTGATCTTGCCGGCCCCGTGATCGATGGTTGGAACATGGCTTTGGCCCAAGATCGAGGAATCGATTTCGAGGACATGATTAACATGGCGGCTGAACGACTTGAGCAAGGTCATCCCTCCCCATACAGCCTTGTAATGGCTGATGAATATCAGGACGCCTCAAGGGCTAGGGCTCGCCTCTGCCGCGCTCTAGTCTCGGAGCCCGGTCGCCATTTGTTTGCTGTAGGGGACGACTGGCAATCGATCAACCGGTTTGCTGGCGCGGACATATCTGTAATGACAGGCTTCCGAGACTGGTTCGGTCACGGTCAAATCTACCGTCTAGGCACTACATTTCGGTGTCCGCAAGAGATCTGTGACGTGTCTAGCCGATTCGTCTCAAAGAACCCAGTTCAGTTGGAGAAGACGGTTACGTCAGTGACACCTGCTATTGGCGCTGCTATCCAGGCTTTCCAGGTTCTCGACAGAAACCAGATCCAAGACGCCATCAATCAGTACCTAACAAACCTCTATCACAAGCTGATTGAGGGAGAGATACCTGCGGGAAAAAGTGGCAAAGTGAGTGTTTTCATTCTAGGGCGCTACAAAAACGACCGACAGTATGTTCCAGACAGCTGGCAGTATAATTTCGGCGACCGTATCGAGCTTAAATTTAAGACAATCCATACCTCCAAAGGTGATGAGGCAGAATACGTTCTGCTCCCGAGTATGGTGGCTCGCGGATTCCCGAATCTAAAAAGCGATGACTCAGTGCTCGAGCTGGTGATGCCAGCCGGCGATACATACCCATACAGCGAAGAACGCCGTCTGTTCTACGTGGCTCTGACTCGAGCTCGCCGATCAGTTGCGATGTTCACTGTGATGGGAAAAAACTCACCGTTTCTGGATGAGATGGTTAAGGAGGGAGCCATCAAGGTCACCAGCATTCGCGGAGAACCCATACATGAAGACAGGTGCCCCTTGTGCAAACGAGGAGTGATGGTCGCTAAGGAAGGCCCCTATGGCCAATTCCGCTCATGCTCAAGCTATCCGATGTGTAGTTTTAAGCCTAAGCAACAGAAGAGGCCTGCGGCGCGCGGTTCCGGGGCGTCCGACAGGGGCCCTTGGTAATCCATTTGCTTATGTCGATATGATTGGGTTGAATAAGGCGACCTCTAGGCTGATGGCGTGATTTGCTGTTCATGACAAGCCTTGCGGTATCGCGACACCCTGAAGGGGGGGAGGTAACGGCGGCCTGTAGGGCATTTGTCCGCATGCTGGCTACGCTCCCCGACCAATGATCTGTAGCCAGAGCGGTTATAGTTCACGAGTACGCCTACCTAAAAGCTGGAGCTATGAAGACAGGTTCGTCGGATGCTTACGCTGGGCTCATGGATCAAACTTGTAACCTGATTCGTACCTCTTCTCGTGGGCCGGCAATGTTTGGGACATAGTCAAAATAGGTGTTGAGCATTTTGACCGCTGTGAAGATGTCGTAGGTTTCGAGCACTGCGGCGATACGCTCACCCTCGAATTGTTCGAGATCATTTTGAATCGCCCCGGGTTTCCTAGACACCTATTTGCCTTAAACTGAGGCCAATTAGGAGGTGCCGTGAGCAACCCACGTTATCCCGAAGAGTTCAAAATCCAAGCGGTCAATCAAGTGACCGAAAAGAAGCTACCTGTCGCTAATTTAGCGGCCCGTCTCGGCGTGTCGACGCATAACTGCTGGGTTTGATCTAGCATTCCTGGCTGGAGAGCGGCGGCGTTTATGGCTATCGCAAAATCCATGACGACCTGCGCGAAATCGGTGAAGACTGTGGCCGCTATCGTGTAGCGAGGCTGATGCGTCTTGAAGGGCTGCGCTCTCAGATAGGGTATCGACGCCGCTCTAGAAAGTACGGCAATCTCACCGAGCATTTGGATGACTCTCGGGCTGCCATCACACGGCATCATGCTTCATGACCTGGTTCGCGAAGGACTGCCTTTCGAATATCTCGCGCCGATAGCGAGCTTGGGTTCTGCAGGACACTGAGTCGGCTATCTTGTCGGATTTTTCTCATACATACGCGATAGTGGTGATGTACCAAGTGGCTTCGCCACTGGGTGTCTGGACTACTACCTCATCTCCTTGTTCTTTCTTCAACAGCGCACGAGCCATAGGCGAGTCGATGGATATGTAATCATTGCGTCCATAGATCTCATCGTATCCGACTATCCGGAATTTCTTGATATCTGCGTCATCGTTTTCGATTTCGACCCATGCGCCAAAGAAAACCTTCCCATCCTGCTCGGGTGAATAATCGACGACTCTGATGTCCTCTAGTCGCTTTCGAAGGTACCGGACGCGTCGGTCTATTTCTCGGAGCAGCTTTTTGTTGTATTGATAATCTGCGTTCTCACTCCGATCCCCGAGGGATGCTGCCCAGGCGACTTTCTGAGTGATTTCTGGTCGATAGACCCGCCAGAGGTGATCCAGCTCCTCTTTGAGGGCATCGTGACCACTGCGGGTGATAATGTTTGTAGCCAACGTTACCTCCTATTATGAGTTAATCGGCTGCCTAGCCGTTGGCAGTGAACGTTTAGCGTTCGAATGCATACGGCGAGTAGCTGCCGTCTTTAGACTCTTCCATTGAACATTCGTCTCTGACTCAAAGGTCTATTGAACCCGAAGCGGGTGGTTGTGGCAGCAGCATAGAAAAGTGACGTGACTTGACGATCTGGATTATGCGTCTTGCCCTCATTAGAGCGCTACTACTGCCCCGGCAGCAGCAGCGGGAGTGTGGGGTTGCGAGGCGTTTCCCTTTCCGATACGGCGCATTCATTAGGTTTGTGCATCTCACAGACGGATGTTGAGGAATCTCATTTCACGATGACATTAATATCCGCGCTGACCGAGTACTGGAACGGATTACATCGGCTTGGCTTGGCCCACCGTTTCGAGAAGGCGCGATCCCATTGGGGGCTAGGAAATAGATAAGGTGCGTTCCAGGCTCTGCAGGGAATGAACATATTTCGGTACATAGGGCTCGCCGGCTCCGACGTCTACTGCCATGACAAGGACGCGAGGGTAAAAGGTGTAAGAAAGGATGTGTAGACGCTACAGAAGGGCGTGTGACATCACCACCTGTCTAACCTGCTTGGTGTCCAGGGCGAGCTGGCATTCCTTTGCCATCGTAAGCTTGCTAATGGGAGTGCTGGTGCTTGGGCCCGTTGCGGCACCTACTTTACTCGGTGATTCCAGTCGCAATCTCAACGGTAAGTAGGTGCTGCGGGATTACTGTGATTCAGTGTTGCGGGTATTGCTGTGTAGCGGCTATGGCGCGACCTGCAGTGCTCACGCGTCCCAGTTCAGCAGGCACTACTGGTGATGCAGGTGCTACAGGTACTGCAGTGCTTTTTCGAAAGCGTCTAGCGTGCCTGGCTTGAAGAGCTGTTCACCGTTCGCGCCAACCACATCGCTGCGCTCACCTCGTTTCAGTGATCGCTCGGTCAGGAACTGTGCTGAAGAAAGGTATTCCAGAGCTCGACGCTCACCGGGTGACAGCTTGAACTGCGCGGACGGTGGGAGGCGGACATCAACGTCGAACACCTTGTTGGGCGGCACGATCTCTTTCAGTTTGCGCTCAGCGTCTTTGAGCTCGCCGAGCAGCATTTTGGTCAAAAGCTTCTGCTCGCCCATGGGTAGCGCTTCAATCCATGAGTATTGCCCTGTGGCTTCTTTCTGCTTAGGCGGTAACGTAGCAGCGAAGGCGTCAATCAGTGCTCGATAGTTGACACCGCTCTGATTACGCAAGCTCTGCGCCGCGGGTACACCGTAGACTTTGCCTACTCGTGCGATCATTGAGTAGCTGAAGTCGGTGCTCCCCCGCTCCTTTTGCTCCTTGCAAGCATTGAAGACGGCTTCAAGAGTGGTGTGAGTGCGTGGCTTAGTGATTGCTTTGAGATGCGCCAGCATTTCTTCGGGGCTCATGAGGAGTACTCCCAATCTTCATTTTCAATAAAGGTCTGATAGCCGTCCTTGCCCGCAATGGCCGTGCAAGGGCCCTGGATTGCCTCGAAAGCTAATTCGAAAGTCGAGTCGGAATCAAGAGTGAGTGCCATGACCTCTGTTGCCTTGGCTCCTGTCAAAAGTTTTTGAATTGCTCCCTCGGTCACACGTTCGTGAGCGGGAAGGTCTTGCATCAACAACCGACCTTCGACCACGGCGTCTAGCTTCTCCCAAGATTTGAGGCGGGCTAGCATGAACTGCGTAAGCTGGTTCCCCATAATCAGCTGTTGTTTAGCGTCCAGGCGAAATAGCGACGGTGTCATATTGTTTAGCTCGATCATCCGATCAAGCATCTGCGCGCGTGGCGCGACAGCCAGTTCAGCCTTGGCCGATACGTAAATTTCCGCGTTTACACACACTTCATTGAGCTGATGGAAGAACGAGGTTTCTTCGATGACTACCATAGCTTCGTGATCCGGCTGCATGATGAGCTGGGTAGAATCTGAGTCATTGTCGCTCTCGATACGTTCATTCATAACGGCTTGACATTGATTCGCTAAGCGATTGATTGAGTTCATGTCGGAGAGATACATGTCAGCTTTCCGAGAGGCGGTTTCGATCTGTCCGAGCAGAGCGATCACCTCAATCTCCAGCGCGTTCCTTGCAGCTTCGTCGAATTTCAATCCCTTTTTTTCGCAATCATATTGTTCAGCATCGGATAGTTCGATGCTTGCCCGCAACTCTTCGGTTGTTTGCTCCATGTCATGCAGATGGTCGAATTGCATAGTCGCTGCTAGGGAAATTTCGTTGGCCAACGAGAGCAGGCCACCCAGGAAAACCGGGCCGGTGATGAAATGCCGGCAACGGATACAGTTCTCGCTGCCCAGATACCCTGCAGGTACATAAATATACTTACCATTTTCTTCTGCATAGCCGTCACTGCACCGGTTAGCAGCGAAGGGGCACATGCCGTAGTCGCGGAAAAGCGCACTGCCAGCAGCGATTTCTCCCACAAAGCGTTTGATAGCTTCATCGTTGTTCGTAATGAGTTGACTGCGGATTTTATTGACGCGGCCCTGCTCGACCATCTGATACGCAGCTTTGGCCTGGTTGGACAATGCGCGCTTTTCTCCTTCATTGAATCTCAGGCGCAGCATTTCATTGTTAATTTTCACGTAGTAGATCGACATGATCACAGAGCTATGTCCGGCGATCTTGACAATGACCTCCAGCGGAAGTCGGAACTCCATAACATAAGCAGTTATCAAGCTTACCCTCAACGTGTGGGGCGTATATTCCGATGTGTAGGCAGTCACGGCCGCTGGATTGCCATTCAAGGTGGCCAACTTGAGTGCCTTAGGTTGGCTGTTGTAAAGCGCGATGGCAATCCGGCTACTAAGGCGAGATGAAAAACTTCCACTGCATTCCTCGGCTTCGAAATCACGAAACAGAAAGCAATTACTACCTTTTTTCTTCAGGTCATCTTCACACAGGTTAGTGAAGCGACATTCCACCCAAGGCATAGGGCGGTTAATAGGGTTGTATTTGGTCTGCCATTGACGAAAGCGAACTATCCAGAGCGCGAGATACTCCGGAATCCAGGGTACGTCGTAATAAGGGCGCTTGCGGGAAGTTTTGTTTGTAGTGAGGTGCATCCCGTTTTCATTGTTAGGATACTGTTTGACAAACCCTTGCTCCTTCGTTTTGCCTTTCAGTTTCAAGGAGTTATTGATCCATGCAACTTTGCCATCTTTGATGACAGGTATTTTTTTATCCGCTTCTCCAGAATCCACGTAACTTAGCTGTATACCGCGAACAGGGACAGACGCCAGCGCGTATGTGTGCATCCAGTGCCCGGGAAACCAGATCTTGTATTTGCCATTAACGCATTTGTAGACGCAATCTGGGTCATCACGATCGATAAGAGATTCATCAACGTCATACCAGTCTGCTTCAAACCCATGAAGGTGTTCCAAGTCAGAAAAGCTCGTGGCGTTACACGGAACAATCCAGTCTCGCATCCCTGCGACGAACTGATAAGCGAGGGCTGGCTTTACCGTTTCTGTGGGTTGCACCAGATACCCAAGATCTTTTGAGTAGGGTGCAAACGGATCGCGAGCTCCTTCGATAAGAGTTATTTCACCGGTGTAGTCACATTTAATGCTGAGGTGCTCTTGAATGTAATGGGTGGCGAATTCCCGGAGTCCGTTGACAACCTTCCGTTGCAGGGACTCCCTGATGCTCGAAACGAAAAGCTCGAATTCTATTATTTTGAACCGGTCTGTCGTGAATAACTGTGTCGGGTGATGGCCGATGCCAATCGGAGAAAGAAAATCACGTACAAATCGTACAATGTAATTTTCTTTAACGGAAGCGCCTTTAACGATCCGCAGATAAGATGCTATTGCCGGCTTCCAGTTTTCATAAGGAGCCCTAATAGTGTGCAGTGTGTACGGCTCATCTTTTCCAAGGTAACAAGCCCAATTTACCCATACACCCTCATATACTTTATCCGGCGTTAGTGGGAGACGTTTCTCTCCGCTTGAAACAATGAATTTTTTATATTCGGCTGCCGTTTGCAAATCGGCAGCCCACACGATGGATATAGCCTCATCATAAGTATAGGGCGTCTGGATGTCACAGAAATCATACCAGTCGATCCATTCATCTTTGAATGTACGGTGTGGATTAGCCGGTAGACTGGGGTACAGCGACTGTTTTTGACGATATCCTTTACTATCCTTGATTCCCAAAATTTTTACTGCGGTTTTTGCCTCTGCGAGAGTTATGCATTTTTCAGGAAGAATAAAATCTTTCCAACTTGTGTATTCTTTATAAACTTCTCGAGGTGCCATAGGAAGCTTTAAATCTAAATGTCGAAGTTTTGCGTAATCTGTAATCGTGACTATACCTAGTTTGCGTGCTGCTGCTCCAGCAGTGCGCATGGTGGGGTGAAACCCACCATACATGAAAGCGCGCCACCCAGTACTTGGCCAGGTTTGGCGGTAGAAAATATCGGGACGCTTAGGAAGCAGAGGATCTTCTGAAAAGCGCGTAAAATAATCGGTCTTAACGGAAATTCCGAGACGTCGGACAGCTGCCGTCGCGTGTTCTATTGTTTTATATTTGGGGCTGTAGCCTAGGAACTCTAGCCATCCAGGCCATGAATCCTTATAATGCTTAGCTGGTTCTCTAGGAAGTCTTGGGTCTTCAGAAAAGCAAGCAGCGTATTCCTGGTCTGTGGCTATTCCCAAGGCATTAACGGCCTCTTTGGCATCATGATAAGAGATATATGGCTCGCGGCCTTGCTTAAGAAAATGTGCCCAACCAATCCATTTTTTCTTATAAGTTAGATTAGGCGCGACGGGAAATCTTGGTTCGTTTTCTCGAACTTTAAAATACTGTGCGGACGATCGAATATTATGTTTGACAAGAAAATCCTGCGCCTCTTCAAATGCGAAAAGCGTGGCGCGCTGCTGTATGTTAAGATAATCGTACCAGTCATTCCATTCCTTATAGGCCAATTGCGGCGAAGCATAAAGTCGAGAGTCAATTTCTAGACAGGTGCCTCTATAATCCGCTATAGAGCGAAAATTGTAAGATCTTGCGATCTGTCGCGCCTCGTAGAAATCACTGTATTTCTCCTCCTTATCGAGAAAGTCGTGCCAGTTTTTCCATTCTCCTGCATATTTGGTGTCGGGCCGAGAAGGAAGGCGGTAATCTCTCTTGTAGTATTGAGCGTACTCTTTAGCTGTTGTTATTCCCAGCTTAATGATGGCGCATTTGGCATCGTCATAACTGTAAAGCGCGGCAGCGCCTCGACCTGTAAAGTGAAGATATCCTTTCCATTCATCCTTGTAGACCTCATTCGGGGAGCTAGGGATGCGTGGATCTTCAGTGCGTCGCAGCTTGAAGTCCTTGATAGTAGTTATGCCGAGCTTAATACAGGCCTCGCGCGCCTCTTCAAGCGTTTCATAAAAATCTGATTTCTTGCCCATGAAGCTTTATTCCCAGTGTGTTGATGTAGCTGAGTTTTGGGGGTTGAGGAGTGCGTGTCTTGGTGGTTGTTTATTCATTGTTCCAGGGTTAAATTCGGCTTGTCGTAGGCATGGGTGTGCCCGTCTCTGATCTTTGAAGGTGCAAAGAGGTGGGGTTTGAATTGGGAATATAATGGTTCCCCGCCAGAAGCCAAAACAGCTGTTGCAGTTTAAAGCTCCGCGGGATTTTCTAATCCTCTACATAACTTTTTGTTTCCTATGTGAATCGTACCTAGGCGTCGGAGGCGGTGTCGTGTTTTTGGAATCGCAGTTGGGAGGCAATGTTTGGATAACTATAAGAATCGCTCTTGGGATCACTAGTGGGAGCGAGGTGAGAAAGTGATTCGGCATTCGCCCGCCTTTCAACTTCCCGCATTCTTTTATTTAGATCAGCGTTAGTCATTTGCACGTAAATCAGGCAAGAGTTAGGGGATTTGTGGTGCATGCTTTTTTGAATCTCAATTTGAGTAAACCCTGCTTCTGCTAGACGATAGCCGTAAGCATGTCGATGGCCATGTTCCGTGGTTCCGTAGTATTTTCCGCACTGCAGTCCGATCCGTTTTACCGCTGACTTATGTAATCGCTGAAAGTTTTTAATGGTTTCCGGCCTACCTTTACTGTTAGTAAAGGCATAAGGATGTCCTAGCCCACTCGGCTCCGCGCGCTGGTAAAGCAGATAATTTCGAAACGCGAGCAAGAATTCAGTTGCTTTTGCGGGCGGGTAAAAATTAACATTGAAGAATTTGTGGCTGTTTACAGTTGGTGCTTTCCAGCCGGCATGCTGGGTTTCAGACTTCAGGTACTGAACTCTTGGTTTCAGCCTGAACTTCCTCAACAGATAGTCTTCGCGATTTTTATAGCCTTTTTCGGGTGCAGTACCTTCCGATGGATGATGGATGCGGATAACGACTTCCATACGACCGAGGTCAATATCTATATCATCTAGGTAGATATGGAAGAGCTCGCTTTTCCGCACGCCACCCCAGTGCATCAACAGGGTCATCGCCTGGCTTTTGTAATCCGTGTAACGGCGCTCGTCCTTGCTAAGAGCGCTCGCAATGATGAAGCCGTTGTCGATCAGCTTGTTAAAGCTATCCTTTGGAAAGCGCTTAACTTCGTCTCGCATAATACTCAGTGATCTTTCGCGCTGTATTTGCCGGGCATACTGGTTTTTTTCCGCCTCAGAGCCCTTGGTCAAATGGTTGAGCAGCTTGGCGTCCTGGCGGTGATGATAGGCGCACCAATTGAGCTTCTCTTCATAGGTCGTCGCTCGCCTAATAGGGTTCATAAGAACGCCGCTATGACCTGGTTGAGTAGCAAGCCAGTCGGTATACCCTGTCAGATAGCCGATCAACTCATCCGCATCGTTAGCAGTGCGGGCGCTCCAGAAAAGTCCTGTAGGGTCTTCCAGGTCGAGATCGATGGTGCCGTTTCTCAACGCGTTACTGAATGACATCAGCAGCGTCGTAGGCGAATCGAAAGGAATGCCGCTCTTTGCTATGAAATCGAGCAGTAAAATTACAGCCAGATTCACACGATCCCGCCAAGACATGCTCCTACGTTGCTCGCTGTGGTATTGCAGGAGCGATACCAGTATTCCACGATCAGTCAACAACCCAGGCAGTCGCATTTTCTTGATGTTCGTAGCGCTCTGGTAGTCCACCTTCACCCTCATGCAAAAAGTCATCGGCGAGCACCTTCGAGCAGGTGGGAGCTCAATTTTTTTCGGCTGCCTATTTTGTTGCTGCTTTTGTTGGGGGTGCTTTTGACGGAGGCACCGAGGCTCATCGGGGAGATTGCGCTGGTGATGCTCGGAGAGCCGACAGAATTGCACTGGAGGGTTTTGGTCGCGGTTTGTATGCTTGGCTGCTGGGGGCCGGGGTGTTGGTAGATAGTTGGTCGTGCGTGATGGGGTGACGGGCCGTCACGAAGTGTTGCCGCTAGGGGAGGCAGATTTGCAGGATAAGATAGATGGATGCTTGACACTTTTCGCGCGCTCATTATATGCTATATATTGACGAGTATTTTGAATACAAAGTATAGCATTTTGGTTTTTTTCTTAAAGTCAAATTTATTTTTTTGTTTTATTTATTTAAAATACCCTTAGTGGTATTTTAAAGGGTTTTTATTCTTCTCTGCTTTCGGGTTGGACATCCATCTATTGTCCGGTTTTCATTCCTCGGCGTAGAGATTCAGGCCTGTTAGTTATGCTATGTGGGATAGCGGCTCAGGCCTTGGCATTTTCGCCCGTCATACGTAGCTGATTGAAAGGCGCTCGTGAGCATTTTGGCTTGAGAGATTGTTCTCGCTTTCTTTTTTTGTTCAGTTCCCCGCCATCCCCGATCCTGCTTAGTCCGTCTGTTTCTGACGTGAACGTCCGGCGACCTTTTGCCTGAATGGCGCCGTGTTAGCTGGTATCGGCAGTGCGGCCACTGAGCAGATTCGTGCTGAGGGTGAGGTTAACTGGATGGTCGAGCTATGGCAGTGCGTTCGTTCGTTGGTTTTTTTCAGTGATTATTGATCGCTAAGTCATTTGGGTTGGAGTAACGATATGGGCGACCTCTTATTCGCTCGATCTGCAGGCTATCAACGAGACGCCGGGTAGATTTAAGCAAGCCAGCCACTTCACCCGTTAATCAGCATTGCAAAAATGGGGGTTACTATAGATTTCAGTAGGCCACTACAGGGCGAGCATTGAGTCGGTAGAGCGACAAGCTCTGCTGGCACATCTGATTGCACGCTTGCGCCCCCTATCTGTCGACTGTTTGATTCTTCAGAATCTCATTTGCCACCATTAGCCGGCTATACCTTTACTTCAGCCTATTCAGAGGGGCCGACGTGAAGGCTGCACCTGACTCACTATCAAGGAGAGGGGGGGGGCTTGGCTAAAGTATGCAGTTCTGGCTGTGTG
>NZ_JBJGEJ010000021.1:0-73445 GCF_045062345.1 Pseudomonas sp. 2024-210 | reverse complement strand
GATGCACGCAGCGCTCTAAAAACACCTCCGAATCCGACAGGCGCAGCGAATCGTCAGCCCAGCCCATATGCCCGCTGGCAAAGGGCGCCAGATACGCCACCCCCACTGACGCCACCGTGTCGAACAGTCCCAGAAAGGCAATGCTGATGGGCAGCCCGGCGAACAGGTAGCAGGTTTCACCCTCGACCTCGACCTTGCTCAACGCCTCCAGCCAAGTGGCAAAGGCCCGTGCTTCGGCAGCGCCGCGAGAAAAGCCGTACACGTACAGGCGCATGGCCTTGATCAGCGGAGCGGTTTTCAGGCGGTTCTGCAATTCAACTTTTTGTTGCAACTCGCGAATCGGGCCTTCAAGGACTGCCTTGCGGCGGGCGTAGCCGTCGCTGACGAGTGAAGCGCCCAAGGCATCCATGCCTACAGACGTGCCCAATTTCTGGACAAGTGCGTAGGCCGCCTCTGATGGCCAATGCCCCTCTGAACACGCTTTTTTCAACGCATCTAATAGTCGAGTCAACGCCCAGTTGATGCGATTTTCACCGCCCGTGGCCATACTCAGCCCCGAGCTGCTCGGCCCGAACTCATGAATTTCCTTGAATTCAGTACCGACCCCAGGGATGTAATAGCGAAAGAAAGCCTCATCGCTCACAAGGGTTGGGGGCTGACCTTCCATATCACCCAGACTGGCGTGAAACAAACGCGCCACATTGCTGGTCGTGGGTGGCTTGCTCAATTTATCTGACGGCTCATGGTTGTTGGTGCCGTCGAAACACAGCGTGATATTCAACACATCCATACAGGGCGGACCAACATAAAACCGGCGTGCAGCCAGCGCTGCCCGCTCGGTTTCAATCGCGATCTGACGCTCCACTTTTTTCTGCGCGATGCCGTTATCGGCCACCTGCTGAGGATGCGAAGGTAACAACCCCTTTTCGGGAAATTCCGGGGTCATCGTCAGAGGTTCCGCTGGCGGGCGCTTATCGAACGTATTCAGGGAGTTGGGCATGTGCTGGGCACTTCCATTCGGCGGGGATATTGATATGGGTGCTCAGCAAGCCAGGCGTAGGTCGTACCTGCCGCAACTTTGACCTGATCGCAGGGCAGGAAATGCACGGTGACAACACCCAGTTCTTGATAAGGGGCCACTTCAACGACGGCGCTATGTCGGGTGTATTGGTTTTGATGATTTTTCATGCGAGCGCTCCACGCATCAGAAAAAAGAGGCTCTAACCAATTCCCATAATCATGAGGTAGTGAATCTTTCTCCCACTCCACAACAACCGTCAGCCCTTCGCGCCATTGACGTGGCAGTACGGCGCAACACACTTGTGTACCACCACCGCCATAAGGGCCGATATTGTGGCCACCATTGCGGTTCACGCTAAAACCGTTGATGGCGGCCGAGGTGTGGTTGATGCCTTCTATCGGCGCCCCCAACATCGTCGGCCGCGACTCGACACAACCTTGCAACAACAGGCTGGCCGCCAGTATCCAGCCCCCTGCGGACGCCATGAGGAATGCCCGTACACAGCGTTGATGTAGAGCAAAAAAAGATGAGTGACGGCGAGAAAGCTGGCAGAAGGTGGGCATCCGTTTCCCTCAATGTAATGGCGGTGAGGGAATGCGGTGCTCGACTCCCCCGTCATGGCTGACAGGGAGGAATTAGATGAGAATACAAAACTCTTGTATGTCGGACGGTTCCGCCTGAGACGACAGAAGCATGCTGTTTTGTTGAGACTCGTCTCTGACAAAAGCCGCTTGTGCGAACGCTGTTGTAGACACGCGGGGGAACCTCAGTACCCGTAGCAGCCGTCGAGTCGTGCGAGGCTGCGTTCGGCGATGCAATCGTCGCAAACCTGATGAACACGGTGGATCTGCAACACCCAGGCTGAATGGGTTTACGACGGCTTCGCCGCCGAGCGCAGCCTTCGGCAGCGGCTACACGATGCCTGTCGCCGCCGATACTGCGAAAACAGCACGCTACACAAGCCGCGCAATGTGATCGGCCGCCGCATCCAGATGCTGCACATGGGTAAAGCCCGAAGCTTTTAGCGGCTTCAAATCATGATCGCCCGCCACTAACCAAAACAATTCAATGCTCGGCGCCAGCGTGTAGGCCTCAACTGCTTGGCGGTTGCCCAATGCATCGCGTTCGCCCTGAATAATAAGCGTCGGTGTGTGCAGTTCAGCCAGATGCGCCACACGCGGTTTTTCCGGTTTGCCGGATGCGTAAAACGGATAGCCCAAACACACCAGTGCATCCACGGCCAGTTCGTCCGCCACAAGACTGGCCATTCGCCCACCCATGGATTTACCGCCAATGGCCACGCGCCCAGCGACATGCCGTCGCACCTCGGCGTACACCTCACGCCAACAGTCGAGCAACTGGGCCTGTTGGTTAGGCGGCCTTTTGCCACCCTCGAGTCGACGTTGCGCCATGTAAGGGAACTCGAAGCGCAACACGTTGAGCCCGCGCGCGGCAAGGCGTTCAGCCATGCCGGTCATCCAGTCGCTGTCCATCGGTGCACCCGCGCCGTGGGCCATGATCAGCGTGGCCGGTTCGGCCGTTTTCACCGCGCCGGACGCTGCATTCCATAACCAGCCCCGATCCTGCACGCACTGCGCCCATTGATCCCCGTCAATACCGCCCCCCCTTGCTACGCCCATGCTTGCCTCGCTTTTAGTCTGCCAATAACTCCAGGCGTGCACATGTACTCGCCTGAACCGTGGATGGGGAACCATGAACACTTCAATCAGTACCGCCTACAACTATAAGGTGGTCCGCCAATTTGCCATTATGACGGTGGTTTGGGGCATCGTCGGTATGGGGCTCGGGGTTTTTATCGCCGCGCAGTTGGTCTGGCCCGAACTCAATTTCAATTTGCCATGGACCAGCTTCGGGCGTCTTCGCCCGTTGCACACCAACGCGGTGATTTTCGCCTTTGGCGGTTGTGCATTGTTCGCGTCCTCCTTCTATACGGTGCAACGCACCTGTCAGGCCACGCTGTTTGCACCCAAGATTGCGGCCTTTACCTTTTGGGGCTGGCAGTTAGTCATTTTGCTCGCCGCCATCAGCCTGCCCCTGGGCTTCACCAGCTCAAAGGAATACGCCGAGCTGGAATGGCCGATTGATATCTTGATCACCATCGTCTGGGTCGCTTACGCCATCGTGTTTTTCGGCACGATCATGAAGCGCAAAACCAAACACATCTACGTGGGCAATTGGTTCTTCGGCGCATTTATCGTGACAGTGGCGATTTTGCACATCGTCAATAACCTCGAAATCCCGGTCAGCCTCACCAAGTCCTACTCCCTCTACGGTGGCGCAACAGATGCGATGGTGCAGTGGTGGTACGGCCATAACGCGGTAGGGTTTTTCCTGACAGCGGGCTTTTTGGGAATGATGTACTACTTCGTGCCGAAACAGGCCGAACGCCCGATCTACTCCTATCGCCTGTCCATCGTGCACTTCTGGGCGCTGATCACGCTGTATATCTGGGCCGGCCCGCACCACTTGCACTACACCGCGCTGCCTGACTGGGCGCAGTCACTGGGCATGGTGATGTCACTGATTCTGCTGGCCCCCAGTTGGGGCGGCATGATCAACGGCATGATGACGCTCTCGGGCGCCTGGCATAAGTTGCGCAGCGACCCGATCCTGCGCTTTCTGGTGGTGTCGCTGGCCTTCTACGGCATGTCGACCTTCGAAGGCCCGATGATGGCCATCAAGACCGTCAACGCCCTCTCCCACTACACCGACTGGACCATCGGCCACGTGCACGCCGGTGCTCTGGGGTGGGTGGCGATGATTTCGATTGGTGCGCTCTACCACATGATCCCGAAAATCTTCGGACGCCCGCAGATGTACAGCATTGGCCTGATCAACGCGCATTTCTGGGTGGCCACCATCGGCACCGTGCTTTACATCGCCTCGATGTGGGTCAACGGCATCGCTCAAGGCCTGATGTGGCGCGCAGTGAACGAGGACGGCACGCTGACCTACTCCTTCGTCGAAACCCTGGTGGCCAGCCATCCGGGCTATGTCGTGCGCCTGATCGGGGGCGCGATTTTCTTCAGCGGCATGCTGCTGATGGCTTACAACACGTGGCGCACGGTGCGTAACGCCGAGCCCGCTGAAGTCGTTGCCGCCGCGCAGATGGCCTGAGGAGTTCGCCATGAAACACGAAGTGATTGAAAAAAATATCGGCCTGATGCTGTTGCTGATGATTCTGTGCGTGAGCATCGGCGGCCTGACGCAGATTGTCCCGCTGTTCTTTGAAGACGTGACCAACACCCCGGTTGAAGGCATGAAGCCCTACACCGCGTTGCAACTTGAAGGACGCGACATCTACATCCGTGAAGGCTGCGTGCAGTGTCACTCGCAGATGATTCGCCCGTTCCGCGCTGAAACCGAGCGCTATGGCCACTATTCGGTAGCCGGTGAAAGCGTGTGGGATCACCCCTTCCTGTGGGGTTCAAAACGCACCGGCCCGGACTTGGCACGGGTGGGTGCACGTTACTCGGATGACTGGCACCGCGCGCATTTGTACAACCCGCGCAACGTGGTGCCCGAATCAAAAATGCCCGCCTACCCCTGGCTGGTCGAGTCGGCGGTCGACACTTCACACACCGAAACCAAGCTCAAGGTGATGCGCACCCTGGGTGTGCCTTACACCGATGAAGACATCGCTAACGCCAAACAGTCGGTACAGGGCAAAACCGAGATGGACGCGCTCGTGGCCTACCTGCAAGTGCTCGGCACTGCCATCAAGAGCAAGAGGTGAACAATGGTTCTGGAGATGAGTAGTGGAATGATTCGCGGCCTGGGCACGTTGCTGGTGGCCGTGGCATTTATTGGCTTGGCACTCTGGGTGTTCAGCCCGCGCCGCAAATCCGAGTTTGAAGACGCTACGTTACTGCCCTTCAAGGACGACCCGCAGGCCCTGAAACACGTCGAGCAAGCGCAAGCGTCGAGGAGCGACAAAGCATGACGACTTTCTGGAGTATCTATATCTGCGTGTTGACCATCGGAACGCTGATTGGCCTGACATGGCTGCTGGTGGGGACACGCAAAGGCGAAAACAAAGGCGAAACCGTCGAGACCATGGGCCACAGCTTTGATGGCATTGAGGAGTACGACAACCCGCTGCCCCAGTGGTGGTTTATGTTGTTTGTGGGCACGCTGGTCTTCGGCGTCGGTTATTTGATCCTCTATCCCGGCCTTGGCAATTGGAAAGGCCTGCTGCCGGGTTACGAGAATGGCTGGACGGGTGTTCATGAGTGGCAGAAGGAGATGGACAAGGCGGATGCCCGCTTCGGTCCGATTTTCGCCAAGTATGCCGCCATGCCCGTGGAAGAGGTGGCGCAAGACCCTCAAGCGCTGAAAATGGGCGGTCGCCTGTTCGCCTCAAATTGCTCGGTGTGCCACGGCTCGGATGCCAAGGGGGCTTTCGGTTTCCCTAACCTAACCGACAACACCTGGCGCTGGGGCGGCGATGCCGACACCATCAAGGCCTCCATCATGGGCGGGCGCATTGCCGTGATGCCCGCCTGGGGGCCGGTACTGGGTGAAGACGGGGTCAAAAACGTCGCCGCTTACGTGCGTCACGATCTGGCTGGCTTGCCATTGCCACAAGGCACCGCGGTTGATCTGAACGCGGGCAAGCAGGCCTTCGAGACCACCTGCGTGGCGTGCCACGGCGCCAACGGCAAAGGCATGCAGGTGATGGGCGCCCCGGATTTGACGGTGCCCGAGGCCTATATCTACGGCACCAGCCTGGGGCAATTGCAACAGACCATCCGCCACGGCCGTCAAGGCCATATGCCAGCGCAAAACGAATTGCT
Organism: Pseudomonas sp. 2024-210; assembly: GCF_045062345.1. Classification (NCBI taxonomy): domain Bacteria; kingdom Pseudomonadati; phylum Pseudomonadota; class Gammaproteobacteria; order Pseudomonadales; family Pseudomonadaceae; genus Pseudomonas; species Pseudomonas sp. 2024-210. The sequence continues at coordinate 67,607 of NZ_JBJGEJ010000021.1, read as the reverse complement.
GGGCAACGACAAGGTGCAGTTACTGGCCGCGTATGTGTTCAGCTTGTCGCAGGGTAATAAAGAGGACAAATACGCCAAATAATGCCTCACCCGCCGCAGAAGCACCCACGAGGTGCTTCTGTAGAGTTGTATACAACTCTGTGAACAATTTCTGGACATTTCTCCTCGCCTCTTTTACTTTCCTCCCCAGTATCGCCCCGCCAACAGCCTTCACCATTGCCCAAAATGCAACGTGTCTTTGAGGTCATTTTGACCTTACACAATGCATGGAAAGGCCGCCGGCTAAGCGTTGCCGCTCCCTGAGTGAGGTTATGTTGCGTTGCAATACCCCAATGCTTTACCCATACTTGCGCCGCTTTTTTACCCCTAAAAAATATAAAACCGTGGAACCCTAGAATGAGCACAGCAATCAGTCCGACTGCTTATAACTATAAGGTCGTCCGCCAGTTCGCCATCATGACGGTGGTCTGGGGAATCCTAGGCATGGGGCTCGGGGTCTTTATCGCGTCACAGCTCGTGTGGCCTGAATTGAACTTTGGCCTGGAATGGACGACTTTCGGGCGTCTACGCCCGCTGCACACCAACCTTGTGATTTTTGCCTTTGGTGGCTGCGCTCTGTTTGGCACGTCTTATTACGTCGTACAGCGCACCTGCCAGACCCGCCTGATCTCCGACTCGCTGGCCTCGTTCACTTTTTGGGGGTGGCAGGCGGTCATTGTCGGCGCCATCATCACCTTGCCCCTGGGGTACACCACCACCAAAGAATATGCAGAGCTGGAATGGCCTTTGGCTATTTTGCTGGCCATCGTGTGGGTGGCTTACGGCATGGTCTTCTTTGGCACCATCACCATACGCAAAACCAAACATATCTACGTCGGTAACTGGTTCTACGGGGCCTTTATTGTGGTGACGGCGATGTTGCACATCGTTAACCACGCGTCGTTGCCGGTCAGTTTTTTCAAGTCCTACTCCGCCTACGCCGGTGCGACCGACGCCATGATTCAGTGGTGGTACGGCCACAACGCAGTAGGGTTTTTCCTGACAACAGGTTTTCTGGGCATGATGTATTACTTCGTGCCCAAACAGGCCGAGCGCCCGATCTACTCCTATCGCTTGTCCATCGTGCACTTCTGGGCGCTGATCACCCTGTATATCTGGGCCGGTCCGCACCACCTGCACTACACCGCGCTGCCGGACTGGGCTCAATCGCTGGGCATGGCCATGTCGATCATCCTGCTGGCACCCAGCTGGGGCGGCATGATCAACGGCATGATGACCCTGTCAGGGGCTTGGCATAAGTTACGCACCGACCCGATCCTGCGCTTTCTGGTGGTGTCACTGGCGTTCTACGGCATGTCGACCTTCGAGGGCCCGATGATGGCCATCAAGACGGTCAACGCCCTCTCCCACTACACCGACTGGACCATCGGCCACGTACACGCGGGGGCATTGGGCTGGGTGGCGATGATTACGATCGGCTCCATGTACCACATGATTCCGAAAATCTACGGCCAGAAGCAGATGTACAGCGTCAGTCTGATCAACGTGCACTTCTGGCTGGCGACCATTGGCACCGTGCTGTATATCGCCTCGATGTGGGTCAACGGCATTACTCAAGGGTTGATGTGGCGTGCGATCAACGAAGACGGCACCTTGACCTACTCGTTCGTCGAAGCCCTGCAAGCCAGCCATCCGGGCTTTATCGTGCGCGCACTGGGCGGGGCCATTTTCGCCAGCGGCATGCTGTTCATGGCCTATAACGTCTGGCGCACTGTACGGGCTTCGAACCCGGTAGAAGCCCAAGCTGCAAGCCAGATCGCTGTCGTGGGAGCCCACTGATGAAGCACGAAGCAGTCGAGAAAAATATCGGCCTCATGGCGTTTTTGATGGTCATTGCCGTCAGCATCGGGGGCCTGACCCAGATTGTTCCGCTGTTTTTCCAGGACGTCACCAATAACCCGGTCGAAGGCATGAAGCCGCGTACCGCGCTGGAACTGGAAGGCCGCGACATCTACATCGCCAACGGATGCGTGGGGTGTCACTCGCAAATGATCCGGCCGTTCCGCGCCGAAACCGAACGCTATGGCCACTATTCCGTGGCCGGTGAAAGTGTCTGGGATCATCCGTTCCTGTGGGGCTCCAAGCGCACCGGCCCAGACTTGGCCCGTGTCGGTGGGCGTTACTCCGATGACTGGCAGCGGGCCCACTTGTACAACCCGCGCAACGTGGTGCCGGAGTCGATCATGCCGGCTTATCCGTTTTTGGTGGAACGCACCCTGGACGGCAAAGACACGGCAAAAAAAATGGAAGTCTTGCGCACCCTGGGCGTGCCTTACACCGACGAAGACATCGCCGGAGCCAAAGATGCCGTCAAAGGGAAAACCGAAATGGACGCGCTGGTGGCCTACCTTCAGGGCCTGGGCACTCTGATCAAAAGCAAACGGTGATCTGAATGGATATCGGGATGATTCGTGGCCTGGGCACAGTGGTCGTGATGGTGGCTTTTATCGGTTTGGCCTTGTGGGTATTCAGCCCCAAGCGCAAATCGGAATTCGATGACGCAACCCTGTTGCCGTTCAAGGACGACCCTGAAGCCATCAAGCACATTGAACAAGAACAAGCGTCCAGGAGTAACAAAGAATGACTAGCTTTTGGAGCGGGTACATCACCGTCCTCACGCTGGGCACCATTTTCGCGTTGACCTGGTTGTTGCTGGACACCCGCAAGGGACAACGCAACGAGCAGACCGAAGAGAAAGTCGGGCATGCCTACGACGGTATTGAAGAGTTCGACAATCCGCTGCCCAATTGGTGGTTTTGGCTGTTTGTGGGCACCATCGTATTCGCCCTGGGGTATCTGGTGCTCTACCCGGGCCTGGGTAACTGGAAAGGCATCCTGCCCGGCTATGAAGCGCTGGACACCAAAAATGGCACCGCGTTTGCCAATGGCCAGACCGGCTGGACCGGCGTGCATGAGTGGGAAAAGGAAATGGCCAAATCGGACGCTAAATACGGCCCGATCTTCGCCAAATTCGCCGCCATGCCCATAGAGGACGTTGCCAAAGACCCGCAAGCCCTGAAAATGGGCGCGCGTCTGTTTGCCTCCAACTGCTCGGTGTGCCACGGCTCCGATGCAAAAGGTGCTTATGGCTTCCCCAACCTGACCGACGCCGACTGGCGCTGGGGCGCCACCCCCGACAAAATCAAGGAAAGCATCATGGCCGGACGTCATGCAGTGATGCCCGGCTGGGCTGAGGTCATTGGTGAGCAAGGCGTCAGCGACGTTGCCGCGTATGTACTGACTCAGCTCGATGACCGCAAACTGCCTGAAGGGGCGAAGGCTGACCCGGCCAAGGGCCAAGCACTGTTCGCCACCAACTGTGCGGTTTGCCACGGCCCTGAAGGCAAAGGCAACCCACTGATGGGTGCGCCAGACCTCACGCATCCGGGCGCCTTTATCTACGGTTCAAGCTTCGCTCAATTGCAGCAGACCATTCGTTACGGCCGTCAGGGCCAGATGCCTGCTCAAGCGCAGTTACAAGGCAATGACAGGGTTCACCTGCTGGCCGCCTACGTTTACAGCTTGTCACAGGGCGAAAATGCCAATGGCGAAGACTAAAACAGACGGGTAAATGCAATAAAAAACGGCTGCGCAATCACCTTTTACGCGCAGCCGTTTTGTTACAGGCTGTTGTTTCGATTGCATCACAGACGCCATAAGTAGTAACGTTTCTACATTGTTAGGTTAGGGAGGTTTTCCTCATGGCTATCACCACCATTTCAAGTCGCGAATTCAATCAAGACACAAGCGGTGCCAAAAAAGCCGCCCAGCAAGGGCCTGTTTACATCACCGATCGTGGCCGCCCTGCTCATGTACTGCTATGCATGGAGGAGTACCAACGACTGACCGGCCTGAATACCAGCATCGTCGACTTGCTTGTCATGCCTGATTCGGCGCCGGTTGAATTTGAACCCGAACGCGCAGCCATCACGCCGCGTTCCCTGGATTTTTAATGTTCTTACTCGACACCAATGTGATCTCGGAGCTTCGTAAACCTCAGGCTGACCCGGCAGTTGTGGCCTGGGCGCATGGGGTTGAGGCGTACAAATTGTATATATCCGCCATCACCTTGCTAGAAATAGAAACAGGCATATTGCGCCTGGAACGGCGCGACACAGCGCAGGCAGCCATCTTGCGCACCTGGCTTGAAGGTCATGTGATTCCCGCCTTCGCAGGCCGGGTGCTGTCAATTGACAGTCATGTTGCGCGCCGTTGCGCCCGCCTGCATGTCCCGGACCGCGGCAACGAGTGCGATGCGCTGATCGGCGCCACAGCCTTGGTTCATGATATGACCCTCGTCACTCGCAACGCCAAGGATTTCTGCTTCGACGGCATTCGCGTGATCAACCCCTGGGAGCTTTGAATCAAGCCTTTGGACCCTCAGTCAATACCCGAAGTCAATTGATCCACATCAAGACTTAAAGCAATCGCTACACCAAAGTTACACCCCCGTGAACGCGACCAAAGGTCGCACCCCTGCACTGGAGTCACGCAGGTATCATTACGCCACTGCACCACCTTCTGACCGCGGTTGGCACGTACTGACCGAGGCATTTTCCACTGCCGTGGGACGACCCAATGAGCAACCAGATTCCTGTCAACGATGTGACTGCACCTGCCAAAAATACACCGCAGACCGTCGACCTCTATGCTCCCCGGGAAAAGATCTATACCCGAGCCTTCACCGGTTTCTTTCGCAACCTGCGCATGGTCGGTGGCGCTTTTCTGTTTTTGCTGTATTTCGGGACGGTCTGGTTGAACTGGGGCGGTCACCAGGCAGTGTGGTGGAACCTTCCCGAGCGTAAATTCTTTATTTTTGGCGCTACGTTCTGGCCGCAGGATTTCATCCTGCTATCGGGCCTGCTGATCGTCGCCGCCTTTGGGCTGTTTTTTATTACGGTGTACGCCGGGCGCGTGTGGTGCGGTTATACCTGCCCGCAAAGCGTGTGGACATGGGTCTTCATGTGGTGCGAAAAGGTCACAGAAGGCGACCGCAACCAGCGTATCAAGCTCGACAAGGCGCCCATGAGCGCCAACAAGTTCCTTCGCAAACTCGGCAAACACAGCCTGTGGCTGCTGATTGGCTTTGTCACCGGCATGACCTTTGTCGGCTACTTCTCGCCCATCCGCGAATTGGTCATCGAATTCTTCACCGGCCAGGCCGATGGCTGGGCGTATTTCTGGGTCGGCTTTTTCACTCTGGCCACTTACGGCAATGCCGGCTGGCTGCGCGAGCAGGTGTGCATTTACATGTGCCCCTATGCGCGTTTCCAGAGCGTCATGTTCGACAAAGACACGCTGATCGTCTCGTATGACCCACGGCGTGGCGAGCAGCGCGGCCCTCGTAAAAAAGACAGCGACTACAAGGCCCAGGGTCTGGGCGACTGCGTCGACTGCACCTTGTGTGTGCAAGTCTGCCCGACCGGTATCGACATTCGCGACGGCCTGCAAATTGAATGCATAGGTTGCGCGGCGTGCATCGACGCCTGCGACAGCATCATGGACAAGATGAACTACCCACGCGGGCTCATCAGCTACACCACTGAGCACAATCTTTCAGGGCAGAAAACCCACACACTTCGCCCGCGCCTGATCGGCTATGCCGTGGTCTTAATGGCCATGATAGCCCTGCTGGCAGCGGCATTTTTCACCCGCACGCTGGTTGGTTTCGATGTCAGTAAAGACCGTGTGCTCTACCGCGAAAACGCACAAGGCCGGATCGAAAACGTCTACAGCCTGAAAATCATGAACAAAGACCAGCACGACCATACCTACGTGCTGGAAGCCACGGGCCTGGCTGATCTGAAACTGCAAGGCAAACGCGAAATCCAGGTCGCAGCAGGCGACATTGTCAGCCTGCCGGTCGAGCTGTCGGTGGCACCCGAGCAACTGCCGTCCAGCACTAACGAGGTGTTTTTCATCCTCAAGGATGCCGACAACCCCGACACCAACGTTAAAGCCAAGAGCCGCTTCATCGGCCCACTCATCAGATAAGAGAAACTGCCATGCCCGGTGTAAACGGCTCTAGCCCTTGGTACAAGCATATTTGGCCGTGGATCATCATTGCCATTCTTGCGTGCTCAGTGACCTTGACGCTTTCGATGGTGACCATTGCCGTCAATAACCCGGATCACCTGGTCAACGACAACTACTACGAAGCCGGTAAAGGCATCAACCGCTCACTGGATCGCGAGTTGCTCGGCCAGACGCTGCAACTGCAAGCCAAACTGCGTCTGGACGAATTGACCGGAGAAGTGGTGGTGCTGCTCGAAGGCAACAGTCAACCCGCCACGCTGGAGCTGAATCTGATTTCTCCGACTCAGCCTGAAAAAGACCGTCGCATCAGCCTCAAACAAAGCCCTTCCGAGCCGGGCCGCTACACCGGCCAACTGGATGACAAGGTTGAAGGGCGCCGCTTCGTTGAATTGCTGGGTGTCGAAAACGGCCAGACCTGGCGCCTGTTCGAAGAAGAAGAGGTCGATCACGACAAAGACCTGATGCTAGGGGATGAGCCGATTCAAGGCGCCGAACACCAGCAAGTCCCATGACCACACCTGTTCCCTGCTACCACTGCGCCCTGCCCGTTCCGGCCGGTCGCCGATGTATCGCTGTAGTACTGGGTCAGCCTCGCGAATTCTGCTGCCCGGGCTGCCAGGCTGTCGCCGAAGCCATCGTGGCTGGCGGCCTCGAAAGCTATTACCAGCATCGCAGTGAAACTTCGGCCAACCCTGAAGCGCTGCCCACGCAACTGAGCGAAGAGCTGGCCCTGTACGATCGTCCCGAGGTGCAAAAGCCCTTTGTGCGGCACACCGATGAACAGGCCGAAACCACCTTGCTGATGGAGGGCATCAGTTGTGCTGCCTGCGGCTGGCTCATTGAAAAACACCTGCTGCGCTTGCCCGCTGTCAGCGAGGCGCGGCTAAACCTGTCCAATCACCGCCTGCATGTGCGCTGGAGTGATGGTCAGTTGCCACTGAGTGAACTACTGCGCGAGCTGCGCCATATCGGTTACGCCGCGCACCCCTATCAGGCGGATCGGGCCACCGAGCAACTGGCCAGCGAAAACCGGCTGGCCTTGCGCCAACTGGGGGTGGCCGGATTACTGTGGTTTCAGGCCATGATGGCAACCATGGCCACCTGGCCCGAATTCAACACTGACCTCAGCCCCGAGATGCATACCATCCTGCGCTGGGTGGCGCTGTTCCTCACCACACCTATCGTGTTCTACAGCTGCGCGCCCTTTTTCAAAGGCGCGATGCGCGACCTGCGCACCCGTCACCTGACCATGGACGTTTCGGTTTCACTGGCCATTGGCAGCGCCTATATCGCCGGTATTTGGACCGCGATCACCGGGGTCGGCGAACTGTATTTCGATGCAGTGGGCATGTTCGCCTTGTTTTTGCTGGCCGGGCGCTATCTGGAACGCCGCGCCCGCGAGCGCACCGCGGCGGCCACCGCACAACTGGTTAACTTGCTGCCCGCTTCTTGCTTACGCGTGAGCGAAGACGGCCAGAGCGAACGCATCCTGCTGAGCGAACTGAACGTCGGCGACACCGTATTGGTTCACCCCGGAGCGACGCTGCCAGCCGACGGCAAGATTCTCGAAGGCCTGACCAGCATTGACGAATCCGTACTAACCGGCGAATACCTGCCGCAACCCCGTGGCGTGGGCGATACCGTGACCGCAGGTACATTGAATGTCGAAGGGGTCCTGACCGTTGAAGTAGTGGCACTGGGACAAGACACTCGCCTGTCGGCCATTGTGCGTTTGCTGGAGCGCGCTCAAACCGAAAAACCACGGCTCGCTGAAATTGCTGACAAAGCTGCGCAATGGTTCCTGCTGTTTTCGTTGATTGCGGCACTTGTGATTGGTCTGCTGTGGTGGCAGCTCGATCCCACGCGAGCCTTCTGGATCGTACTGGCCATGCTGGTCGCCACCTGCCCTTGCGCCTTGTCCTTGGCGACTCCGACCGCCCTCACTGCCGCCACCGGCACCCTGCATAAACTGGGCTTGCTGCTGACCCGCGGGCACGTGATCGAAGGTTTGAACCAGATTGATACGGTTATTTTCGACAAAACCGGCACCCTCACCGAAGGCCGCCTGGCCTTAAGAGCCATCCACCCATTACGTGAGGTGGACAGCGATCAGTGCCTGAGCCTCGCCGCCGCCCTCGAAAATCGATCCGAACACCCCATCGCCCGCGCTTTTGGCCGCGCCCCGCAAGCCGCTGAAAACGTGCACAGCACACCCGGGCTGGGCCTTGAGGGCACAGTCGGTGAACAGCGCTTGCGTATCGGCCAACCCACATTCGTCTGTGAGCTGAGCCACTGCGCCGTCCCGGTCATGCCGGATGAACCCGGTCAATGGCTGCTGCTGGGCGACACTGAGGGAGCCTTGGCCTGGCTGGTACTCGATGACCGTCTGCGCACTGATGCACGTGCGCTGGTGGTGGCGTGCAAGGCCCGCGGCTGGCATACACTGCTGCTCTCGGGCGACAGCTCGCCTATGGTCGCCAGCGTGGCCGCCGAACTGGGCATTGACGAAGCACTGGGTGCAATGCGCCCCGATGACAAATTATTGGTACTGCAACGCTTGCATGCCCAGGGCCGCACCGTACTGATGCTGGGTGACGGGGTGAACGATGTGCCCGTGCTGGCGGCTGCTGACATCAGCATAGCGATGGGTTCAGCCACTGACCTGGCCAAAACAAGCGCCGATGCCGTATTGCTGTCCAACCGTCTGGACGCCTTGGTGCAAGCGTTCAGTCTGGCGCGACGCACGCGCCGGGTCATCCTCGAAAACCTGCTGTGGGCCGGACTGTACAATGGCCTTATGCTGCCCTTCGCGGCACTCGGCTGGATCACCCCCGTTTGGGCCGCCATCGGCATGTCGATCAGTTCGTTGACGGTTGTGCTCAATGCCTTGCGCCTGACCCGTCTGCCGCATCCGGCACCCATCCGACCCACCGCAGAGGCCCGCCCGCAAGCGGCCTGAACCCGTAGCATGGAGCCTCTATGCCAGCGCTTTACATCATGATTCCTGCGGCCTTGCTGATTGTTGCCATCGCGATCTACATCTTCTTCTGGGCGGTGGACAGCGGCCAGTACGATGACCTCGACAGCCCGGCGCACAGCATTCTGTTTGATGAACTGGACCCGCAGCACACGGCGGCTGTCGAAGAAGCCAGACGCCAGCATCCTGCGCCCGCTCAGGACAACGACACCTCGGCGCCACCCCATGCTTGAGCTCGCGCCCCTACTGGTATCGGCAGTCATACTGGGACTGCTGGGCGGCGGCCATTGCCTGGGCATGTGTGGTGGCTTGATGGGCGCTTTGACAATGGCCATTCCCAAAGAGCAACGCAGCCGCCGCTTCAGGCTGTTGCTGGCGTACAACTTGGGCCGAATTCTCAGCTATGGGTGCGCAGGTTTGCTGCTGGGGCTGGCCGGGTGGGCAGTGGCCAACAGCCCGGCAGCGATGTTGATGCGCCTGCTGGCCGGGTTGCTGCTGATCTGTATGGGCCTGTATCTGGCGGGCTGGTGGAGCGGATTGACCCGCATCGAACGTTTGGGGCGCGGCCTGTGGCGCCATATTCAGCCCGTGGCCAACCGGCTACTGCCGGTGTCGACTCTGCCCCGCGCCTTGCTGCTCGGTGCGCTGTGGGGCTGGCTGCCGTGCGGACTGGTGTACAGCACCTTGATCTGGTCAGCCAGCCAAGGCAGCGCGATGGAGAGCGCATTACTCATGCTCGCGTTCGGTCTTGGCACATGGCCTGTGCTGCTCGCCACCGGGCTCGCTGCCGAACGGGTCACGGCCCTGTTGCGCAAGCGCAGCGTACGCATGGCCGGAGGTTTGCTGGTCATTGCCTTCGGTATCTGGACCCTGCCCGGCCCACATCAGCACTGGTTGATGGGGCACTGATACGCATCAGCCGTTGATGCATATCAAGGCCTGCCCCCTTTCCAACCCCTAGAATCCGGAGCATTGACAGCCATCCCAGGGGAATGCCCGCATGCTCGACGCCATTCGTTGGGACTCAACATTAATACGCCGCTACGATATGGCCGGCCCCCGCTACACCTCATACCCGACGGCGGTGCAATTCAATAATCAGGTCAGCCCTTTCGACCTGTTACACGCCCTGCGCGAAAGTCGTAAGGCGCTACGCCCGCTGTCTCTGTATGTACACATACCGTTTTGCGCCAATATTTGCTACTACTGCGCCTGCAACAAGGTCATCACCAAAGACCGTGGCAGGGCGCAGCTTTACCTGCAACGACTGGAACAAGAAATCCAGCAAATCGCCTGCCACCTAGACCCCAGACAAAAAGTCGAACAGCTGCACTTTGGCGGGGGCACACCGACGTTTCTCAGTCACGATCAATTGCGCCAGCTGATGCTGACATTACGCAAACACTTCAACGTGCTGGATGACGACTCGGGCGATTACGGCATCGAAATCGATCCGCGAGAAGCTGACTGGTCAACCATGGGCCTGTTACGCGAGCTGGGTTTCAACCGCGTCAGCATTGGTCTGCAGGACCTGGACCCGCAGGTGCAGCGCGCCGTCAATCGCCTGCAAAGCATGGAAGAGACCCGCGCGGTCATCGATGCTGCCCGCACCTTGCAGTTTCGTTCGATCAATATTGACCTGATCTATGGTTTACCCAAACAAACCCCGCAAGCCTTCGCGCATACCATCGAAGAAGTGATCAGCCTGCAACCGGATCGTTTGTCCGTCTTCAATTACGCGCACTTGCCCGAGCGCTTTATGCCCCAGCGGCGGATCAACCCTCTGGAGCTGCCCTCGCCCGCTGAAAAGTTAAGCATGCTTGAGCACACCATTGAGCAATTGACCCGCGCCGGTTACCGCTACATCGGCATGGATCATTTCGCCCTGCCGGACGACGAACTGGCCATCGCTCAGGAAGAATCAACACTGCAACGCAATTTTCAGGGCTACACCACCCACGGTCATTGCGACCTGATCGGCCTGGGCGTATCGGCCATTAGCCAGATCGGCGACCTTTATTGTCAGAACAACAGCGACCTGACGCAGTACCAGCACGCGCTGGGCAGCGGCCAGCTCGCCACCAGCCGAGGGCTGCTGTGCAATCAGGACGATCGAATTCGCCGCGAGGTCATTCAGCAAATCATCTGCAACCTGCACCTGCCGTTCGCCCCGGTAGAACACGCCTTCAACATCGACTTTCGGGGCTACTTTGCCCCGCAGTGGCCCGCCTTGCAGAGAATGGCAGCCGATGGGCTGATCGCCCTGGACGCAGAACAATTGACCGTGCTGCCTGCAGGCCGGTTACTGGTGCGTTCGGTGTGCATGGTCTTCGATGCGTACCTGGAAAAGTCCAGTCGCGAACGATTCTCGCGAGTGATCTAAGTGTCTTTAATACTCATCAATCTGTTAATCCTGCGTGATGCCGCCATGAGACTTAGGTCGCGGCACCGCTATGGTGCACTGGCCTCGACCTCGTCGCTGAGTTACCCTTGCAACTTATGTGTGTTTTCCCACAAGGATTGAAGAAATGTCCGAGCCAGTAAAACTGCGCGCTCATAGTCAGGCCAACTGCAAGGATTGCAGTCTCGCCCCTCTTTGTTTGCCACTTTCGTTGAATCTGGAAGACATGGATGCGTTAGAGGAAATCGTCAAGCGCGGTCGCCCCTTGAAAAAAGGCGAGTTTCTGTTTCGCCAGGGCGATCCTTTTGGCTCGGTCTACGCGGTACGTTCTGGGGCATTGAAGACATTCAGCTTGAGCGACTCGGGTGAAGAACAGATCACTGGCTTTCATCTGCCCAGCGAGCTGGTGGGTTTATCCGGCATGGGCACCGAGGCGTACCCGGTCTCCGCACAAGCGCTGGAAACCACACCGGTATGCGAAATACCCTTTGAGCGTCTGGACGAACTGTCCGTACAACTGCCACAACTGCGCCGCCAGCTGATGCGCATCATGAGCCGCGAAATTCGTGACGATCAGCAAATGATGTTGTTGCTCTCGAAAAAGACCGCCGATGAACGGATTGCCACGTTTTTGGTGAACTTGTCGGCACGCTTCCGTGCTCGCGGCTTCTCTGCAAACCAGTATCGTCTGAGCATGTCGCGCAATGAAATCGGTAACTACCTGGGTCTGGCCGTCGAAACCGTTTCCCGCGTGTTTACCCGCCTGCAAGAAAACGAGCTGATCCAGGCAGAAGGCAAAGAAGTCCATATTCTTGACCCGATCAAGCTATGCGCCTTGGCCGGCGGCTCACTGGAAGTCTGAATTCATCACGGTCCGGGTTATACTGACGCGCTTAACGCACACCAGGATAGCCCGACCATGGTCGCCGACGATTTTTGCCTCAAACCCTTGATTCGCCCTGTAGTTGACTTCCCTAAAAAGGGCGTCATTTTCCGCGATATCACGCCGCTGTACCAATCACCACGCGCCATGCGTGTCATCGCCGATACTTTTATTCACCGTTACGTCGAAGCTGATTTCAGCCACATCGGCGCAATGGACGCGCGCGGCTTTCTCATCGGTTCGGTGCTCGCGCATCAGCTCAACAAACCGTTAATTCTGTTTCGCAAGCAAGGGAAGTTGCCTGCCGACGTCTTGGCCGAAGGCTATCAGACAGAATATGGCGAAGCTTTTCTGGAAGTGCACGCTGACAGCTTGTGCGAAGGCGACTCGCTGCTGATCGTCGATGACCTGATCGCTACAGGCGGCACACTGATCGCCGCTGCCAACCTGGTACGTCGCATGGGTGCGCAGGTGTTTGAAGCCGCCGCCATTATCGACTTGCCAGAACTGGGCGGCTCCAAGCGTTTGCAAGAGATGGGCGTGCCCACCTTCTGCCTGACCGAGTTCTCGCTCACAGAGTGATTCAAGGCACCTTCGCTCTCGTGCTCAAGGCATACAGTACGGTTTCTTGTGTTTGCAGATAGATCCGGCAGGCAGGAGACGTAGCCTCGCGGAGCTCGTCAACTGCTACGGTTCCCGGGATATAGCGCGATCTGTTGATCTTGATCTGGCTTTTGATTTATCAGCCCCCTTAAACCACGCTGGCCTCACACAGGTTTTGCGCAGTGGGTGACCCGGCAGGACGCCGGGTTAGCCGCGACACGGCCAAGGATGGCCGATCGCGGCGGGCCCACGGAGCAAGGCCTGTGTGAGGGCATGCCGAGCCACAGCGAGGCACCGAGTGGTAGGGGCGAAAGCGTTTGGCCACTTTGCGCTTTTCAAAGTGGCCCGGCGTAAAGCCGGAACCTTAAGTGGCCGTTACCGCAGCAATGGATATGCACCTAAAAATACCGAAAGGAACGCTTTACGGTTACGCACAAATGACCCCAACGCAAAACGCCCATGGCGTATTCGGCCATGGGCGTTTTGCGTTGTCGCTTCAAGCTTGAAGCTATTTTTTACGGCCGATAGATAATCGCCGAGCCCCACGACAAGCCCACACCGAAGCCGCTGAGCGCAACGCGCTTCCAGGTGGCGTCCATCACGTGTTTTTCCAGCAGCAGCGGAATGCTCGAAGACACGGTATTGCCGGTCTCGACCATGTCCTTGATGAACTTCTCAGGCTCACCCTCAAAACGACGCGCGACCGCATCGACAATTGCCGCACTGCCCTGATGGATGCAGAACGCGTCGATGTCTTGCGAGGTCAAATGCGACTCTTCCATCAGCTCATGCAAGTGCGCTGGCACTTTAAGCAGCGCGAAGTTGAACACCTGACGACCGTTCATAAAGAACACGCCATCGCTGACCTTAAGGTGCGGCGCTCCGGAACCGTCGGTGCCGAACTTGGCCTTGCCCAGCTGCCAGGGAGCCTCTTCGCCCATCCAGGTGGCCGTTGCGGCGTCGCCAAACAACATGGTGGTGTTGCGGTCTTCAGGGTCGACGATTTTCGAATACGGGTCGGCGGTGATCAACAGGCCGTTTTTCAGGCCCGTGGCTTCCATAAAGCCTTTCATCGCGTAAATGCCGTAGACGTACCCCGAGCACCCCAGGGATATATCAAAGGCGGCGACGTGGGTCGGCAAGCCGAGTTTGTCTTGAACAATGGCGGCGGTGTGCGGCAAGCCTTCTGCGTCACCGTTTTGCGTAACAACAATCAGCGCGTCAATAGATTCGCGCTGGAGCTGCGGATTGTTGGCGAACAGTGCATTGACAGCTTCGACACACAGATCCGAGGTTTCCTGGTCAGCACCTTTGCGCGGCAGGAAAGCCGAGCCAATCTTGCCCAGAATGAATTCTTCGTCCTTGGAGAATTTCGCGCCTTGAGCGTAGTTGTCTACGCCGTTCGCAGGCACGTAACTGGCGATGCTTTTAATGCCAATCATTGTGGCTTCCCAATACTGAATAGCTGGAGATCACCGCTCGAACAATCGAGGGGCGTTAACAATAAAAGGGCTTGAATGAGTGCCTGAAAATACAAAAAATAGCCCGTAAATGGCTCGGCACCCGCCCGTATGCTGCACACGATACAGTGAGATGCGCGTTGTGACTCACAGGTCACGCTATTTTGCGTGGTTTTTGCAAAACATTTCGCACGATACCTGGCGATTCGTAGCAGTTGCCGAAGGCGACGTCCGATTGCGAAGCGATCGCAAGGAGTAATCCCGAGAGTCGATAGAGATTTCTGCGGGGCTGAATTTACGACGGCTTCGCCGCCGGTCGCAGCCTCGCAGGCTCGACAGCTGCTACGTATTTAAGTGCGCCATCAGAGCTGGTTAAACAGGCTCAACTGAGCAATTTTGACGAACGCCAGTTGCGATGCCTCTAGCATGGCTTTCTGGAACGCCAGATCAACCGACGCGCTGGCCATATCGGTATTGCCAATGGCCGACATGGTGGTGTCGTTGGCCAGGCCCATGCTGGTGTTGGCGTCCGCCTGAATATCAACGGCATTCAACCGCGAACCAATAGAGCCACGTGCTTTATCCACGTGCTCGCTGGCATTGCTCAGATTACCGATGGTGGCGCTGAGCACGTCGCGCTGCTTGAGCTTGGCCACCGGGTCATTATCGGTGGGTACCAACAATGCCTTGCGAATCTCGCTGAGTGTATCCAGAGCACTCTGGTTTTTGTGGTTGTCAGCATTCACCACAAATTGGTCGCCCGCCTTGGGGGCATCTGAGAAATCAAATTTAACCCCGGCTGCCGTCACCGAGGTGCCGGTCATGGTGCCTTCGGCCAGCGGCTTGTTGTTGGCGCTCAATGGCTGCGCAAACACTTGATACTCGGTGGCGCTGGTGAATTTGATCACCGCCCCGCTGCTGGGGAAGCTGTCGCTGTACTGTTTCGCGTCGGCGATACTCGCACGGGTCAATTGCGCCGTAGAGGGATTGCTCGGGGTGCGTGACACATTGAAGCTGTCAGGCTTGGCTTCAAGCGTAAAGACCTTGTCCTTGGCCAGTGCATCCTGAGCCACTGTGTCCTCTGCGCCGCTGAAATCCATGCCGATATCAAACTGAACGCCGCGCAGGTTGACACTGTGGGCGCCTTCCTTGGTCGAATCGAACGTCCCGTTACCGGCTATTTCAGAGGTAATGTCCTTGCCCGTACCGTCCGTCAAGGTGAACTGAGTGCTGCTCGTGAACGTCAGGGTGTAAGGCTGACCCGCCGTAAACCCCTGGTCATACACCGCCGTTGAAGTCACCGTGCCCGCAGTAATAGACACCTTGCCATCATTGACCGCCGGGGGCTGCAGCGTTGCTTGAGTGCGCCCGGTATTCGGGGAGCCTTCCAGAAAGCTGCGGGCCGTGTCACTGCCGGCCATCGTGATGGTGTCCGAGACTTTCAGGTTCAGCTGAATGTCATCGCCCTGGTAGGTATAGGTGCCGTCATTGTTGCGCGCATAGGGCGGCGTTGACGTTTTTGAACCCGAAAACATGTAGTTGCCGTCGGCATCCTTGCTGTTAAGCAAGCTGAAGACTTGTTCTTCAATGCCGCCAATTTCATTGGCAATAGAAGAACGGTCGGCATCACTGATAATGCCACCTGCCTGAATGGTCAGGTTTTTAGCCTTTTGCAGCGCCGTATTGATGCTGTCCAGAATGCTTTCCTGATTGTTCAGGGAAGCCTTGATGGTGTTCATGTTGGTGCTGTACTGCCCCAGCATGTCTTTTTGCTGCTGCAGTAATAACAACTGCGCTGCACCGGCCGGGTCATCACCTGCGGACTGGATGCGCACACCCGAGTCAATCTGGGTCTGGGTTTTCACCACCGACGAAAAGTTGTTCTGATAGGTCGCGCTGGTCGACTCATAAAACTGGGATGTGGAAATGCGCATCGTCGAAGGCTCCCTTAAAGGCTGTTGATCAGCGTGGTGAAGGTTTCTTGCGCCGCTTTAATGATCTGCGACGAGGCGGTGTAGTACTGCTGAAACTTGACCAGGTTGGACGCTTCTTCATCCAGGTTGACCTGAGACACCGAGTTGCGCACTTCCTTGGCATAGGACAGCGCCGCCGTGTTGGCCGTGGCATCCACTTTCGCCTGGCTGGCCTTGCCACCCACCGATGAAACCAGTTGGGTGTAAGCCCCCGTCATGCTCACCCCACCGCCCCCGGCAGTCACCCCAACGGTGGCTTTGGTTTGCAGGTCAAGCAGCAAGTTGGCGTTGGTGTTGTCGGCCTTGGCGTCCTTGTTGAACTTGATGTCAAAGCTGTCGCCCTTGCCCGGCGAGCCGCTGAAGGTGGTGTCAAAAGCGATCTGGGTCGTGGTGCCGTCAGCGTTGGTGACGGGCACATTGATCGTTACTTTGTTGCCTTGGCCCGGCACGATGGTGCCCGTGCCGATCTCATCGCCTTTTTCATTCAGTACGCGGTAGCTCTGCGTGCCATTGACCGCTTCGTCAAAGGCAATGCGAACCGGCATTGCGCTTTCAATCTGCGACTGCTTCAGCCCCAAAGCTGCCCCGCCGTAGATGTCCAGTGCCGCAGACAGAGTGGGCGTGCTCACAGCGCCGGTGCCGGTGTTCGAGCTGCCTGCACTGGCCACCAATGGCGCGGCAAAGGCCAACTGACTCGAATCGGTCATTTGCACGCCGATGGCGCTGGCGCCATTACGGGTGGGGCTGACTTTGAACGTATCGCCCTTGCTCAAATCCCCGCCGTTGAGGGTCATCGTAAAGCCGTCGATCACGGCGGCCGGTTTTTGATCCAGCTTGAACGAGCCCATGCTGGTGCCGTCCGAGCGCTTGACGGTGTAGTCGTTGTCGCTGCTGAACGTGACTTGATAATCGTACGTTGTCAGCGCACCGCTGTTGGTAATGCTCACGTCCAGGTTGCCTGAGCCGGCGCTGTTGCTGGACGAAGCCAGGCTGCGCTGGCTGATGGCCTGCGCGCTGTTGATGCTGTTGAACAATGACGAGCCAAACTCGCCATTGGCATCCAGTCCCTGCCCCAACTGCGTGTTGATCGCGTCGGCCACCACCATCGCGGTGCGCCCCAGATCATTCATGGCCGGCGCCAGCACGTCTTCGCGATAGCGCAACAGACCGCCGATCTTGCCGCCACTGATCACCGAGGTCACATCGGAGGTGGACTGCGGGTAGTTGATCTGAATGCTGAACTGGCTTTTGTCGACTTTGCCCGGCACCGCCGAAATCGTGTTGGAGGTGCTGCCCTGCACCAGGGACTGGCCCGTACCCAACGTCACGTCATAAACGTTGTCGTGCTCCTGAACCGTCACCCCGACCAGCTCATTGAGGCTGCGGACGGTTTCGTTGCGCGCATCCAGCAGGTCGTTCGGCGTGTTGCCGGCGGTGGTCGCCTGAGCAATCTGCTTGTTCAGCGAAGCCAAAGTCGCCGTGTGCTGGTTGACCAAGGAGGTCAGCGTATCGAGCTGGCTGTTGATGCCCTCGTTCTGCTGGTTGAGCTGGGACGAAATAGAGTTGAAGCGGTTGCTCAACGTTTGCGCACTGGTCAGCAGCAGTTGGCGGGACGAGGTATTGCCGGGCGCCGCTGCCGAGGTTTGCAGGGCGGTAAAAAAACTGCTCAACGCGGCCGAAACGCCCGTGCTGGAGTCAGACAGCAGCTTGTCGACCGAGCCAATCTGATCGAGATAGGCCTGTGCGTCGCCGTTGAGCGAAGTGGTGGTTTGCAACTGGGCGTCGAGGTAAGCGTTGTACACCCGGCGCACATCGGCCAAGGTCGTACCGGTGCCGATAAACACCCCGCCCACCTGCTGCGAGGCCGCCGTGCCCTGCACGATTTGCTGACGCGAGTAGCCCGAGGTGTTCGCGTTGGCAATATTATTGCCGACCGTCGCCAACGCCCCTTGGCTGGCATTGAGCCCCGACATCCCGATGTTGATCAAACTCGCCATGGTTCAAACCTTATAAATTCGTTAAAGAACCCGTAGAGACGTAGCTCTGATAGGTCTTCATTTGCTTGGCTATCTGCGAAATCTTGCTCGCATATTCGGGGTCGGTCGCGTAACCGGCCTTTTGCAACTCTCGAACAAACTGCTCTGGTTTATCGGCCGCGTTCAGCACTTCTTTATAACGATTGTTGCTTTGTAACAGGGTGACCAGATCGTGGAAGCTGTCTTGATACGAGTCATAGGAACGGAAGTCCGCCGTTTCCTTGACCATCTGCCCGCCCTTGAATTCGCTGGTGATGGCTCGTGCTTGCGCGCCTTGCCAGTTGCCCGTGGCTTTGATACCGAACAGGTTGTGGCTGCTGCTGCCATTTTGCTGGCGCATCACCGACTTGCCCCACCCAGTTTCAAGCGCGGCCTGGGCCACCAGGTACAGCGGGTCGACACCAATACGGTCGGCCGCCTGTTGGGCCATCGGCAACATCGTGGCGACAAAGGCATCCGGCGACTCGAACGCTTGCTTGGCCGGCGCCAGCGGCGGCTGCGCCACGGCACGCCCATAAATTTGCATACGCCCTTGCACGCCGTTGGCACTTAGCATGGGCTGGCGACTGCCTTTAAGCACGGCGTCCAGACCCGGCGAGGTACGCCCCGGCACCGTGCCGGTATTGAGGGTCGAGCGCGCCGGGTCGGCAGATGGCACGATGCCCGCCAGGAGTCGATCGGTCAGTTTGCTCGGCAAGGCCAAGCGCCGCTGATTGATCTTGGCCATATCGTTTTGATGACCGCCTTCGGTCGCCGTGGGTGCTGCAACCCGCGCACTCCACAAGGCACGCTGCCCCGAAGCGCGAACGAACGGGCTGCTGGGGGTCGCTGCCACCGTCGTTGAGGCGGGCGTTTTGGGCTCGCTCGTCAGCGCCGTGGTCACCACAGCATCATCAGGGGCAGTGGGCTTGTTCTTCGACATCTGGCGCATCAAAACGTCAGCCAGACCAATGCCGCCACCCTGCCGGGACATCGTCACCGACAGCTGCTGGTCGTACATTTCTTGGTACTGTTTGGCAGCCGGGGTATTGAGCGGATTGTCCTTGCCCAATACTTCGTTGGCCGAGCGCATGGATTTGAGCATTTCGTTGAGGAACAGCGACTCAAACTCCTGCGCCACCTTGCGCATATTGCTGTCGCTTTCGCGATCGCCCACTTTCAGGCTGTTGAGCCGGTTCAGGTCGGTGAAGGCCCCCGAATCGCTGCTAGTGACGCCGCGCTTGCTCAAGTCCATAACGTCAGCCTCAAATCACGATCAGGTCGGCTTGCAACGCACCGGCCTGTTTAAGCGCTTCGAGAATCGCCATCAAATCACCTGGCGCCGCCCCCACCTGATTCACCGCCCGAACAATTTCGTCCAGGGTGGTGCCCGGGCCGAACTTGAACATCGGCTTGGCTTCCTGCTGAGCGTTGACGCGCGAACGCGGCACCACCGCCGTCTCGCCGTTGGACAGCGGGCCGGGCTGGCTGACAATCGGGTCTTCGGTAATGGTCACGGTCAGGCTGCCATGAGTCACGGCGGCGGGCGACACTTTGACGTTCTGGCCAATCACGATGGTGCCGGTGCGCGAGTTGATGATGACCTTAGCCACCGCCTGCCCCGGATCGACTTCAAGATTCTCCAGAATCGACAGGTAATCGACCCGCTGGCTTGGGTCCAGCGGCGCAGTCACGCGTACCGAACCGCCATCAATCGCCTGTGCCACACCGGGGCCGAGCAAGTCGTTGATCTTGTCGACAACGCGTTTGGCCGTGGTGAAGTCGGAGCGATTAAGGTTCAACGTCAGGCTGTTGCCCTGATTGAAACCGCTGGGCACAGCTCGTTCAACCGATGCGCCCCCCGGAATACGCCCGGCTGACGGCACGTTAACGGTGATTTTCGAACCGTCGCGGCCTTCGGCATCAAACCCGCCCACTACCAGATTGCCTTGCGCCACGGCGTAGACATTGCCGTCGATGCCCTTGAGCGGCGTCAGCAGCAGCGTGCCTCCGCGCAGGCTTTTGGAGTTACCGATGGAGGAAACGGTGATGTCGATCACCTGCCCCGGCTTGGCGAATGCGGGCAAATCGGCGCTGATGGACACCGCCGCAACGTTTTTCAACTGCACAGTGCCGGTGCCCGCCGGCACCTTGATGCCGAACTGCGACAGCATGTTGTTGAACGTCTGCAAGGTGAACGGGGTTTGCGTGGTCTGGTCGCCCGTCCCGTTAAGTCCGACCACCAGGCCATAACCAATCAATTGGTTGGAACGCACGCCGGAAATGCTGGCAATGTCTTTCAACCGTTCGGCGTGAACACCCAGTGAGGTCGATAACAACAATAGCGCTGCCAGCAAATGCTTGAGGTTGGACATGGAGGCCATCACCTAGAACGGGAACAGTGGGCTAAGGAAGAAACGGTCAAACCAGCCCGGCTGGCTCGCATCGGCAAACGAACCGGTGCCCGAATAGGTAATGCGTGCATCGGCCACCCGGGTAGAGGACACCGTGTTGTCGGTGGCGATGTCATCAGCGCGCACCAGCCCGGCAATGCGTACCAGTTCATCGCCGGTGTTGAGGGTCATCCACTTCTCACCCCGTACCGCGATGATGCCGTTAGGCAACACATCGGCCACGGTCACGGTGATTGAACCGGTCAAGCTATTGCCCTGTCCGGCTTTGCTATCGCCCTTGGTCGCGCGGCTGCCGCTGTAACCGGCATCCAGGCTCAAGTCGCCACTGCCCAGCGGGTTGTTGGTGGTCAACCCACCTCCGAAGAAGGAGGTCAGGCCGAGACTGGTGTTACTGTTTTTACCAATGGCCGAGTTGGCGTTTTTGCTCGCCTGAGTCTTCTCGTTCAGGGTAATGGTGATGATGTCACCGATGCGAAACGCCTTGCGGTCGCTGTACAGGTTCTGTTCAAAGCCTGCCTGGTAAATCGAGCCGTTATTAGCCGCTGCCGGCAACGGCGTGCGCGGCAGTACAGGGGCGTAGTACGGATCGTTAGGGCGTGGCGGCGGGCTGACACAGCCTGCCAGAAACGTGACCGCACCCAGTGCCAGAACAGAATACAAGCGCTTCATGACCTCTCCCGCCTTTTTACGTAATTACAGATTTTGCGTAACAAACGACAACATTTGATCGGCGGTGGAAATCACTTTGGAGTTCATCTCGTAAGCACGCTGGGTGGTGATCATGTTGACCATCTCTTCCACGGTGCTGACGTTCGACGTCTCAAGGGTGCTTTGCATGGTCAAGCCAAAACCGTTGAGGCCCGGCGTACCGACTTGCGGCGCGCCGCTGGACGCGGTTTCAAGGAACAGGTTGCCGCCCTGAGCCTGCAAACCGGCTGGGTTGATAAAATCGGCGGTCTGCAGGTTGCCGATCACCTGTGCCGCGGGGTTGCCGGCAATGGTGACGGAAACCGTGCCGTCCTGACCGACCGTGAAGGTCTGAGCATCCGCGGGCACCACAATCGCCGGTTCAAGGGCAAAACCGTTGGCCGTCACGATCTGGCCATTGGCGTCCAGATGGAAAGTGCCGTCACGGGTGTAAGAGGTTGTTCCGTCAGGCTGCATGATCTGGAAAAAACCCCGTCCATTGATCGCCATGTCCAGCGGCTGGTCGGTGGTTTGCAGGCTACCTGTCGAGAAGTTCTTCTGGGTGCCGACAATGCGCACCCCGGTGCCCACTTGCAGACCTGACGGCAGTTCGCTGTCCTGGGTCGACTGAGCACCCGGCTGGCGCTTGATCTGGTAAAGCAAGTCCTGGAACTCGGCGCGATCACGTTTAAAACCCGTGGTCGAGACGTTGGCCAGGTTGTTGGAAATCGTCGTCAGGTTAGTGTCTTGTGCAGCCAAACCGGTTTTTGCAACCCACAGTGCTGGAAGCATCGTGCTCTCCTCGCGCGCCAGTTTATCGGCGCAGCGTTTAGGTAATTAGCTCATTGCCAGGACGCGGGTCATGGCTTGATCGTCTTCTTTGGCGGTGTTCATCATTTTGATGTGCAGTTCAAACTGCTTGGACAAGGCCAGCACCGAGGTCATCTCATCGACGGCATTGACGTTGCTGGCCTCCAGAAAGCCCGACACCACTTTCACATTGGCATCGGCCACCGCCGGTTGACCGTTGTTGGTATGGATCAGGCCGTCGAGGCCTTTGCTCATGGTCTTGAGGTCGGGCTGAACCAGCTTGATACGGTCGACCTGAGCCATGACCTGCGGGCCTTCGCCCTGGGCCCTGATCGAAATGGTGCCGTCTTCGCCGACTTCGATTTGCTGCTGGGGCGGCACGGCAATCGGCCCGCCATTGCCCATGACCGGCATGCCGTTGCCCGCACGCAGAATGCCCATTGCATCGACATTCATGCTGGCTGTGCGCACGTAGGCTTCGCTGCCATCGGGTGCCTGTACCGCCAGCCAACCGTCGCCAGACACCGCCACATCCAGATCACGGCCGGTTTCGACCATTGCACCGGGGCTGAAATCGGTGGCCGGGCGCTCGCTCAAGGCGAAGGCACGCGCCGGAAAGCTGTCGCCAAACACTGGCATGGAGCGCGCTTGCTCCAAATCGCGTTGAAAACCGTTGGTCGAAATGTTCGCCAGATTGTTGGCATGCGCCTTTTGCGCCAGCGCGTTCTGACTGGCGCCGGTCATTGCCACATAAAGGTACTTGTCCACAGTCTTTCCTCTGTCTGACGGACGCTTGCCGCCCACCGCTGTACTACAGAGCGTCAAGCAATTTGCGCACCAACTTTTTTTTGACGGTGGGAAAGGCTTATGTGGCGGGGTTCTGGCGGAATGCGCGAGGCACAGGAGGCAGGTCAAAAGACAGAAAAACGGCGAGGTTATGCCGGTTGCGGCAAGGGGTGTCCTGAGTGAGGCCGTCAGACCCTCACCCCAGCCCTCTCCCAGAGGGAGAGGGGGCTTTGACCACACTACAAATCAGTCCCCTCTCCCTCTGGGAGAGGGCTAGGGTGAGGGTCTTGGGCAATCACTCCCGACCGGGCTTGATAATCTCGTGCTCGCGCAATTTATTGGCGATGGTCGTATGCGATACGCCCAGCCGCTTGCCTAACAAGCGACTGCTCGGATACTCAAGGTACAACTGCTCCAGCACCGCCTTTTCAAAACGCCCGACAATCTGATCCAGCCCGCCGTGCAGCGAAAACTCACCCAGCGGCTGCTGCACACCGTAATCCGGCAGGCGTATATGCTCAGCCTTGACCACCCCGCCGTCGCACAATGACACCGCCTGAAACAGCACGTTTTCCAGCTGCCGGACGTTGCCCGGCCAATGGTAATGACTCAAGCGCTCCATCGCGGCAGGTGCCAGGCGCGGCAGTGGGCAACCAATCTGGCGACTGGCCTGATCCAGAAAGTGTTCAACCAAAGGCTCCAGCCCGTCCAGGCAATCACGCAACGGCGGAATGTGCAGCGACAACACATTAAGACGATGGTAGAGGTCCTGACGAAATTCACCGCGCGCGCACAGTTCCGACAAATCAACCTGAGTGGCGCACATCACCCGCACATCCAGGTAAACCTCTTCGTCGCTGCCGACCCGACGAAAGCAACCATCCTGCAGGAATCGCAACAGTTTGACCTGCAACCGCGGGCTCATTTCACCCACACCATCCAGAAACAACGTACCGCCCGCGGTCAATTCCAGCAGCCCTAACTTGCCTTCGGCCCGAGCACCTTCAAAGGCGCCCGGCCCGTAGCCGAACAGCTCGGTTTCGGCCATCGACTCCGGCAAGCCTGCGCAGTTGAGCGCCATCAGCGGCGATTGCCCGCGCGGACTGGCCAAATGACAAGCCCGCGCCAACAGCTCTTTGCCGGTGCCGGTTTCGCCTTCGATCAACAGCGGCGCATCCAGCGGTGCCATCCGCCGGGCTTCGCGCACCACCGCCGCCATGACTTTTGAGCTTTGGAAGATGCTGTCGAACCCGCGCAATTCCTGCTTGCGCACGTTATAGATCTGCTCACCGACGCGGTCGGCGCGGTGCAACGTCAACACAGCGCCCGCCATCGCCTCGCTGTCGTCATGCTCCAGCTGCAAGGGGGCAATATCGGCCAGGAAAACCTGCCCCTTGATTTTGACGCGCAAGCCATTAATCCGCGATTTATTGGCGCGCACCAGCTCAGGCAAATCAAAGTCTTCGGCATAGCGTGACAGCGCAATGCCCGGCACTTCATCCACGCGCACCCCGAGCAACTGCGCAGCTGCCCGGTTGGCCGCGACGATGGAGCCGCCCATATCGATGGACAACACCGGAAATTCCAGCGCCCCCAGCAGCGCATTAAGCTCCATATGCCGGCGTTCGCTGGGCATCAAGCCCACGCGTTTGACCCCGAACACTCCGGCAATGGTTTCAAACTTGGGACGCAATGCCTGAAACTGCAGATTGATCAGGTTAGGGCAGAACAGATAAATCGCATTGCCTTGATCACCGCCCACCTCCCCGCGCTTGACGTTGATGCCATAGGCAACCAGCAAGTTAAGAATGTCGCGAAGAATGCCAATCCGGTTTTGGCAGTGGACTTTGATACGCATGGGGCATGACTCGGGTGAATAGATAAAGGATCAGACCGTTATTACCGTTTGAATCTGTCGCACGGTGATTTTAAGCGGCACGAAATTGTGACAGTTAGAGCGCGTAAATTCGCAAGCGCATCAACTTAAACACGGAACCGTAACGAAATCTTTACGCTGCACGCGCATCATCCCAGCATTCAAGGCTTTAGGCCAGCTGCACGTCACCAAGACCTGAGGTATCAATAAGGCATCGCACATCACCGAATAATAAAAACGATTGCCTTGCGGAGAGCCCCATGAAGCAAACGAAATACGTCGCCCGTGAGCCTGATGCCAATGGCTTTATCGACTACACACCCGAGGAACACGGGGTGTGGAAAACCCTGATCACTCGCCAGTTGAAGCTGCTGACCGGTCGCGCATGCCCTGAATACCTGCAAGGCATCGAAAAACTCGACCTGCCCCACGATCGCATTCCGCAACTCAGTGAAATCAACGAGGTGCTGGCCGCTACCACTGGTTGGCAAGTGGCCCGAGTCCCCGCACTGATCCCATTCCAAACCTTCTTTGAATTGCTCGCCAACAAGCAATTTCCGGTGGCTACCTTTATTCGCACACCCGAAGAATTGGATTACCTGCAAGAGCCCGATATTTTTCACGAAATTTTCGGCCACTGCCCCCTGCTGACCAACCCGTGGTTTGCCGAGTTCACCCATACCTATGGCAAGTTGGGCCTGCAAGCAAGCAAGGAACAGCGGGTTTACCTCGCCCGCCTGTACTGGATGACCATTGAGTTTGGTCTGGTCGACACACCCGAAGGTAAACGCATCTACGGTGGCGGGATTCTTTCTTCGCCCAAAGAAACCATTTACAGCTTGTCCGAAGAACCCGAACATCTAGCCTTCGATCCGCTCGAAGCCATGCGCACGCCTTATCGCATCGATATTTTGCAGCCCCTGTATTTTGTCCTTCCCGATTTGAAGCGGCTGTTTGATCTGGCTCACGAAGACATCATGGGCATGGTCGAAAAAGGGATGACCTTGGGGCTGCATGCCCCCAAGTTCCCCCCTAAACCCAAAGCCGCTTAAGACGCTTTTCAACTCACCAATAAAAAACGATTTCAGGAATACACCATGAACGCACTGAACCAAGCCCACTGCGAAGCCTGCCGCGCCGATGCTCCACAAGTCAGCGATGAAGAGCTGCCCGTGCTGCTCAAGCAAATCCCGGACTGGAACATCGAAGTTCGCGACGGCGTCATGCAACTGGAAAAAGTCTTTGCATTCAAAAATTTCAAGTTCGCACTGGCTTTTACCAATGCCGTGGGTGAGATCGCAGAAGCCGAAGGCCATCACCCGGGCCTGTTGACCGAGTGGGGCAAAGTCACCGTGACCTGGTGGAGCCATTCGATCAAAGGCCTGCACCGCAACGACTTCATTATGGCGGCACGCACCGATGAAGTCGCCAAAACCGCTGAGGGCCGCAAGTAATGCACTTTGCAGCCATTGGCCGGGTGCCGGGCGACCCGATTCTGGGGTTGATCGACGCTTACAATCAGGACACAAATCCGGACAAGTTCGATCTGGGTGTGGGTGTCTATAAAGACGCCAAAGGCCAAACGCCTATCTTGCCGTCGGTCAAGCGAGCCGAGCAACGCCTGGTTGATCACCAACAAACCAAAACCTACATCGGCGGCCATGGCGACAGCCGTTTTGGTCAACTGATCAGTGAACTGGTGCTGGGCGGCGACTCGCCGTTGCTGGCCAGCAAACGCGCAGGCGCCACCCAAACACCCGGAGGCACCGGAGCACTGCGACTGGCCGCTGACTTTATCGGACACTGCCTGCCGGGTCGCGGTATCTGGCTGAGCGATCCGACCTGGCCGATTCACGAAACCATTTTTGCCGAGGCTGGCCTTAAGGTCAGTCACTACCCGTATGTGGGCAGCGACAACAAGCTCAATGTTGCGGGCATGCTGCAAGCGCTGGAAGCGGCCCCCGAAGGCGACGTGGTGCTACTGCACGCCTGCTGCCACAACCCGACCGGCTTTGACTTGTCTCAGGCTGACTGGTTACAGGTGCTGGACGTCGTACGGCGGCGCCAATTGCTGCCGTTGATCGACTTTGCCTATCAGGGTTTCGGTGACGGCCTGCAAGAGGACGCAGGGTCCACACGCCTGTTCGTTCGTGAACTGCCGGAAGTGTTGATCACCAGTTCCTGCTCAAAAAACTTTGGCCTGTACCGCGAGCGTGTGGGTGCCTTGATTGTGTGCGCGGGCGACGCCGAAAAACTGACAGACGTGCGCAGCCAATTGGCCTTTCTGGCCCGCAACCTGTGGTCCAACCCGCCCGACCACGGTGCCGCTGTCGTCGCCACCATTTTGGGCGATGCCGAATTGAAATATCAGTGGGCGCAGGAAGTCGAGGCCATGCGCACCCGTATTGCCCAACTGCGCAGCGGTTTGGTCGAATCCCTCGCATCCTTCGGGCTGGCCGAGCACTTTGCCCATATCAATGAGCAGCGCGGCATGTTTTCTTACACTGGCCTCACCGCCGAGCAAGTCAAATTACTGCGTGAGAAACACAGCGTGTACATGGTCGGTTCGGGCCGGGCCAATATGGCCGGCGTGGACGGCACGCGCCTGAATCAACTGGCCAAGGCAATTGCGCAGGTGTGCACCCGCTAAAGGCATAACCCGTCATCGCTGCCTGCAACAGCGATGACATTCAGGCGGACAACATAAAAATGAAAAGTTCGACATAATTCCAGCCAGACGCAAGAAAAAGACAAATTGTCACACTCCCTCCTGTATCCTTAGCCAGCTACTTAATGCACAACCAGCGAGGAGCGCGACGATGCACGAAATCCCAAACCTCCCCTTCCCATCACTGCACGAACCCGAGCAGCCAATCCAGCAACACACCAGTGGCGAAAACCCTGCACTGGATGAGGCTCAAGACAGCCTCACAGGCGACAGCGAAGACTGAACGCTTGTCTATCAGGCGGTGCGAAAAGCCACCGGTTTTTCACACCGTCTGACACAATTGCGGCCCCTTCCCCTCAGGATTTAAGCGTGACCGATACTTTCAGCGACACCCAGGCCAGCGTTCTGATCGGCACAGCCGAGAAAATGATTGAGTTGTGGGAGCGTCTCACCCCGGAAAAACAGGCTACTCTGCTAAAACGTTTTGGCACCCAAGAGAACGCTCTGGCGGCCTTGATCGCAACCCGTCTGGTTGCCCCGCTTTAACCTCGCACCCGCAGGACCTTCGCCCCATGCCTGAAACACAACGTCCACTGGCGGTCACAATGCAAGTGGTGTCCATCGTTCTGTTTACCTTTATTGGCTATCTGAATATCGGCATCCCGCTGGCTGTATTGCCCGGCTATGTACACAACCATCTGGGTTACGGCACGGTCATCGCCGGTCTGGTGATCAGCGTCCAGTACCTGGCGACATTGCTGAGTCGTCCTTACGCCAGTCGCATCATTGACACTCAAGGCAGCAAACGCGCGGTGATGATTGGCTTGGCCGGCTGCGGCTTGAGCGGCGTGTTCATGCTCGCCTCCAGCTGGCTGACCGCCGTCCCTGCACTGAGTCTTGCCAGCCTGTTGATCGGTCGCCTGGTATTGGGCAGCGCGGAAAGCCTGGTGGGCTCGGGCTCCATCGGCTGGGGTATTGGCCGGGTGGGCGCTGCCAATACCGCCAAGGTTATTTCCTGGAACGGCATCGCCAGTTACGGAGCGATTGCCGTTGGCGCGCCACTGGGCGTGGTAATGGTCGCCCATCTGGGCATGTGGAGTTTGGGCGTCAGCATCATCGCCCTTGCAACACTGGGCTTGCTGCTGGCATGGCCCAAGCTGGCAGCACCGATTGTCAGCGGCGTGCGCTTGCCGTTTCTGCATGTGTTGGGCCGCGTCTTGCCCCACGGCACAGGGCTGGCGCTGGGTTCGATCGGCTTTGGCACCATTGCAACCTTTATCACGCTTTACTACGCGACCAACCACTGGGAAAACGCGGCACTGTGCCTGAGCCTGTTTGGCGCCAGCTTTATCAGTGCGCGTTTGTTGTTTGGTAACTTGATCAACCGGATCGGCGGTTTTCGGGTCGCCATTGTGTGCTTGAGTGTCGAAACCCTCGGCCTGCTGCTGCTATGGCTGGCACCCAACCCGGAACTGGCACTGGCTGGCGCTGCACTGAGCGGCTTTGGTTTCTCACTGGTCTTTCCGGCATTGGGCGTGGAAGCCGTCAATCTGGTACCCGCCTCAAGCCGGGGAGCGGCGGTTGGCGCGTATTCGCTGTTTATCGACCTGTCGCTCGGGATTACCGGGCCATTGGTAGGCGCGGTGGCAGCGGGCTTTGGCTTTGCCTCGATCTTTCTGTTCGCAGCTCTGGCTGCGTTTAGCGGGCTGCTGTTGAGCGTGTATCTGTATCGACAGGCCAAACGCGCAAGGCTCAGCCCCCACCCTCTGGAAGAAAGCGCTGAATAGCGTCCGGCCAACTCGGTCAAGTCCCCTCTCCCTGTGGGAGAGGGCTAGGGTGAGGGTTTCGGACAATTAAAAATCTACCTTCCCACGCCCGGCCTTAATACTGCCGCGCTTGGTCTTGGATTCCAGTCGACGTTTTTTTGAGCCCAGTGTCGGCTTGGTCGCACGGCGCTTCTTTTCCACCTTGGTCGCGCTGACAATCAACTCGGTCAGCCGCTCCAGTGCATCGGCCCGATTCTGCTCCTGAGTGCGGTACTGCTGGGCTTTGATGATCAGCACCCCTTCACTGGTAATGCGGCTGTCACGCAGCGCCAGCAAGCGCTCCTTATAAAAAGGCGGCAACGACGAGTTAGGAATGTCGAAGCGCAAGTGCATGGCGCTTGAGACCTTGTTGACGTTCTGCCCACCCGCACCTTGCGCCCGAATCGCCGTCAATTCGATCTCGGTATCAGGAATGTGCACGTTGTTGGAAATCACCAGCATTGAAAATCGGTCCTCATCAGGGCCTGCAGGATACCCCACAAACAACAAACCCGACGCTATGGCCGGGCTTGTCGGGTCTTTCGCTGCGCTTACTTGGTCGCTGAACTATAGCCCGCTGCCGAAGCCTGCCCGGCGCGCTTGTTCTTGATCAGGTAGCACACCCACATAAACACCACCCAAACCGGAATCGCGTACACCGACACGCGAATACCCGGAATCATCAGCATGATAATCAGGATAAACACCACGAACGCCAGGCAAATGTAGTTGCCGTATGGATACCACAGCGCCTTGAACAGCGAGGTTTGGCCGGTTTTATCCATGTGCTGGCGGAACTTGAAGTGTGAAAAGCTGATCATCGCCCAATTGATAACCAGAGTCGCCACAACCAGCGACATCAACAGCTCCAGGGCATCGTGGGGCATCAGGTAGTTGAGCAACACGGCAATCACCGTCACCGCAGCCGACGCCAGAATCGAGTTGACCGGCACGCCACGCTTGTCGATTTTGGCCAACACTTTCGGCGCATCGCCCTGTTGAGCCATGCCCAGCAGCATGCGGCTGTTGCAGTAAGTGCCGCTGTTGTACACCGACAACGCGGCGGTCAACACCACAAAGTTGAGGATGTGTGCCGCCGTATTGCTGCCCAGCATCGAGAACACCTGAACAAACGGGCTGCTGCTGTAGCTGTCGCCACCGGCGTTAAGGGTTTCAAGCAGCGCATCCCACGGGGTCAAAGACAACAGCACCACCAGTGCGCCGATGTAGAAAATCAGGATCCGGTAGATCACCTGATTGATCGCCTTGGGGATCACGGTGCGCGGCTGGTCCGCCTCGGCAGCTGTGAAGCCGAGCATTTCCAGACCACCAAAGGAAAACATGATAAAGGCCATCGCCATCACCAAGCCGGTGATGCCGTGAGGGAAGAACCCGCCGTGTTCCCAGAGGTTACTGACTGAGGCCTGAGGGCCCCCGCTGCCGCTGACCAGCAAATAGCTGCCCAGTGCGATCATGCCAACAATGGCAACCACCTTGATGATCGCGAACCAGAACTCAGCCTCGCCGAACACTTTGACGTTGGTCAGATTGATCACGTTGATCAAGACGAAGAAGGCGGCGGCCGATGCCCAGGTCGGGATCTCGGGCCACCAGTAGTGCACGTATTTACCGACGGCCGTCAGCTCTGACATGCCCACCAGAATGTACAGCACCCAGCAGTTCCAGCCCGACATGAACCCGGCGAAACCACCCCAATACTTGTGCGCAAAATGGCTGAAAGAGCCAGCCACAGGCTCTTCGACGATCATTTCGCCAAGCTGGCGCATGATCATGAACGCGATAAAGCCGCAAATGGCATAGCCCAGAATCATCGACGGGCCAGCGGACTTAAGCACCCCGGCCGAGCCGAGGAACAAGCCAGTACCAATCGCGCCACCCAGGGCGATCAGTTGAATATGACGATTTTTCAGGCCGCGTTTAAGCTCGCCCGAATGCGAGGAATTTGCACTCATTGAAAAAGGTCCCACACAAGGTTTGATGGCGTTCAGTGCGATGTAGCTTGAGCACCAGAGGCAGTGATCGAAGGGTCTACAACACAAATCAAACCCCAGCGCAGACGCCAGGAATCCAAGGTTGTTTCACGAGTCATGCGTCACCTGTTTGTTTTTATCTGTGACGGAATCGAACCCGCAATGCGTGTGGCATCACGGAATTGGCAAGGCGGATATGCCTTCGAGTTCTGGCCGCTCAACGCAGCATGAGCAGCGCAGAAGGCGCGGGTACGCCAATGAGTCACAGTTAAAACGCGGCGCATTGTACACCCGCACGCAAGCAAGATCCCATCACACCGCTGCTGGCAAGACGAAACAAGCCAAGAAATCCGTAGGAAGCGTCCAAAAAGCTGAATAATCGGAAGTATTTCATTACAGAGCGCTGCTACAGCTCGTTTTTAGCCGATAAGTGCTTGAATTTGTATAGATTTATTGACGAGCCGTAAAGAAAACTTTCCACTTATTTAAGCGCTAACGTGTAGCCGCTGCCGCAGGCTGCGCCCGGTTGCGCAGCAAGCGCAAATCCTAAGTGCGAGGTCTTTCTGATTCACCGCGATAAATGATTTCACGATTGCTTCGCAACCGAACGCAGCCTTCGGCAGCGGCTACACCGCAGGCATAAAAAAACGCCAACCCCTGGAGGTTGGCGTTTTTTGGGTGACGCTAAAGCCTGTTATGGCTTGCGACGACCGAAGCCCGGACGCTGGCCGGAACCGGCCGGTGCGCCACGGCGCTTGCCCGACGGTGCATCGTCAACCAGCTTGGGGCCCGAACGGCTCGGCTTGGTTGGACGCTTGTTGATTTCGCTCGGACGCTCGGCCACAGGTGCACCGCGACCCGCAGGCACACGGTCGGTACGACCCGACGGTTTGCGCGCAGGACGTGCAGCTTCATCACGGGCCGGACGACCAGGGCGCTCGCCTTCGATGTGTGGCTGACGCGCAGGACGCGGAGCCAACGGAGCACCTTCAGCTGGACGCAGGGTGCGTGCTACGCGGTCAACGCGAGCCACCGGACGCGACGACTTGCGCTGCATACGCTCAAGCTTGTCTTTGCTCTTGGCATTCATCTCGGGCATGGCAACTGGCGTCAAGCCAACTTCAGCACTGAGAATGTCGACTTCGTACTGGCTCATTTCGCGCCAGCGACCCATCGGCAGGTCGGAGTTAAGGAACACCGGACCGAAACGCACGCGCTTCAGGCGGCTAACCACCAGCCCTTGGGATTCCCACAAACGACGCACTTCACGGTTACGGCCTTCCATCACCACGCAGTGGTACCAATGGTTGAAACCTTCGCCGCCTGGTGCTTGCTTGATGTCGGTGAAGCGCGCAGGGCCGTCTTCCAGCACCACGCCCGCCTTGAGGCGCTCGATCATCTCGTCATCCACTTCGCCACGCACACGCACCGCGTATTCACGGTCCATCTCGTAGGAAGGGTGCATCAGGCGGTTAGCCAGCTCACCGTCAGTGGTGAACATCAGCAAGCCAGTGGTGTTGATGTCGAGACGACCGATGTTGATCCAGCGGCCTTCTTTTGGACGCGGCAGCTTGTCAAATACGGTCGGACGGCCTTCAGGGTCGTCACGGGTGCAGATTTCGCCGTCAGGCTTGTTGTACATGATCACGCGGCGAACCGACTCGGCAGCCTCTTCACGCTTGATCACTTTGCCATCGATGGAAATGGCGTCATGCAGGTCTACACGCAGACCCAGGGTTGCATCCTTGCCATTGACCTTGATGCGGCCCTGGCTGATCCAACTCTCTACGTCGCGACGCGAACCCACGCCAATACGGGCGAGAACTTTTTGCAGTTTTTCGCCTGCCGGTCCAATTTCCTGGCTGTCTTTAGGGTCTAGATCTTTCATCTGGGCACCTCCCGGTGTGTCGATTCAGGCATCAGCCTGAGGTCTTAAAAAGGTCCTGGCGCTCGAGCGAGCGCCGAAGGGTCGCGAATCATACGCTGATGCAGCGCTTTACGCATCAATGCTTACTTCTTTTTCCGCCGACCGGTGGCTTGCAGCGCCAGCAAACGCATTGCCGATTCTGCGATTACGGCACGCTTCTCATCCTTGTCGAGTGACTTCCAGGTTTTGACTTCACGCTTGGTGCGCCCGCACCCGATGCAAATAGCGTCGGCGAACTTGCAGACGCCAATACAGGGGTCTTTGATTGAACTCATGGTTAACCTCCCAGACGCAAATAACGTAAACACCGTAGCAGCTGCCGCAGGCTGCGTCCGATTGCGAAGCGATCGTAACTTCGCTCACCCTGGAATGACCTGTCATAGGCCAGCGTCTGATTTTACGACGGCTTCGCCGCCGGACGCAGCCTTCGGCAGCTGCTACGAAGTACGGCGGTCACTCTTCCAGCTCGCGGCGCTCCTGCTCAATGGCGTCGGCCAACGCTTGTGCCTCAAGCTCTTCGTCACTCATAACGGCTCGCTGCTCCAGGGCAGCAACTGCAGCGCGCAATCGCTCGCGGGCCAGCTCGGCCGCAGACAGTTGCTGCGGTTGTGGCGGCGCGTCGGGTTCGGGTTGCGCCTCTGGCACAGGCATCGGCGCTTCACTGGCCGCTTGCGGCTCATCACTGACAACTGCATCACGCAACAAGTCATCAAAGTCGGTTTTAAGACCTTCTTCCATGGAGTCCAGTTCCGTCAGCAACGTACGGAAGCTGGTCTCGTCTTTGGGCTCTTGCGGCTCCGCACTTTCGTCGGCCAACGCCTGCAAATGCTCGGGCACCGGCGCGTCGTCGAAGTCCAGGATCGGGTCTGGCTCCAGTTCGCGAAGCTCTGCCAGGGGCGGCAAATCGTCGAGGTTTTTCAGGTTGAAGTGGTCAAGAAAGACCTTGGTGGTGGCAAACATCGCCGGTCGCCCCGGTACTTCGCGGTAGCCCACCACACGAATCCATTCACGTTCCAGCAGGGTTTTGACGATGTGACTGTTAACCGCCACGCCACGCACGTCTTCAATCTCGCCGCGCGTGATGGGCTGACGGTACGCAATCAGGGCCATGGTTTCGAGCATCGCGCGTGAGTAACGCTGCGGGCGCTCCTCCCACAGCCGACCCACCCACGGCGAGTACTTTTCGCGGATTTGCAGGCGATAGCCGGACGCAACTTCTCTAAGCTCAAACGCCCGCCCCTCACAGGATTTACGCAGTAATTCGAGGGCTTTCCTGAACACGGGCGGCTCAGGGCGCTCACCCTCTTCAAACAGCTCATACAGACGTTCAAGGCTTTGCGGCTTTCCCGAGGCCAATAAAAAGGCCTCAAGCAGGGGGGCCAGCTCGCGGGGTTCAGTCAAATTCATGGTTTCAGCTCTTTATTCGGCTTTCGCCCGCACATGGATCGCCGCATACGGCTCGTTCTGCACCAGTTCAATCAGTTGCTCTTTGACCAGTTCCAGAATGGCCATAAAGGTCACAACGACGCCCAGCTTGCCTTCTTCGGCCGTGAACAGCTCAACAAACGGCACGAAACCGCCGCCTTTGAGGCGCTCCAGCACATCACTCATCCGTTCACGGGTGGATAACGCCTCGCGGCTGACCTGGTGGCTCTCGAACATGTCACTGCGGCGCAGTACATCAGCCATCGACATCAGCAACTCTTCGAGCGCCACATCCGGTACCAGTTTGCGCGCACGCGCCTCGGGCGCATCCAGTTTGGGCACGAGAACATCGCGCCCTACCCGGCTTAACCCGTCCAGACCTTCTGCCGCGGCCTTGAATCGCTCGTACTGCTGCAAACGCCGGATCAATTCAGCCCGCGGGTCGCCTTCGTCTTCCTCGACTTCGGCTGAACGCGGCAACAGCATGCGTGACTTGATCTCCGCCAGCATGGCGGCCATCACCAAATACTCGGCCGCCAGCTCCAGACGCACGGTTTTCATCAGCTCGACATAACCCATGTACTGACGGGTAATTTCTGCCACGGGAATATCGAGGATGTTGATGTTCTGCTTGCGAATCAGGTACAGCAGCAGGTCAAGCGGGCCTTCGAAAGCATCGAGAAACACCTCCAGCGCATCCGGCGGGATGTACAGGTCCAACGGCATTTCGATCACAGCCTGGCCATACACCATCGCAAACGGCAGTTCTTGCTGGGCGCCCGCTTGGTCTTGCTCAACAGTTTCTACGTCAGACATCAGGCCTCAACCATAAACGGCGTTGGATCACCGCACCCGACCCGTACGACATAGGGATCATCCGCATCGACCAGATTGATCACGGTGGAGGCCTTATGACCACCAAAGCCGCCATCAATAATCAGGTCGACGTGTTTATCCAACTTTTCACGGATCAGATCCGGGTCTTCCAATGGCTCTGTTTCGCCCGGCAGGATCAGCGTGACACTCATCAGCGGCTCACCCAGCTCCTCCAGCAACGCCAAAGCAATCGGGTGATGCGGTACCCGCATGCCGATGGTGCGACGTTTGGGATGCAGCAACAAGCGTGGCACTTCGCGGGTGGCGTTGAGAATAAAGGTGTATGGCCCTGGCGTATGGGCTTTGAGCAAGCGGAAGACGCCAGTTTCGACCTTGGCAAACAACCCCAGTTGCGACAGGTCGCAGCACATCAGGGTGAAATTGTGCTTGTCGTCCAGATTACGCAGGCGTTTGATGCGGTCGATGGCGTGCTTGTCACCGATCTGGCAACCCACGGCGTAGGACGAGTCGGTGGGATAAACCACCACCCCACCCTTCTTGATTATTTCAACGGCTTGTTTGATCAACCGCGGTTGCGGATTTTCCGGATGAATCTGGAAAAATTGGCTCACAGTGTTTCCCTGTTCAGACGTTGGCCACGGGCGGTTCTAATTTGAATCGACGCCACAAGGGCGGCAAATCTTCCGGAATGGGGCGGTACTCGCCGATCTCGGACCATCCACCCGGGCCATGAAAGTCACTGCCGGCACTGACCAGCAGACCGAACTCACGCGCCAGAATCGCCAGACCACCGACTTGTTCAGCCGGTTGATGCCCGTTGACCACTTCAATCGCGTGACCCCCAGCTTGAATATAGTCGCCAATCAGGCGACGACGCTTGCTGCGGGTGAAATCGTAGTGCGAAGGGTGCGCCAGGCTGATCCAGGCGCCCGCCGCGCGCAGGGTGGCAACGGTGTCTTCAAGGGTCGGCCAGTGCAACTTGACGTCGCCCAGCTTGCCCGCGCCCAGCCACTTGCGAAAGGCTTCGGCACGGTCCTTGACGTAACCGGCCTCAACCAGAAAGTCCGCGAAGTGCGGGCGGGCCGGCGCATTGCCGCTGTCGCCCAAGGTTTGCTGGATGGCCCGCGCGCCTTCAAGAGCACCAGGCATGCCTTTGAGCGCCAGCTTGCGGCTGATTTCTTCAGCCCGCAGCCAACGGCCGTCATGAAGCTTGGCAATAGCCTCGACCAGCGCCGGCGCATTCACGTCAAAGCCATAACCGAGTACATGAATCGTCGCACCGCCCCAGGTGCAGGACAATTCAACGCCATTGATCAACGTCATGTTCAACGCCAGCGCGGCTTCGCGGGCCTCGTCCAGACCTTCAAGTGTGTCGTGATCGGTCAGGGCCAGGACTCGCACACCTTTCTCGAACGCACGCGCAACCAGTACGGCGGGCGCCAACGCGCCATCAGACGCTGTGCTATGGCAATGCAAGTCAATTTCCACGGGAATTTAATAACCTCTAGCTGACACTTTCGCTGTCATTGATGTTTGTTATTATGCCGCCACATCCTGCTTCTGGCTGCCACTGTGAAACAATTCATCGACTTCATCCCGCTGCTACTGTTTTTCATCGTTTACAAAATCGAACCACGCATCGTCGATATTGCAGGCCACAACCTGACAATCGGGGGCATTTACAGTGCCACGGCCATGCTGATCATCAGTTCTCTGGTGGTTTACGGCTTTTTGTTTTTCAAACAGCGCAAGCTGGAAAAGAGCCAATGGCTGACGCTGATTGCCTGCCTGGTGTTCGGCAGCCTGACGCTGGCTTTCCACAGCGAAACCTTCCTCAAATGGAAAGCCCCGGTGGTGAACTGGCTGTTTGCGCTGGCGTTTGCCGGTAGCCACTTTATCGGCGACAAACTGCTGATCAAACGCATCATGGGCCACGCATTGACCCTGCCCGAGGCCATCTGGACTCGCCTGAACCTTGCCTGGATCGGTTTTTTTCTGTTTTGTGGCGCGGCCAACCTGTTTGTGGCCTTCACTTATCAGAGCATCTGGGTCGACTTCAAGGTATTCGGCAGTCTGGGCATGACCGTACTGTTCCTGGTTGCTCAGGGTATCTACCTGTCGCGCCATCTGCATGACGCTGACGCTGCACCGACCAACACCAAATCCGAGGACTGACATGCTCTACGCAATCGTTGCCACTGACGTCGCCAACTCGCTCGAAGCCCGTATGGCTGCGCGCCCGGCCCACCTTGAGCGTTTGCAACAGCTTAAAGCTGAAGGCCGCATCGTGCTGGCGGGCCCGAATCCGGCCATCGACAGCAATGATCCCGGTGCAGCCGGTTTCAGCGGCAGTCTGATTGTGGCCGAGTTCGAGTCCCTGAGTGCCGCCAACGCTTGGGCAGAGGCCGACCCTTACGTCGCCGCTGGCGTTTATGCCTCTGTCAGCGTCAAACCTTTCAAGCAAGTCCTGCCGTAATCCGCGGCCTCCCTGACGGCGCCAGCGTGATCAACGCGGCGCCGGCTGAACTGAGTACGCCATGAGCGACCTGTTACTGATAGATGATGACCAGGAGCTGTGTGAGCTTCTGAGCAGCTGGTTGAGCCAGGAAGGCTTCCAGGTCCGTGCTTGCTACGATGGCCAGAGTGCTCGCAAGGCGTTAGCTGAAACCAGCCCGGACGCGGTGGTCCTGGATGTGATGCTGCCGGATGGCAGCGGGCTTGAGCTGCTCAAACAGCTGCGTAGCGATCACCCCGACCTGCCCGTGCTGATGTTGTCAGCCCGTGGCGAACCGCTGGACCGCATTCTGGGGCTGGAACTGGGGGCCGATGATTATCTGGCCAAGCCCTGTGACCCCCGCGAGTTGACCGCCCGTCTGCGCGCTGTACTGCGCCGCAGCCACCCGCCTGCCGTGTCCAGCCAACTGGAGTTGGGCGACCTGTGTTTCAGCCCGATGCGTGGCGTGGTCACGATCAACCATCACGACATTACCCTGACGGTTTCCGAAAGCCGCTTGCTTGAGGCATTGCTGCGTCAACCCGGCGAGCCACTCGATAAACAGGAACTGGCGCAAATTGCCTTGGGCCGCAAACTGACCCTGTATGACCGAAGCCTGGACATGCATGTCAGCAACTTGCGCAAAAAGATCGGCCCCCACGCCGATGGTAGCCCGCGCATTGTTGCGCTGCGGGGTCGCGGCTATTTCTACAGCGCTTGAACACGCTCAAGGCAGTTTTTGCGCAACGCATTGTAAATTCAGAAAAAATCCCCTTTACATAACCTTTACGCATGATTGACAGCGCTTGACCCTGAGCGCTCTACACTGAGCACATCCGGATTCACCGGAACCGTTCGAAAGGAGACACACCATGCGTAAGACTCTAATTGCTCTGATGTTTGCTGCAGCACTGCCAACCGTCGCAATGGCCGCGCCAGGTGGCGATGGCCCAATGGGTCCACGTCACGGCGGTGACCACCACGCTCGCGGTGACGCCCCTTACAGCCAGCTTGACCTGACCACCGAGCAGCGTCAGGAAATTCGCAAGCTGATGGGCGAGCAAATGCATGACCGTAAACAACTGGTCGAGAAGTACCTGGAAAAACTGCCAGCGGCAGACCAGAAAGCCCTGAAAGACGAAATGAAAGCCAAGCACGACAAGACTCAGAGCGAGATCCGTGCCGTGCTCAAGCCTGAACAGCAAAAACGCTTCGACGAGATGCAAAAGCAACGCGCTGAGCGTCAAGCCGAGTGGAAAGAGTTCAAAGACTGGAAAGCATCAAAAGCTCAAAAAGCGCAATAAACCCTGCGCTGACAAAGCCCAACGGCCTGCGGTCGTTGGGCTTTACTCGTTTACGCCCATGACCTGAGAGGAATTACCGTGCGATCACTGTTCTGGCGCATTTTGGCCAGCTTTTGGCTGGCAATAGCCTTGGTCGCAGGCCTTTCGATCCTGTTGGGGCACATGCTGAATCAGGACACCTGGATCCTCAGCCGCCACCCCGGCATCGCCAATCTGGCGCAACAATGGACTGAACGCTACGAAACCCAAGGCGCCGATGCGGCACAAGCATTTCTGGAACGGCGTAAGCGTCGTTACCACATTGACGTACAAGTACTGAACGAAAGTGGCGATCCGGTTGTGCGTGGCACCTTCCCGCGCCGTGCGGCCGTATGGGAAGCCCGCCAGCAAACAGGCGAGCAGCAGTTGCCCTGGCGCCGTCTGACCGTTGAATACACCAGCCCGAAAACGTCTGAAACCTATTTGCTGATTTACCGCATCCCTAACCCCGAGCTGGACGCCTGGCACCGGCAAAGCCTGATCTGGCCACTAAGTGCACTGGGTATTGCGTTGGTGGTGCTGACCCTGTTCAGTTTGTTGGTCACGCTGTCGATTACCCGTCCGCTGAGCCGCCTGCGAGTGGCCGTGCATGATCTGGGGCAAACCACCTATCAACAAAACAGCCTGGCGCAACTGGCGTCGCGGCGCGATGAGTTTGGCGTGCTGGCCACCGACTTCAACCGCATGGGCGCACGCCTGCAAAGCCTGATCGGCAGCCAGCGCCAGCTATTGCGTGACGTGTCTCATGAGTTGCGCTCGCCGTTGGCCCGCTTACGCATCGCACTGGCGCTGGCCGAGCGCGCCAGCCCCGAGGAGCGTGAAAAGCTGTGGCCGCGACTGACCCGCGAATGCGACCGACTGGAGTCATTGATCAGTGAAATTTTGACGCTGGCGCGGGTCGATGCTGACCACGCGAGTGCTGAAGCTGTTGACCTCAACGGGTTGCTCAATACGGTGCAAAAAGACGCCTCGCTGGCTGCGCCTGAGCAACGTGTCGAATTAAAAGCCGAACCCGGCTTAAGCCTGACAGGCTGGCCGACGATGATTGAACGCGCGGTCGATAACCTGCTGCGCAACGCGCAACGCTTCAACCCGCTTGGAGAGCCGATTGAGCTAACGGCACTGCGTGAAGGCGAGCGCATCGTGATCAGCGTTCGCGATCATGGGCCGGGAGTCGCTGATGAATATTTGACGCAACTGGGCGAACCGTTCTTCCGCGCACCCGGCCAGACGGCTGCGGGGCATGGGCTGGGGCTGGCGATTGCACGCCGCGCTGCCGAACGTCATGGCGGGCGACTGGTGCTGGGCAATCATCCACAGGGCGGCTTTGTGGCTACCTTGGAACTGCCGCTGGAGCCTAACGGTAGCGTTTGAGGTCAAAACCCTCACCCCAACCCTCTCCCAGAGGGAGAGGGAGCTTATTTGTGCCGTTACACCTATCTGCTTTTGCTTTAGTCCCCTCTCCCTCTGGGAGAGGGTTAGGGCGAGGGGATCAAGGATTACACCGACCACGCCTGCACAAACTCAGCGATTTCAACTTTCGGCGCCGTGCGCAGTTCATTCTGCGGTGTGCCCAGGTACAAGAACGCGACCACTTCCTCTCCTTCGGTCAAGCCCAGACCTTTAGCCACCAACGGCGCATACGACAACTCACCTGTGCGCCATACCGCACCAATGCCCTGTGCATAAGCGGCCAATTCAATGGCATGAGCGGCGCAGCCCGCGGTAATCAATTGCTCCGACTTTGGCACCTTGAAGTGATCCTGCAAGTGCGCGACCACCACTATCACCAACGGCGCACGCAATGGCATGGCGCGGGCCTTGTCCAGCGCAGCCTGGGTCACTTCCCCCGCTTGCGCCTGCACGGCTTGCGCAAGAATCTCACCCAACTGATGACGCGCATCACCTTCTATCGTCAAAAACCGGTAAGGCCGCAACTGACCATGATCCGGAGCACGCAAGGCAGCCGTAAACAGCACTTCACGCTGCTCGGCGGTGGGCGCGGGATCGAGCAGGCGCGGGGCAGAAACACGGTTGAGCAAAGCGTCGAGAGCCTCCATTGGCTACCTCCTGAAGAAAATGTGCAGCTATTCTAACGGTAACTCCTCGCAGGCAGGCGGTTTACATAGCCCACCCCACAGGTAGAATGGCGCCCCACTTCAATCCCGAGCTGACTTCATGGCGTTGCCGACCTTACGCATCATCGGTTTTATCATCGGCATCTTCCTGATTACGCTCGCCGTCAGCATGTCGGTGCCCATGCTGACGCTGGTCATTTTCGACCGCATGGGCGATCTGCCCTCCTTTCTATGGGCCAGCCTGATTACTTTTCTCGCCGGCCTCGCACTGGTACTCCCCGGTCGCCCCGAACAGGTTCACCTGCGCCCTCGGGACATGTACCTGCTAACGGTGACAAGCTGGGTCGTAGTGGGCATTTTTGCCGCGCTGCCGTTTTTGTTGACTCAGCACATCAGCTACACCGACTCATTCTTCGAAAGCATGTCCGGCATTACCGCCACCGGTTCCACCGTACTCAGCGGGCTGGACACCATGTCCCCCGGCATTTTGATGTGGCGTTCAATGTTGCACTGGCTGGGTGGGATCGGCTTTATCGGCATGGCCGTGGCCATTTTGCCGCTGCTGCGAATCGGCGGCATGCGTCTGTTCCAGACCGAATCGTCTGACCGCTCCGAAAAAGTCATGCCCCGTTCACACATGGTGGCCCGCCTGATTGTGGCCACGTATGTGGGCATCACCGTTCTGGGCAGTCTGGCGTTCTGGTGGGCCGGCATGAGCGTATTCGACGCGATCAACCATGCCATGTCAGCCATTTCCACCGGGGGCTTTTCGACCTCGGACCTGTCACTGGCCAAGTGGTCACACCCTGCCGTGCACTGGGTCGCCATCGTGGTGATGATATCGGGCAGCCTGCCCTTTACCCTGTATGTCGCAACCCTGCGCGGCCATCGCCGGGCATTGATCAAGGATCAACAGGTACAAGGGCTGCTTGGCCTGCTGGTGGCGACCTGGTTTGTGCTCGGCACCTGGCTGTGGTGGACCACCAACATGCCGTACTGGGACGCCTTCCGCCATGTGGCGCTGAACGTGACTTCGGTCGTCACCACGACCGGCTTTGCCTTGGGCGACTACAGCCTGTGGGGCAATTTCTCGCTGATGCTGTTCTTCTACCTGGGATTCATCGGCGGATGCTCAGGTTCAACCGCGGGCGGAATCAAGATTTTCCGCTTTCAAGTCGCTTATATCCTGCTCAAGGCTAACCTTAACCAGCTGATCCACCCGCGTGCGGTGATCAAACAGAAGTACAACGGCCACCGCCTCGATGAAGAAATCGTACGCTCGATTCTGACGTTCTCGTTCTTCTTCGCCATCACCATTTGTGTGATTGCGCTTGCGCTGTCGCTGTTGGGGCTGGATTGGATGACCGCCCTGACGGGCGCGGCCAGTACGGTGTCAGGTGTAGGGCCAGGGCTGGGCGAAATCATCGGGCCGTCCGGCAACTTTGCCAGCCTGCCGGATGCGGCCAAATGGATTTTGTCACTGGGCATGCTGCTCGGACGTCTGGAAATCATTACCGTGTTCGTGCTATGCATCCCGGCGTTTTGGCGACACTGATGTGAATGGAAAACACCGAGATCACCATGGACTCCATCCTGACCCTGCGCCACTACCGCCAAGAGGTGATTGCTCACCGCCATGAGCATGCGCAGGTGGTCATCAATTTATCGGGCACACTCGATTTTGAGGTTGAAGGCCGACCCAGCCTGTTACGCCAGCAGCATCTGATCGTGATCCCCGCGGGCGCTCACCACACCTGTGACAGTGACCAGGGCAGTCATTGCCTGGTGCTCGACGTTCCAGGCGAGGACTGGCTTAACCAGACGCTGGGCGCGCATGCCAACGCCAGTCGCCGCCTGCTCGACAGCGCCAGCCAACTGAGTCTGGACGCCAGACAGCATCAGTTGGTCAGTTGGCTGGCGACCAGCCCCGTCAGTGATCCACTGATTTCCCGTCAAGGCGCCATCCTGTTATTGGCCAGCCTTAATACCCGCGAGCCGACTCAAGGCAAGCATCTGCCGTTTGCCGAACTCAACGCTTATATCGACCAGAACGCCGCCTACCCACTTCAAGTCGCGGATCTGGCGCGTCTGGCAGGTCTGTCCTGCGCCCGCCTACACAGTCGTTTTATGAGTGAGTGCCAGATGACACCGATGGATTACATCCGTCGACGCCGCCTCAACCGTGCATTGCGGCTGTTGCGCCACAGCCCGTTGGCCATCGGCGAAGTCGCCCATCAGGTCGGCTACACCTCGCAAAGCGCCTTTGCAGCCGCCATGCTACGTGAGTTCGGCGCCTCGCCTTCCGCGCTGCGCCGCGAGTCTGGCGACAACTGACGCCAGCCTGGCGACAGACAGCCGCCCTCCCCGCGCTTTAGACTGCCTGCCTTGCCTGTGACGACTTAAGGATTGCAATGACTCCGCGTACCGCACTGGGCGCCCTGCATATAGGCGCGTTGATGTTTGGCCTCACCGGGGTATTCGGCAAACTGGCCGCCGCCTCAGCCTCGATTATTGTGTTTGGCCGCGCCGGGTTCGCGGTACTGGCGCTGGCGTGCTTTGGCGCACTGGCCAAACAGACGCGCTGGCAAAAGCCCTCACTGCGTGATGCACGTGGCTTGCTGATCAGCGGGCTGCTGCTGGCCGGGCACTGGGTGAGCTTTTTTGTATCGGTCAAAGTGGCCGGGGTAGCCATTGCCACCTTGGGATTTGCCAGTTTTCCAGCGTTCACCGTCATTCTTGAAGGACTGATTTTTCGCGAACGCATCCGCGTCAACGAAATCCTGCTGGTGCTGGCGGTCAGCGCCGGGCTGATTCTCGTCACCCCGACCTTTGACCTCGCCAGCCAGGCCACTGAAGGCCTGTTGTGGGCCGTGGCTTCAGGCTTATTGTTTTCGCTGCTGTCGCTGAACAACCGCGCCCACTCAGGGCGGTTGCCAGCGGTGCAGGCAGCCCTGTGGCAAAACGCCGTGGTGGCGCTCTGTTTACTGCCCTTCGCGGCTCCAGGCCTGACTGAGGTGCGTCCGCTGGACTGGGTATGGATCGCCTTGCTCGGCATTTTTTGCACGGGCGTGGCCCATAGCCTGTTCGTCGCCAGCCTGGCGGTGATCAAGGCCCGCACCGCCGCTGTCGTGTTTGCCATGGAGCCGGTGTACGGCATCACATTAGCCT
This sequence comes from Pseudomonas sp. 2024-210, assembly GCF_045062345.1. Lineage (NCBI taxonomy): Bacteria > Pseudomonadati > Pseudomonadota > Gammaproteobacteria > Pseudomonadales > Pseudomonadaceae > Pseudomonas > Pseudomonas sp. 2024-210. The sequence goes on along the minus strand of NZ_JBJGEJ010000021.1, from coordinate 22,890 downwards.
GGTTGTTGTTCCACGAAACCCCGACCGTGCGCATGCTGCTGGGCGGCGCGCTGATCATTGCGGCCATTGTGGTGTCGAGCCGCATGGGCAGCAGCGCGCCAGTCAAACCGGTGCTGAACGCTGGCGCTCACTGAACCCGGTCGTTGTGCCCAAGATCACGCTGCGGGTCTATCTGGTCGCGCACCCGCTGCTTGAGCACCTTGGCTTCCGGGAAGCCGCCATCGGTCTTTCGCTCCCAGATTTGCACACCGTCACAGGTAATGCGAAAAGCCCCGCCAGTTGCGGGCTCCAACGCGACCCGGCGCAAATCTTCGCCGAAAGTGCTGAGCAGTTCCTGCGCCAGCCAAGCCGCACGCAGCAGCCATTGGCACTGGGTGCAATAGGTAATCACGATTTCGGGTTTGCTGACGGGCATCATTTCACAGGTTCCTGAAAGAAAGGCGCCGCTATAATAGCCGCCTTTGTCGCTTGCCCAGAGATTCATGATGCGCCGCCTGTTGAGTTGTCTGCTTCTGTGTTTATGCCCTTTGGCACTGTTTGCCGTCGAAAAGCCACAGCCGAAAATCGGCTTGGTACTCTCCGGAGGCGCAGCCCGTGGCCTCGCCCACGTCGGCGTGCTCAAGGCCCTTGAAGAGCAAGGCATTCGTGTCGACGCCATTGCGGGCACCAGCATGGGCGCGGTGATCGGCGGTCTGTATGCCTCGGGTTACAAGATCGACGAACTGGAAAAGCTCGCACTGGACATCGACTGGCAAGAAGCGCTGTCAGACGATCCGCCTCGCGAAGACATACCTTTCCGACGCAAGCAGGATGACCGCGACTTTCTGGTCAGGCAAAAACTGAGTTTCCGCGACGATGGCAGCCTCGGCTTGCCATTAGGGGTCATTCAAGGGCAAAACCTGTCACTGTTGCTTGAAAGCTTGTTGGCCCACAGCAGTGACATACGCGACTTCGACAAACTGCCCATTCCCTTTCGTGCCGTGGCAACCGACATCGTCAACGGCGACAAAGTGGTGTTTCGCAAAGGTCACTTGCCCCAAGTCATACGGGCCAGCATGTCGATCCCGGCCGTGTTTGCGCCGGTGGAAATCAACGGCCAATTGCTGGTTGACGGCGGCATGGTCGACAACATCCCGGTGGACGTGGCCCGCGAAATGGGCGTGGACAGAGTGATTGTGGTCGATATCGGTACCCCGCTGCGCCCGCGCAAGCAACTCACCACGGTATTCGACATCCTCAACCAGTCCACCACCCTGATGACCCGCAGCAACTCGGAGGTGCAACTGGCCTCGCTGACGCCTGACGACATTTTGATCCAGCCTGCGCTGAGCAGCATTGGCGCCACTGACTTTGGCCGTTCGCAAGACATCATCAGCGCCGGTTATCGCGCGACACAGGCGTTGGCACCGCGCCTGGCTGAGTTGCGCCACCCGGCTGACGTGCAACTCGACATAGCCCGCACAGCGGAAGAACGCACCCCGGTGATTACCCAGGTCAAGATTGAGAATGACTCGAAAATTGACGACGCGGTCATTCGCTATTACATTCGCCAACCTGTGGGCGAACCGCTTGATCTGGGGCGTTTGCAACGTGACATGGGCACTCTGTACGGGCTCGACTACTTTGATCAGGTGCAGTACCGCGTCGTGCACAAGGGTAAGGAGCGCACCCTGGTGATCAGCGCCCGGGCCAAACGCAGCGGCACCGACTTCCTGCGCCTTGGGCTCAACCTGTCGGACGACATGCGCGGCGACAGTGCCTTTAACCTGGGCGCCAGTTACCGGGTCAACGGTATCAACCGGCTGGGCGCAGAGTGGCTGACGCGGGTGCAGATCGGCGACAAGCAAGAACTGTACAGCGAGTTCTATCAACCCCTGGATGTGGGCTCGCGCTACTTTGTGGCGCCGTACATCAATGCACAATCACAGAACGTCGAATCCATCCTCGACAACGACCCCATCGCGGAATACCGGCTGGAGCGTTACGGGTTCGGGTTGAATCTGGGACGCCAGATCGGCAATAGCGGTGAGATCCGAGTGGGCATTGGTGAGGCATGGGGCAAGGCAGACGTACGAATTGGCGATCATGACTTGCCGAGCACCAGCTTCAACGAAGGGTTTTATGACATCAAATACTCATTCGATTCGCTCGATAACGTCTATTTCCCTCACTCGGGCTATGACATCGGCCTGAGTGTGCGGCAATTCGACCCGGCGCTGGGTTCTGATGATCGTTATCGACAATGGGAGTTTCATCTGGACAAAGCCTTGAGCTACGGCCCTGACACCTGGATTCTGGGCGGGCGTTATGGGCGCACGCTGGACAAGGCCGAGGTCGTGACCTCCAGCTTCCTGCTGGGTGGCGCACGGCAGCTTTCGGGGTTCAGACAGGACGCCATCTCCGGACAAAACATCAGCTTGATGAGGGCCGTGTACTACCGTCGCTTGTCACCGCGCTCATACCTGCCGTTTGATTTCCCGTTGTATGCCGGGGCCTCACTGGAACGCGGACGTGCTTGGAACAACGATAACGACTTCGACAGCGGCTATATCAATGCGGCGAGCATTTTTATCGGTTTCGACACACCGCTGGGCCCGCTCAATTTTAGCTACGGGTTTAACGATGACGATCAAAAAGCGCTGTATCTGAATTTGGGTCAGACGTTTTAATACGGCCTGATGTGCGCCGCTCTTGTCAGAGCGGCACTGGCTTGCAGCAGAGATCACTGCTTCTCGAGGTTTTCCAGAATGCGCTTGTGAACCCGCTGGCAGATGCGTTGCTCTTCTTCGTCAACGCCGACGAACAGCTCCTCACGCAACGCTGAAGCAATGGCTTCGATCTGGGCGATCAAAGGCCGGGCAGAATCACTCAGAACGATCTTTTTAGCGCGTCGGTCTTCAGCCACGGCATGACGCTGAACCAGACCCTGAGCCTCAAGGCTGTCGAGCAGGCGGGCGAGCGTCGGGCCTTCAACCCCGACACTTTGTGCCAATTCGCGCTGAGTCGGGGCTTCTTCGAATCGCGCAAGGTGCAACAGCACTAACCAGCGAGCCTGCGATAAGCCCAGACCGGCTAGACGACGATCGAGTTCGGCACGCCAGCCACGGGACATTTGGGCCAGCTGCATGCCAAAGCGGTGTTGATCGGTTAAAGGCATAAAAAACTCAATGATTAGACTAAAAAAGAGTGAAACTAATTATTAGCCAGCTAAGCATGGAGTTGGTTCATAGGCAAGACCCGCAAGTCAATGATTCGTTACAAATCACATAAGCATTACATCTCAAACTCAGCTTGCAGGGCCGCACGCACGCAATACAGCACCCCTTCCGGTACTCGCCCCTTGAATTGCTCTGCAATGCTGGCAACGCTAGGCAGCTCGCCTTCACCGTCCAGGAAGGCATCTTGCACTTCAGCCATCAACTCTTCCGGCAAGTCCAGCGCCTGTTCCAACGACAGTTCCTGGCGCCCGATGGCCTCAGCCAACATGGTGTAAACGTTCTTTTCCGAGCACTGCAACTGCCCGGAAATTTGTAGGGGCGTCATGCCGGCGCGGGCCAAGCTGATCAATTCGTGACGGATATCGGCCACGACTTTCGGTGTTTCGGCCTGACCGGCCAGCACTTCGAGGAACGCCTCGCCGTATCGTTCCAGTTTGCGCGCGCCCACGCCGCTGACGGTGGCCATTTGGGACAGCGTGCCGGGTTGGCTGCGCAACATTTCGAGCAAGGTCGAGTCGGGGAAGATGACGTATGGCGGCACGCCGTGCTCTTCGGCCAGCTTGCGGCGCAAGGCGCGCAGGGCTTCCCATTGTTCGCGCTCTTCACCACGCACCAGCTGGCTGGCCGGGCTGGCGGAGGTGCTTTTAACCGACGTTTGCGGTTTAAGCTCGCGGCGCAGCTCGAGGCTTACTTCGCCACGCAGCAACGGCCGGCAGCTGTCGCTCAGGCGCAAACCGCCGTAACCCTCGATGTCGATATCAGCCAGACCGCGGGCCACCAATTGGCGGAACAAGGTGCGCCATTCGCCTTCAGCGCGGGCTTTGCCGACACCGAAAACAGCCAAACGCTCGTGGCCCATGCTGCGGATTTTTTCGTTTTCGCGGCCCAATAACACGTCGATCAGGTGGCCGGTGCCATAGCGCTGGCCCGTGCGGTAAACCGCTGACAAGGCCTGACGCGCCGGCTCCGTGGCGTCCCAGGTTTGCACGCCATCGACACAGTTGTCGCAATGACCGCAAGGTTGCGGCATTTCTTCATCGAAATAGGCGAGCAAGGTCTGACGGCGACAGCGGGTCTCTTCGCACAACGCCAGCATGGCATCGAGCTTGTGGTGCTCCAGGCGCTTGTGTCGCTCGTCGCCTTCGGAGTTTTGCAGCATTTGCTTGAGCATCACCACGTCTTGCAGGCCGTAGGCCATCCACGCATCGGCGGGCAAGCCATCACGCCCTGCCCGGCCGGTTTCCTGATAATAAGCTTCAAGGGACTTTGGCAAGTCCAGATGCGCAACAAAGCGCACGTTGGATTTGTCGATGCCCATACCGAACGCAATGGTGGCCACCATGATCAGGCCTTCCTCATTGAGGAAGCGCTTCTGGTTGGCCGCACGGGTTTCGCTGGGCAGGCCTGCGTGATAAGGCAACGCCGGGAAGCCCTGAGCGCAGAGGAATTGCGCCACTTCGTCGACTTTTTTACGCGACAGGCAGTAAACAATGCCCGCATCGCTGCGCCGCTCCGACAGAAATGCCAGCAACTGCTTGCGCGGCTGCTCTTTAGGCACGATGCGGTAAAAAATATTGGGCCGGTCAAAGCTCGACAAAAAGCGCTCGGCGTTTTGCAAATGCAGCCGGGTGACGATTTCTTCGCGGGTGCGCTTGTCGGCGGTTGCGGTCAGGGCAATGCGCGGAACCGTGGGGAACACCTCGGCCAACTGACCCAGCTGCAAATACTCAGGGCGGAAGTCATGCCCCCACTGAGACACGCAGTGCGCTTCGTCGATGGCGAACAAGGCAATGTCCAGGCTCTGCAAGAACGCCATCATGCGCGGCTGCACCAGACGCTCGGGGGCCAGATAGAGCATTTTGACTTCACCGCGCTTGATCCGGCTGGCCAGGTCACGCTGCTGCTCGGCGCTCAGCGTCGAATTCAACGCGGCCGCAGCCACCCCCAACTCTTCCAGCGTGGCCACTTGATCGTCCATCAAGGCAATCAGCGGCGATACCACGACGGCCAGGCCGTCGCGCAACAGCGCCGGCACCTGGAAGCACAAGGATTTACCGCCGCCGGTGGGCATTAACACCAAGGCGTCGCCACCGTTGGCCACGCGCTCAATGATGTCACCCTGACGGCCACGGAAACTGTCGTAGCCGAAGATGTCTTTGAGTACGCGTTGAGCCTGTTCGAGCATAGAAACTCCAGAAATCGCCGAAACACCCCTGCAAACAGGCGTACCGGCCGGCCGCAAGCCCTGTTAAAAGCTCGGGCACGAGACGCGGGATATGCCGGAATGGTCGCAGGGCATCACAAAACGCGGCAGTATACCCGAGCGCTCCGGCGTGCAGGGCGCTGTAATTGCCCTGCCGATCGCCGGGAAGTCACAGCAAATGTGCGCTGTGACTGGCTTGAACGCTCAAGAAAGCCTAGAATTCGGCATTGTTTATTTACTAGGTAGTCCTTTAATGTCCTTCGCTGAGCAACTAACCCGCCTGCAAGTCTTCCTCGACGCCGACGAGCTGCATGACGAGGCGCTGGACTACGTGGCCACTCACGGCTTCCTGACTGCCTTGTCAATCTGTTCTGAAGAAGTGCCGGAACGTGAGTGGATTGATGCCATCTTCTCCGAAACCCCGCACTACAAAGACGACGCCCAGCGCGAAGAGATCGAAGCGACCCTGATTCAACTCAAGGCGCACATTGCCCGCCAATTGGCAGCGGACGAAGAGTTCGAACTGCCGTGTGACCTGGACCTGGGCGACGAGCCGGATGACTCCGACCTGCGCGGCTGGTGCATCGGCTTTATGGAAGGCGTATTCATGCGCGAAGCCGCCTGGTTTGAAACCGCTGAAGAAGAAGTCAGCGAAATGCTGCTGCCAATCATGGTGGGTTCGGGCCTGTTCGACGACCAACCTGAGTTCGCCGACATCGCTCAGGACGCCAACCTGATGGACGACATGATCGTGCAAATCCCTGAAGCGCTGACCGCCCTGTTCCTGCTGTGCCAGGCACCTGACGAGAAGCCGGCGATCCTCAAGCCACGTCACCACTGATTCTGTGACACCGCCCTCATTCAGCAACCGTTCGCGGTTGCTGCGTTATGTTCTGTTTGCGATTGGCTGGCTGAGCGTAGCGTTGGGGGTGATTGGCATCTTCCTTCCAGTTTTACCCACCACCCCCTTTCTGTTACTGGCCGCCGCCTGTTTTGCGCGCAGTTCGCCGCGCTTTTATCAGTGGCTGGTCAACCACCCGCGTCTGGGCCCCTGGATCCGCGACTACCTCGAAGGCAATGGCATCCCCCTCAAGGGCAAGGTCTATGCCATTGGCCTCATGTGGCTGAGTATCGGACTGTCTTGCTACCTGGTGCCCCTGCTATGGGCGCGAGGCTTCATGCTAACCAGTGCCGTGTGTGTCACGATCTACATCCTGCGCCAGAAAACCCTCGAAAAACCCTGACCCTCCCCCATTCGTAGCAGCGGACGAGTGAAACGAGGCCGCGTTCGGGTGCGAAGCAGCCGCATGACGAGGACTTCGTCCTCGGACGCAGCCTCGCAGAGCTCGACAGCTGCTACGAAAAAATCGAGGCGCTCAGGGTTTATCACCATGATTGCGCTCATAAGTATCAGCGCCCATGGCCTCAATCTGGCCCTCGATCAACGCTTCAAACGGGCGCAGCAGCGGTGCAAACGACGTCGGTGCTTCAAGGATTTCCAACGCTTGCACAATCGCTTCCAGCGTCGACAGCGCGCCCGGCCCCGGCGCCTTGCGCAGCCGATAACGCGACACCGCGCCTTGCGGCAACGTGACGCGAGGCAATTGCGCCAGCAAGGGGTTGAGGTGCAGCAGTTTGCGCACTTTACGCCAAGTACCATCGGGCACCACCAACAACAGCGGCAGGCTTGCATCCGTTGACGCATGGGCAGTGAGCACCTGCGCGTCTTCACCCGGAAACAGCAATCGCGCCTGATACCCCGGCAGGTGAATCAACGCATCAAGATCATCGAACACCTCGCCAACTAGCAATTGCGCATGGGTTAATCCCAATGCGGCCAGTCGCGCCGTGTTCAGCGCATGACTGACTTCACTGGGGTGCTGCAACAGCAACACCCGTGTGCGGCTATCCAGTTGCGGGATCAAGGCGCACAAGCAGTGCGTTTGCGGGCGCATGCAACGAGAGCATTGAGCTCGGGACATGGGAGTAAAACTCTCGATCAAAGTGGGTTGAGTTGCGCTTTCAAAAGGTCGCGGAACGTCTGGATCAGCGGCTCACGGCTACGGCCTCGGCGCACGATCATTGAAAAAGGCGCCTGATAGCCAAAGGTCGCAGGCAACAGCACGCGCAAATCGCCCTTGTCTACCCAGGGTTCGGCGTAGTGTTCGGGCAAGTAACCGATATAAGCCCCCGACAGCACCAGAATCAGCTGTGCTTCCATGCTGTCGACCGTGGCGGCGCTGTGCTTGAAACCATGACGCGCCAGCTCGGCCTGACTCCAGTAACCCCGACCGACCATGCGCTGCTGGGTGATCACCGGCTCAGGGATGCGACGTTCAGAAAACAGCGGATGCCGGGAACTGCAATACAGCCAGTGTTGTTCGCGATACAGCGGTTGATAGACCAACCCACTCATTCGCGACGAAAACGCGCCAATCGCCAAGTCCAGGCGGTTGTCCTGCACACCCAATTGCAGTTCGTAGGGGCTCATCACCGACAAATGCAAGTGAACGGCCGGGTGCTCCTGGTTGTAGGCACCAATCGCTTGGGCAAAGGGCAACGCCTTGTCGCTGACGGTTGAGTCAATGACCCCCAGGTTCAACGTGCCGCGCAGCTCGCCCTTGAGCGCCGCCGCGTACTGTTCAAAGCCCTCCAGCTCGCCCAACAGGCGCAAGGTCTCCTGATGGAACAACTCGCCCTTGCTGGTCAGGCTGAAGCCACCCCGACCACGGTGACACAACACCAGACCCAGACTGGACTCCAGCTGACTCATATAGGTGCTGATGGCCGAGGTGGACAGGTTGAGCGCCTGCTGTGCATTGGCAAAGCCCTGATGGCGAACAACGCTGGTAAATATTCGCAATAGTTTCAGGTCGGGCAAAGCGTTGGCCATATGGGCTCCGGGCTTATTTCAGTTCGGCGGCGTGGCTTACCCTCACCCCAACCCTCTCCCAGAGGGAGAGGGGGCTGATTTGAGGTGTTCTTGAAACCGCATGCGGTCAGTCCCCTCGCCCTCCGGGAGAGGAGGCTGATTTGAGGTGTTCTTGAAGCCGCAGGCGATCAGTACCCTCTCCCTCCGGGAGAGGAGGCTGATTTGAGGTGTTCTTGAAACCGCAGGCGATCAGTCCCCTCTCCCTCCGGGAGAGGGTGAGGGTGAGGGCCAATGGCGCAAAGTCTACCCAGATCCCGCCCATTAGTTTAGAAAAACCTGAACTAAGTATTTGCCTCCAGCGATTCTTCCCGCCTCGCTCCTTTCGCAGAATCGGCCGCCATAACCACAACAAACGACGAGGCCCTTACCGTGGACAAAATTCTTCATCAACCACTGGGTGGCAATGAAATGCCACGCTTCGCCGGCATCGCCACCATGATGCGTTTGCCTCATTTGCAATCCGCCGCCGGGCTGGACGCTGCTTTTATCGGCGTGCCGCTGGACATCGGTACGTCGCTGCGCGCCGGCACCCGCTTCGGCCCACGCGAAATCCGCGCCGAATCCGTGATGATCCGCCCCTACAACATGGCCACCGGCGCCGCTCCCTTCGACTCGCTGTCGGTCGCCGACATCGGCGACGTAGCCATCAACACCTTCAATCTGCTGGACGCCGTGCGCATCATCGAAGAGGCGTACGATGAAATCCTTGAGCACAATGTGATCCCGATGACGCTGGGCGGCGACCACACCATCACGCTGCCGATCCTGCGCGCAATCCATAAAAAACACGGCAAAGTCGGGCTGGTGCACATCGATGCCCACGCCGACGTCAACGACCACATGTTTGGCGAAAAAATCGCTCACGGCACCACCTTCCGCCGCGCGGTGGAAGAAGGCCTGCTTGATTGCGACCGTGTCGTGCAAATCGGTCTGCGCGCTCAGGGTTATACCGCTGAAGATTTCAACTGGAGCCGCAAACAAGGCTTCCGCGTGGTGCAGGCAGAAGAGTGCTGGCACAAATCCCTCGCCCCGCTGATGGCCGAAGTCCGCGAAAAAGTCGGCGACGGCCCGGTGTACCTCAGCTTCGACATCGACGGCATTGACCCAGCGTGGGCCCCAGGCACCGGCACCCCGGAAATCGGCGGGCTGACCACCATCCAGGCGATTGAAGTGATTCGCGGCTGCCAGGGCCTCGACCTGGTCGGGTGCGATCTGGTAGAAGTCTCGCCGCCTTACGACACCACCGGCAACACCTCGTTGCTGGGGGCCAATTTGCTCTACGAAATGCTCTGCGTGCTCCCCGGTGTGACGCACCGCTAAGGGCCGATGATGAGCGAACGTGATGAGGTGCTCAGCGCTGCGGCGCAACTGGTTTGTGCCTTTGCGCGCAACGACCGCGAAGCCTATTTCGGCGCGTTCAGCGCCGATGCCAGCTTTGTGTTTTACACCTTGCCCCAGCCGCTATACAGCCGCGACGCCTATCAGGCGATGTGGGACAGCTGGCGTCGGGACGAGGGCTTCGAGGTGCTGAGCTGCACCTCGAGCAACGCCTTTGTCAGCCTGCACGGTGACACGGCGGTGTTTGTGCATGACGTGGCCACCGAGCTGCGCATGCATGGGGAGCAACTTTTTAGCCAGGAACGCGAGACCATTGTCTTCAAGAGGCAAGCATCGAGCGCACAAGAACAACAAGGCCTGTGGCTGGCCTGTCATGAACATTTATCCGCGATGCCGGAAGGGCTGCCGCCCCCTTAGCCAATGTGATCGGAGCTGATCATGAATAATAAAAATAACCATAAGAATGTGCGTCAGATAGAAACCCACGGGGTCGAACAGATCCCGGATAACGAGCGCAGTGCCGGGCCGGGCGATTTGTTTCGCTTGATTTTCGGCGGCGCCAATACCTTTGCCACGGCAGTACTGGGTAGTTTTCCCGTGCTGTTTGGCCTGTCGTTTGAAGCCGGACTCTGGGCCATTGTCCTAGGGGTGGTGCTCGGCTCGCTGATACTGGCGCCGATGGGGCTGTTCGGGCCCCTCAATGGCACCAGTAATGCGGTGTCTTCAGGGGCGCATTTCGGTGTGCACGGGCGCATCGTCGGCTCATTCCTGTCACTGCTGACCGCAATTGCCTTCTTCTCACTCTCGGTGTGGAGCTCAGGGGATGCCTTGATCGGCGGTGCCAAGCGCATGGTCGGCCTACCTGAAACAGACCTCAGTCTGGGCCTGGCTTATGGCGTATTTGCGATCCTAGTGCTGACGGTCTGCATTTACGGCTTTCGCTTTATGCTGTGGGTCAACCGCATTGCCGTATGGGCCGCAAGCTTGCTGTTTCTACTGGGGATTGTCGCGTTTGCCCCGGCATTCGACAGCCACTTCGCCGGCAGTGTCGCCCTCGGTCAAACCGGTTTTTGGGCCGCCTTTATCGGGGCTGCACTGGTGGCCATGAGCAATCCGATTTCCTTCGGTGCGTTCCTCGGCGACTGGTCACGCTATATCCCCCGCCACACACCCAAGCGCCGCATCATGCTGGCAGTGATTGCAGCGCAGCTCGCGACACTCATCCCGTTTGTGTTTGGACTGGCCACCGCCACCATCGTTGCCAGCAAAGCCCCGGACTATATCGCCGCCAACAACTACGTCGGTGGGCTGCTGGCTGTGGCGCCGAGCTGGTTCTTCCTGCCGGTGTGCCTGATCGCCCTGATCGGCGGCATGTCCACCGGCACAACGTCGCTGTATGGCACCGGGCTGGATCTGTCCAGCGTGTTCCCACGTCTGTTGTCGCGGGTAAAGGCGACGCTATTGATCGGCGTGATGTCGATTGCCTTCATCTTTATCGGCCGTTTCGCCGCGAATTTGGTGCAAAGCGTCTCGACCTTTGCTGTCTTGATCATTACCTGCACCACGCCGTGGATGGTGATCATGATCATTGGCCTGATCACACGGCGCGGGTTCTATTGCCCGGATGACCTGCAAGTCTTCACCCGTGGCGAGCGCGGCGGGCGCTACTGGTTCAAGCACGGCTGGAACTGGCGCGGATTGGGCGCCTGGATTCCCAGCGCGCTGGTGGGTCTGTGCTTCGTCAACTTGCCGGGCCAGTTCGTCGGGCCGCTGGGCAATCTGGCACAAGGCATCGACATCAGCCTGCCGGTGACGCTCGGTTTGGCGTCGCTCCTGTACCTGGCCCTGCTTAGTCTGTTCCCGGAACCCGGCGCGGTCTTTGCGCCCGATGATCCGCGCCGTGAGCGCATCACTGCCCTGGAACCTGCCGTGATGCCTCGCATCGCCTGAGCCCCTCATAACAATAAACTGGAGACTCGCCCCCATGGCTTTAGATCTACTGGTCGTCCTTATCTACGCTGCGGCAATGCTGGTGCTGGGTTACTACGGCATGCGCAAGGCTAAAACCCACGAAGATTATCTGGTGGCAGGTCGCAACCTGGGCCCGACGTTGTACATGGGCACCATGGCCGCCACCGTGCTGGGCGGCGCTTCAACAGTCGGCACCGTGCGCCTGGGTTATGTACACGGGATTTCCGGCTTTTGGCTTTGCGCCGCACTGGGCTGCGGGATCATCGCGCTCAACCTGTTCCTGGCCAAGCCGCTGCTCAAGCTCAAGATTTTCACCGTGACCCAAGTGCTGGAAAAGCGTTACAACCCGATGGCCCGTCAAGCCAGCGCCGTGATCATGCTGGCCTACGCATTGATGATCGGCGTGACCTCGATTCTGGCCATCGGCACCGTGCTTGAAGTGCTGTTCGGCCTGCCTTTCTGGGTTTCGGTACTGCTGGGCGGCGGCGTGGTCGTTGTGTACTCGACCATTGGTGGCATGTGGTCGCTGACCTTGACCGACATCGTGCAGTTTGTGATCAAGACCGTTGGCCTGATGTTTGTACTGCTGCCTATTTGCCTGTACCGAGTAGGCGGCTGGGATGAACTGGTGAGCAAACTGCCCGCTTCCAGCTTCAGCTTTACCAGCATCGGCTGGGACACGATCATCACGTACTTCATGATTTACTTTTTCGGCATCTTGATCGGGCAAGACATCTGGCAGCGCGTGTTTACCGCCAAAACACCAAAAGTGGCCCAGTATGCCGGTACTGTGGCAGGTCTCTATTGCATCGTGTATGGCCTGACCTGCGCCTTGATCGGCATGGCCGCTCACGTGTTGATTCCGGATCTGGGCAACGTCAACAACGCCTTTGCCGCCATCGTCAAAGTGTCGCTGCCGGACGGTATTCGCGGGTTGGTGATTGCCGCTGCACTGGCGGCCATGATGTCCACCGCCAGCGCAGGCTTGCTGGCGGCTTCCACGGTGCTGACCGAAGATCTGCTACCTAAATTGCGTGGCGGTAAACAATCGAGCCTGGCCATCAATCGGCTATTTACCTTGTTGACCGGCTTTGCCGTGCTGGGAATCGCTCTGGTGGTCAATGACGTGATCAGCGCCCTCACCCTGGCCTATAACCTGCTGGTCGGCGGCATGCTGGTGCCATTGATCGGGGCGATTTTCTGGAAACGCGCCACCACTGCCGGCGCCATTACCAGCATGGGCCTGGGCTTTATCACGGCCTTGGTGTTTATGTTCAAGGATGGGCTGGAAGCCAACACACCGATTTACTACAGCCTGGATGTGGCCTTGGTCAGTTTTGTAGTGGTCAGCCTGTTGGATCGACGCCCTGCCACGTTGGCAAGCGCTGTCTAAGACTCGGCTTGCAGGAGCAACCAGGTGTTGCTCCTGCAAGCGGGTGCCCGCTTAGCGACGACGTTGTGGCCGACGGCGCGGATCTTCGACCGGGATCGGCACAGGTTGCATGGGCGGCTCGAGCAAACCCAAGGCAACGCCGAGGTCATGGAGCCAGGTTTGCAGTTTGTCTTTCATATTTCCCCCTTGGGGTGACGCTGGCGACGTTAATTCTGCGATCGCTTCAGACAGATAATAGTCCTAAGTCCTACAAGATGCTTGCTTAAGGTCAATGAACTTTAGGCTAATCTCCTACAAATAGGACCTACGCCGAAACATCAAGTTGCAACGCCGAAACGCTGTCTGGCCGGGCCTGCTGGAGTTCGATCCAAGCGTTCAGATTGGCCCCCACCCGCCCTTTTCGCCACATCAGCCAGGTCGTGGCGCTGGCAAAAGGTTGTTGCAAGGGATGTACACGCGCATTTTCGCGCCCCGGCAAGCTGGCCAACATCGACGCGGGCATCAACGCGACCCCTGATCCGGCCACCACACACGCCAACATACCCTGATAAGACTCGATTTCCATGACCCGGCCCATCGCCGCCCGATCGCTGGCATACCAAGCCTCAAGACGTGCCCGATACGAACATCCCTGGCGGAAGGCAAACACCTCACTGCCCTGCACATCCTGAGCACGGGTAATCGGGGGGTGGTCGAGATCACTGATCAAGACCAGTTGCTCCTGGCAAAACTCGACGCCGTCCAGCCCGGCCAACTCCAGCGGGCCATCGACCAGTGCAGCATCCAGTGCCCCGGTCAGCAGACCCGTCAGCAATTCGCCACTGGGTGCTGACTGCACCTGCAGGTTCACCGCCGGAAATGTCCGGTGATAGTGCGCCAACAGGCTGGGCAGATGAATAGCCGCCGTGCTGTACATCGTCCCCAACGTAAACGTGCCGCACGGCACCCCCCCTTGAACGGCACTCAAGGCCTCATCGTGCAGGGCGAAAAGACGCGCGGTGTAATCCAGCAGTACCTTACCCGCGGGCGACAACTGCAAGCGCTGGCGCTCTCGTAAAAACAGATCAACACCCATCTGTTCTTCCAGTTGCTTGAGGCGGGTCGACAGATTAGAGGGCACGCGATGCAAGCGCTCAGCCGCACGGGTGATCGAACCTTCTTCGGCCACCGCCTGAAAAATCCGCAATTGGCTGAATTCCACTGCATTCTCCAAAACTGAACAAGTCTCTCACTATTATTCATTTTTAAAGAAAGTCAACACTCGATAGCCTGACGGTCATTGTCTTCACTCAGGAATCTGCACCATGTCTCCCCTGACCCGCTTGATCGCCAGCTTTACCGCACTTGTTATGGCGATGGGCATTGGCCGATTCTCCCTCACCCCGCAACTGCCACACTTGATCAGCGAAGGCCAGATTGACCTCACGGGTGCCGGCCTGATTGCAGCCGCCAACTACCTGGGGTATTTGGTCGGCGCACTGGATGCGATGCGCGCCAAAGGCCCCGATCAAGTGCGCGCACGCTTGCACACCGGCTTGTGGTTGTGTGTCGGGCTGACGCTGGTGTCATTCTGGGCGCACGGGTTTTGGCCCCATCTGCTGCTGCGCTTCGGCGCGGGTATCGCGAGCGCCTGGGTCATGGTGATGATCACCTCACTGAGTCAGCAACTGGCAGTCAGTGCCAATCGCCCCCGCCTGGGTGCACTGGTGTTTGCCGGGCCGGGCGCCGGTGTATTGCTTACCGGCCTGCTGGCGCTGGGATCTAACCTGCTAGGGCAAAGCTCGGCCACGCTGTGGCTGATTTATGCGGCGGCCGCGCTGATCATGGTGCTGGGCATTAGTCCTTTATTGCCCAAGCCGGTTGTATTGCCGCATCGGACTCAGGTTGCCCCGCTCGACGCCCGCCAGCCGGGCATCCGCCGACTCGGCGCCATCTATGGGCTGTATGGCTTGGGCTATATCATCCCCGCCACCTTTTTGTCGCAGATGGCCAGCGCCCAGTTTCACGGCCAGTGGCAAGCCGATTTGTTTTGGCCCGCCTTTGGTTTGTGTGCAGCGATTGGGGTGGTACTGATCAGTCTACGCCGCCCTCATCCGGGCACCACACGCTGGTGGTTAATGGGCGCTTTGTGGGTTCAGGCGCTGGGCGTGATGGCCTGCCTGCTGCCGAGCAGCGCCGGGCTGGCGCTGGGTGTCATCCTGTGCGGCACGCCATTTTTAGCCTGCATGCCGTTGGTGATGCAAAGCTCGCGGGACTTGGCGCCCCACGCCACGCAGCGCAATGCCGCTCTGCTGACCGCATGTTTCGCCGTCGGTCAACTGTGCGGGCCATTGCTTGCCGCGCTCAGCAGCCATTTCAGTGGCGGGCTGCACCCGGCACTGATTATTGCTGCCAGCGGGCTGGTTCTGGCCGGGCTGCTGGCCGTGCAGAGCGTCAATGCTCCAGCAACGCACGCACCTTGCGACGAATCCACTGCTCAGCGCTGACACAGGTAATACCCAACAACACCAATACCGCGCCCGCTAAAAAGTTGGCGCTCAAAGGCTCT
Source organism: Pseudomonas sp. 2024-210 (assembly GCF_045062345.1). Classification (NCBI taxonomy): domain Bacteria; kingdom Pseudomonadati; phylum Pseudomonadota; class Gammaproteobacteria; order Pseudomonadales; family Pseudomonadaceae; genus Pseudomonas; species Pseudomonas sp. 2024-210. Next base: position 7,287 of record NZ_JBJGEJ010000021.1, on the reverse strand, counting down.
TTGAGGACCAGCACGCCAAACGTGATGCCGAACATAGGCGTCATGAACGAGAACACCGCGAGGTTGGAGGCCATATAGCGCTTGAGCAGCCAGAACCACACCAGATAACTGAAAAAGGACACCACCAACCCCTGAAACAGCACGCTGGCGACCGCTACACCGGTCAGGCTGACATGGCTGATCTGACCGCTAATAGCAGCAATCACCAGCAACCCGATAAAACCGACCATCAATTGGTAAAACAACGTCAGCGTGACCGGTGCCTCAGACAAGCGCGAGCCACGCACCACCACAGTGGTTGCGCCCCAAGCCATGCCCGCCAGAATCCCGCAAGCATCGCCCAGCAACATGTTGCGATCCATGTCGGCAAACGACACGCCCCCTGCAAACGAGAAGGCAATGCCTACAAACGCGAGAAAAATTCCCAGCCACTGCAACGGCCGCAAGCGCTCGCTGGGCAGCAGCCAGTTGACGCCAAGGGCGGTAAAGATGGGCGCAGTGTAGAGGAACACCGACATATGGGCGGCGCTGGTCAACGCCAGGCCTTGAGCGATAAAGAAAAACTCCAGACCAAACAGCGAACCGGCGAGCAAACCTCCGCGCCAAGTAGTGGGCACCTGGTCCCAGCCGCCTTTCCAGCAGATCAGCCCGGCCACCAGCAGCGCTGCAATGCCAGAACGCGCGGCGGCTTGCATCACGGGTGCAATGTCTGGGGCTGCAAGTTTAATAACGACTTGTTGCACGCCCCAGATAAGGCACAGTCCCAACATGACCTGCAGTGCGAAAGCATCCGGTGCTCGCCGCGAAACACTCATAGTACTACCTGAAAAAAGCTCAACAGCTCAGTTGTAAACGGGAGGGGTCAAGCCGCCATTTTGCGAGCGGCCCAATAACCCGAGAGTGAGGCGAGACAGGTCAATAAACCGCCCCACGCCATGTCCATCAAAGCCAACTGGGCCGACCAGCCTTGCAGCGTCGCCCAGTTGGTCATGTCGTAAGTGCCATAGGCCACCAACCCAAAGAACGCACCGGCCAGCGCAGCCCTGCGCGCACTGCCTCGGCTCAGGGCCGGGAGTACCACAAAGTACACAGCGCCCAGTACGTACATCAGGTAGAAGACAATGGCTGGCCCCCACTTGGGCTGGGCCAGCATCAGTGAACCCAGCAGCTCTTTATAGGTAGAGCTCATGAGCACACCCAACCACAGGCCGTCGAGCACCAGAAAAGCCAGTAACGCACCGCTATACGCCCACACTGCCTTGCTCATGCCGACCTCCTTGGGTGGTATTCAGATCAATTCGATGCGGTCCGGGTGGATCGCAATCTTGCCTTCCTTGTAGAGTGCACCAATGGCTTTTTTGAAGTTGCCTTTGCTGACTCCGAACAGGTTGCTGATGACCTCAGGCGCACTTTTGTCGCTGACCGGCAACACGCCGTTGTTGTCACGCAACTGGGTGAGGATCTTGGAATTCAAGCTGCTGGAGGCTTCTTGCCCGACCGGCTGCAAGCTCAGACTGATTTTGCCGTCAGCCCGAATTTCCTTGATGAAACCTTTCTCTTGCTTGCCCGCCCGCATGAACTTGAAGATTTCGTTCTTGTGGATCAAGCCCCAGTGTTTGTTGTTGATCACGGCTTTAAAGCCCATGTCCGTGGCTTCTGCCACCAACAAATCCACTTCCTGGCCCACTTGATAGTTGGCCGGGGTTTTGTCCAGGTAGCGATCAAGACGGGCCGTCGCGGTGATGCGGCGCGTGTGCTTGTCAAGATAGACGTGGACCACGACATATTCGCCGGCGGTCATCTGGCGTTTTTCTTCGGAGTAAGGCAACAGCAAATCTTTCGGCAGGCCCCAATCAAGGAACACACCGATGCTATTAACTTCCACGACTTTCAAGCTGGCAAATTCACCGACCTGAACTTTAGGTTTTTCAGTGGTGGCAATTAACTTGTCAGCGCTGTCCAAATAAACAAAGACGTTAAGCCAGTCTTCATCTTCACTTGGAATATCTTTAGGGATATATCGGTTAGGCAAGAGTATTTCGCCGTCCGCCCCGCCATCCAGATACAAACCAAAGTTTGTATGTTTAACCACTTGCAAACTGTTGTAGCGACCGATTAAAGCCATGTCCAATACCCTCATTACGTGGGCGACATTCTACCCGAGTTTAGGTGGGCGCATTCGCGTGGTGCCACCCGGCCATCAAAAAAACGCAGAGACGCCTGATATATCAGGACTTTTTGTCGCACCCCAACTGCCATTCGTCAGTCAAAAGCGGGCTTGCAACCGTTGAAAGCCTGCCTCCCCAGCGCCTGAAAGGTGATGGGGTTATGAATTAAAACAGCGAGTTAGAGAACTATCGGGCAGAAAATTATATATATTCTCCATGCGCCTCAGTTATTTCAGAAAGATATTTAACAAGCATTTGTCAAGCTTTTCAGGTACTATCGCCGACCTAGTTATTTTCTACAGGTCAATAGCCGCCATGCGCGTAAAAGCATCCGCCAGCAAAGCAAAGCCAGCTCCCGCTGTTGAAACCAGTGATTCCATCAATGCTCAAATCGAAGCATTCTTGAAATCCGGCGGCGAAATCCAGCAAATCAACAAAGGTGTCAGCGGCCAAACTTTCGGCCCGTCCAAGCAAATCACGCTCGGTAAAAAGTAACACCCCTCGCGTCATCCGGTCCTTACGCGCTTTGCCCTCAAGGCGCTAGGACTCTCGCTTTACCCCGTTTATTTCGCACTTAACCTTTACGATCAGTCAAAAACTGACGAACGGCGTTCGTCGGTCGGCAATCATCCGTATGCTCTGAAGCGTCTAAATCAAGCCTTCCAGCCGCCAAGGGGGTCACTATGCTCATAAAGACGTTACTGCTGACCGGCACGTTGCTGGCCAGCACGGTAGTGCATGCGCAAGTGTTCTCCCGCGAGCTGGGTGATTTCGACCTCAAGCTCGCCACTCAACCGACCCGCAGCATGGCGCAGGGTCTGGTCAAGCCCACCAGCCCCGGATCGACCTTTCACGGCGGGCTTGACGTGACCCACGAAAGCGGCTGGTATGTGGGGCAATGGGCCCCGACCATGGGCATCAAACCCGGCAGCAACCTCGAAGTCGACTCCTACCTGGGCTACAAACACCCTTTCGACCAAAGCCTGAGCTACGAGCTGGGGTTGATTCATTACAGCTACCCCAAAGTTACCTCCCTCGACAGCCAGCAGATTTTTGCCGGGCTTACCGTGCTGGGTACCCGCTTTGGTGCGGCCTTCAGCAATGACCCAGACCGGCACGACAGCACGCTGTTTGCCGACCTTGGCGTCAACCAGCCATTTGGCTTTGGGGTGCGCATGAAATACACCACCCACCAACTGGGCACCCCCGTCTCCATCGCCGAAGGTGGCAGCGTGCGCGCGTTCAATGACTGGTCAGTGACCTTCTCGCGCCCCTGGATGGGCATTGACCTGAACCTGATTTACAGCGACTCAAGCCTCGATGGCGCCGAGTGTTCTGCCTATTCGGGGCAGAACAGCCAGTGTGACGGACTGCTGACCTTCAAGGCCGAGCGCACCTTTTACTAGTAGGCGTCAAAATCTGCTCACCGCCGCTTTGGCCTGCTCAATCCAGAGGCGTTTTCGCTCCTCAAGCTCCTGGGCTTTCAGCAAACGGCGTCTGTCTTCGGGGGTCAAGCTGGCCTGATACGCCGCCTCTTCCTCGGCTTTTCGCACGGCCGCAGCGGCCAGCGCGGCGGTTAGCACGGTTTGCAGGGCCGGGGTGGTCGCAGTGGTTTCATCGAGCGCGGGTGGCAAAGGCAGTGAATCGAGCAGCTTCACGATGCTGCCGGTGTCCTGGGTAAACGCGCGAACGCCCTGGGTGTCTTCAAGCATCGGCAAAGCCACGCCGGTCAGGGTATCGATGGCGCTGAACTCAGGCGCCCCGACCTTGCCGCGAAATACCGGAAGCCCCAGCGAAGGTATGATGAGCCCGACCAGATAGCGCGGATCACGCCGCTTGATGCTCAAGCCCACACTGGCGATCGCCACCGCGACACCCACCACCTGCCCGGCCCGGGCCAGTAACGACAGCGCCTTGTTGCTCTCATCGTCGAAAAAAATCGTGCGGTAACGAAAGTAGTCGCTGAACGGTTCACGCTCGCCCAGAAACGAATGCATAAACCAGGCACGGGAATCGTGCACATACTCATCGAACAGCCTCAGCAGTTGCCTGGCCTCATCATTGAGCGGCTGATTTTGCTCATTGAACAACCGGGAGTAGGCCCGATTGCCCGCCCGGCGCAGAGCGGCGTACTGCTGGGCTTCGTCCTCTTCGTTGGTCAGATACACCAGCCCGCCGGCGGCCATATCGACGAACCGACCGACCGTGAACATCTCCGAGTTTTCCGGCAATTGCCACTCGGCCACGTAGTCAACGCGGAACTCGTTCATGGCGGCCCTCAACTGGCTGTGGTCCAGCGAGGGTTCAAAGGTTTTGGCGGTGTTGATGGCGACGGGGGTGGACGCGCCGATGCGCTGCTCGAAGGCCCGCTTGGTGTGCTCATGCTGCATACGCGCTTCGCGCTCGCTGTCCGACCATTCGGGTAACGGCTGGCCGGAACGAGCGGCCTGATCTTCTGCCAGTTGCATCGCGTGCAAGGCCTTGAATGCCTCGCGTTCTTTAACGGTCATGTCCGGGCTTTCGCCAGGGTACTTACCGGTGACGTGAGAGTAAGCGGCTGAATCCTCGAACCAGTAACTGGCATAACGGTGGATGCGCCAACCGGTGATCAGCCCGGCCTGATGGGCCATGGCGGTTTCCAGCGAGCCGGGGATCAGGGTGGTGCGCCAGGTGTTGAAGTGTTGGATGAGGGATTCGCTAAGGCCATATTCAATCTCGGTCTCTTCATCCATCACCAGCCAAGGACTCCGCTCCCGTTGGTCAACATGAAGCGCATCTCTGGGCGCCTGCAAAGGCGCACCGACTTTGTAGGCCTCACTGAACATATGGTGCAAGGCGATTTGCGACAAAACGTCCTGACTGCCTTCCAGTGACTTCCCCTGATCTCCCGGCGGATAGCCACCGCCCACATCCGAGTGCATGCCGGGGTACAGATATTCAACGGTGCCAGTGCGATAGGTCGAGGGGCACAGCGGATCGTCAGGCCGCGCTTTGCGCCGTATCGAATCCAGCGGGAAACAGGCGCGCTGCTCGTGGGCCGAAACCAGATGCACGCAGCGCTCCAGAAACACCTCCGAATCCGACAGGCGCAGCGAATCATCAGCCCAGCCCATATGCCCGCTGGCAAAGGGCGCCAGATACGCCACACCCACCGACGCCACTGTGTCGAACAGCCCCATAAAGGCAATGCTGATGGGCAATCCTGCAAACAGATAACAGGTTTCACCCTCGACCTCGACCTTGGTCAACGCCTCCAGCCAAGTGGCAAAGGCCCGTGCTTCGGCAGCACCACGAGAAAAGCCGTACACATACAGGCGCATGGCCTTGATCAGCGGGGCGGTTTTCAGGCGGTTCTGTAACTCGACCTTTTGTTGTAACTCGCGAATTGGGCCTTCAAGGACAGCCTTGCGCCGGGCATAACCGTCGCTAACGAGTGAAGCCCCCAAGGCATCCATGCCCACAGACGTGCCCATTTTCTGGATGAGTGCGTAGGCATCAGCAGGTGCAAGCCGTTTTTCACGACAGGACACTTTCAGGGCATCCAGCAATCGGGTCAGTCCCCAGTTAATGCGATTCTCGCCCCCAGTAGCCGTGCTCAGCCCCGAGCTGCTCGGCCCGAACTCGTGAATTTCCTTGAACTCGGTGCCCACACCGGGGATGTAGTAACGATAAAAAGCCAACTGACCGATTCGGGTTTGCAATGCGCCTTCAAGGTCGCCGAGGCTCGCATGGTAAAGCCGCGCCACATTACTGGTGGTGGGTGGCTTGCTCAATTTATCTGACGGCTCATGATTATTGGTGCCGTCAAAGCACAAGGTGATGTTCAACACATCCATACACGGCGGACCAAAATAACCCCGATGTGCAGCCAGGGCAGCCCGCTCGGTTTCAATCGCAATCTGACGCTCCACTTTGCGCTGCGCGATACCGTTATCGGCCACCTGCTGAGGATGAGAGGGTAACAACCCCTTTTCAGGGAATTCCGGGGTCACCGCCAGAGGTTCCGCTGGCGGGCGTTTATCGAACGTATTCACGGAGTCGGACATGGGCTGGGCACTTCCATTCGGCGGGGAAAGTTATAGGGGTAATCCGGCATTCCGGGCAGTTGTGCTACAGCCGACACCACCACTTGATCGCAGGGCAGAAAATGCACATCGACGACGCCCAACTCTTTATAGGGTGCAACCTCAACGACAGCACGGTGACGGGTGTATCTGCTTTGATGCTCTTTCGCTGCGGCAAACCAGCCTTCGGAGTAGCGGGGTTTAGGCCAATTCAACGAAGCCCCCACATTCGGATCCTTCTCCCACTCCACCACCACCGTCAGCCCTTCACGCCATTGCACCGGCAACATCGCACAGCACATCTGGCTACCCGGCCCCCCTCCATAGGGGCCGAGGTTCGGGCCTCCGCCGCCGTTGACGCTGAAATGATTGATGGCGGCCGAAGTGTGGTTAATCCCTGAAACGGGAGCGCCCAACATCGTTGGCCGCGACTCGACACAACCGTGCAGCATCAGGGTGGCCGCCAGCAGCAGAAATACGCGGCAAATCATGGTGTCGGGCATGGGCTGGGCACTTCCATTCGGCGGGGAAAGTTATAGGGGTAATCCGGCATTCCGGGCAGTTGCGCTACAGCCGACACCACCACTTGATCGCAGGGCAGAAAATGCACATCAACGACGCCCAGCTCTTTATAGGGTGCAACTTCAACGACGGCGCGGTGACGGGTGTATTTGCTTTGATGTCCTTTCATACGTCCACTCCAGGCATCAGAAAACAGTGGCTCTGTCCAATTCGCATAATCATGAGGCGACGGATCCTTCTCCCACTCCACCACCACGGTCAGCCCTTCGCGCCATTGCACCGGCAACATCGCACAGCACATCTCGCTACTTGGGCCACCGCCGTAGGGGCCGAGGTTCGGGCCTCCGCCGCCATTGACGCTGAATTGATTGATGGCGGCCGAAGTGTGGTTAATCCCTGAAACGGGAGCCCCCAACATCGTCGGCCGCGACTCAATGCAACCTTGCAGCAACCCGCTGACCAATAGCGCTACTGGCAGACAGTGCTTCATAACGAGCGCCCGTCATCAAGCATGTTCCTGGGGGTGTTGGTGG
>NZ_JBJGEJ010000020.1:0-77731 GCF_045062345.1 Pseudomonas sp. 2024-210 | reverse complement strand
TGGCTAACGTGCTGTGTGCTGTTGATCATTTCAGTTTTTTTTAATGTACAGGCCTGTCGCGGAACTAAGCGCCTGCAGCAGCGCATGACGCGACTGCTCAATAAAATGCGTTTTATGCAAGTCTTGTTAGATGGGGCGCCAACACCGTTATATGTCAGAGATCGTGCAGGTGCTTTATTGGTCTGCAATAAGGCTTATCTGGATTTTTTTGATATTTCGTCACGTCATGTGTTGGGTAAAACTTTGAGTGAAGCGTTTATCGTTGATCCTGCACTGGCTGAAAAGTACGAGTTTTATTACGAGCAGGTTCTCAGCACGGGCCGTGCGTTTGGAGATGTGTTTACCATTACGTTTAATGCAACGCGCTACCACCTCTATTTGTGGGTACACCCTTATTATGATGAGCAGGGTGTAGTCAGTGCCGTCGTGTGTGGGTGGAGCGATGTTTCAGAGCGAGAAAATTTGATTGATAGGCTTCGCGACGAAAAAAATAAAGCGAACGCTGAAAGTCAGTATAAGTCTGAATTTTTAGCCGTGATGAGTCATGAGTTGCGCACGCCATTGACTGCAATCATGGGCGCGTTGGACCTTATTGAACTCAATGAGTTGGCCCCACAGTATGCAACGTTGATAGGGATGGCGCGGCATTCCTCTCACGATATGGTGGGGGTGATTGGGCGAGTGCTGGATATTACCAGTATAGAGTCGGGAAAAATTGAACTGGTGAATACGTTGTGCCGTCCTGTTCAGTTGGTGCAAACGGTCGTTGATAAGTTTTCTTGCATTGCTCAACGCAAGGGCCTGCAGCTTAACTTTAAAGGCTGCTCGGACAATGTGCAGGTGAGGATCGACACCGTGCGGTTCAATCAAGTAGTTTCTAATTTGATCAGCAACGCGCTGAAGTTCACATCGCAGGGGGCGATCAATGTTGAATTGAATGCTCGCTTGCTCGAAGGTCATCGAACGGAGCTCACGTTGTCAGTGCAAGATTCTGGCATTGGAATTGATCCATCGCAGCAATCACGTTTGTTTAAGCCTTATAGTCAAATAGCAGCGAGCGAACAGTCTCGTCAATGCGGCACAGGGCTGGGTTTATATATTTGCAAGCAGCTGATGTTTTTAATGAACGGCTCGCTCACGTGCCAAAGTAAGTTGGGTGAGGGCTCACGTTTTACCCTTGTAATGGTGGCAGAGGGGCACGTGTCTGTGCCAGCGTTTGACGACGCGCTGACTGCGAATGTGCGGGCATCTTTACAGCCTTGCAGTGTGCTATTGGTTGAAGATGATGAACTCAGTCGCAGGGTGCTAACCCTTCAATTGGAATCTTTAGGTGCGCAGGTGTTTGCCGCCGATGATGGGGTTGAGGGTTTGAAGTTGTGGCGGTCGAGAAAGTTCGATTATGTGTTGACTGATAGCCAGATGCCGAATATGGGCGGTCATGCATTTGTGAGAGAAATTCGTCGACTTGAGAGTGAATCTAATCAGGCGCCAGTCCGTATCTTGGGGATTACAGCCAATGCACAGAATCATGAAGTCGTGCGTTGCAAAAAGGCGGGCATGAACGATTGTTTATTCAAACCTTTTACGATGGATGCATTAGCTTCGGCCTTAAGTGTGGCTGAGCAGGTGCCGCAACCGGACATAAAGGCGTACGTTGGGTTCGACCACTCTTTGCTACACACCATCACTCGTGGCAGTCCTGAGAAACTGAGTCAGTTATTGAGTGCTGTGGTTAAAAGTTGTCATGAAGATATCGCGGCCCTTGAGGCATGCCATGACCATGGCAATTTTAAAACCATGGCCAAGTTGTGCCACAAAATTAAAGGCTGTGCCCGCATGATGCGTGCGCAAGGTTTAGTGATGGCGTGCCTGCAGTTAGAGTTGGCGTTGGAATGCTCAGCCGAGTCTTCTACCGACAAGGTGCGCCCATTGCTCAACACCTTAACAAAGCACATGAATGCGCTGGTCGGGGACATTAAAGACTTGGCTTGCAACGAGACGCTCCACTCTGAACCGATGTGCCGGCAAGGCTAATTGGCTTTATCGCGCACAGCAACAGGGTGCCTGAGGGTGCGATTGGTTGCGGGTCATGAGCAGATTGATGGAAATTTAAAGTTTAGACATTGCGTGTTTGTTTAGTGTGTATTTGAAGTCTTTAAGTTTGAGATTAGCAGCCTCTTTCTGGTGATCGTTACAGCGCTTTTATTTAGCATTTAATTAGGGTCTTGGTGCAGCCAAAGCTCATCAGCTTCCCATCAGGATTGATCAGGGTTTGTGCGTCATTATTCGGGCCGGTGAAGAACGCCCAATAAGCCAAGGTGGCAGTTGTGAATGCACAGTGATTAATCAGGGTGGGTCTTGATGTTGACGCAAATGTGTTCTGTGGCAGGGGGGGGGAGTCACGTCGTTCGTATTCGAAATGCTCTAACCCCTTTGTGCCTAAGTCATCGCGAAAGCTCAGTGCATTGGTGTTTTCCGCCGAAGTGGAAAGGGTTGCTCGCGTGGCGTCCGGGTTTAAGGGTTGTTTCGGGCAGTACTGAGGTGCTACCGCTCTCGAGCTTGAGTTTAGTCAAGTTGCAATTCTTTATTGATCAGGCAGGCGACCCTGAACCTGTTCGGTGCCCTGTTGAGTGTTTAGCCGCGTTGAGTGAAGGCGGTGCAGATATTCAAACGTCAGCCGAGCTGGAAGTCTGGTACTTGTCGGCTGGGTTGCATGGCGCGATCGGCTACAGCGGTCTGGCCAATTATTTACGCCACTGTGAAAGTTATCAGTTGCTGGGTTTTTTATTCGAAGAAGGTTCCAGCAGTGAAAAATTACAGCACTTGGCTGAGCGTTATGGCGTTTCCATTTCGCATTTTCGCAGGCTTTGTCATCAAGCATTGGGCAATGCTGCCAAGCCTGAATTACGGAGTTGGCGAGCAGCCAAGGCGCTGCTGAAAATGAGTGAAGGCAAATGTTCTTTAACCGATGTGGCGTTGGAGTTTGGTTTTGCATCCTCCTCGCACTTTTCCAAAGAGGTCCGAGAGCTGGTCGGGGTTGCGCCGAGTAGTTTGATCGACATTACCCGACTTTCTAGCGAATAAATTGATGACTTTTATATCTACCTTTAAACGGAGCATGCTGCTGGCAATGTTCAGTTTGCTGCCGATGGCGGCGTTAGCGGCACCTGGGCAAACTGGCAATGGTTATGTCGCCCGTCAGGAAGGCCTGCGAGCCTTTTTCGATGTGTTGTCTGCGCCGCTGGGCAAGCCGATCATTCTGAGTAAGGCAGCGGCACGTAGAACGATCACGGGTGAATTTTCACTGGAGGCCCCGCAGAAAACCCTTGAGCGCATCGCTCGCCAAATGGGACTTATCTGGTACAGCGATGGCCAGGCACTCTATGTGTATGAAGCATCAGAAGCCAAGAGTTCAGTCATTGCGCTCAATACCATCACGGTCGATAAGCTGACGTCTTTTCTGCGTCGTTCCGGGTTGCAGGACTCCCGCTATCCGCTACGCAACGATGGATTGCGAACCTTTTATGTAGCGGGCCCGCCCATCTATGTAGACCTGGTGGTGCAGGCCGCTCAGTTCATGGACAACCAAAGTGCTGACTTGCAACTGGGTCAGCAACGTATTGGGGTTATTCACCTGCGTAATACGTTTGTAGGGATCGTAAGTACGAGTTGCGCGATGAAAGTATCACGGTGCCTGGCATCGCAACGGCCATTGAAAACTTGCTTAAAGGTGAGTCCAGAGGGGTTGATACAGCCATCAGCAATAGCGCTGGGCCTCGGCCTGGGATGATGCCGGGGTTTCCGGTTGCTGGGCTCAAAGAAGTTGGGCCGGGAGCGGTTGACACTACAGCCCCACGAGTCATTGCACGTGACCTGGCGGCAGGCAATATTCGCGTTGTTGCTTATCCCGATACCAACAGCCTGCTGGTAAAAGGGCTGCCTGAACAAGTTCGGTTTATTGAAAACTTGGCCGCTGTGCTGGATGAGCCCAAACGGCATGTAGAGCTGTCGTTGTGGATTATCGACTTACAAAAAGATGACCTGAACGAGTTAGGGGTCGACTGGAAAGGCTCCCTCAAATTAGGGCCTCACATGCAAGCGACGCTCAATGGCGGTTCGCTCAGTACACTTGATGGTCATTCATTTATGGCCGCCATTTCTGCACTCGAAAGTAATAAACGAGCACGCGTTGTATCGCGCCCAGTTGTACTGACCCAAGAAAATGTGCCCGCTATTTTTGATAACAACCGCACCTTTTACGCGTCGCTAATTGGTGAACGTACGGTCGAATTGGAGCATGTGACCTACGGCACATTGATTAGCGTATTGCCGCGTATTTCCGCTCACCGTGAAATCGAAATGGCGCTCAACATTGAAGATGGCAACGAAGTGGCGCCCGGTAAGAGCAATGGCGATGGCACCTACGTGCTTCCCACAGTGGGCCGCACACGCATCAACACCGTTGCGCGCGTTCCGCGGGGTAAAAGCTTGCTGGTAGGGGGCTTTACCCGTGATGAAGGGGGGGAGGTTGTGCGGCGTGTTCCGGTCCTGGGGCATATTCCTTACTTGGGCCGTTTGTTCAGCTACACCCAGACGCGTAAATCCAGCACGGTGAGGGTGTTTTTGATCCAGCCCAAGGAGCTTGATGCCCCACTGATGCCGGGCGCTTCGCAGATTGCCGAGCAGGTCACGGGTGACGTCTCTCGCGATCCGGCGGATCAAGCTGTGCTCCGCGCGATGGACCGTTGAGATGAGCATAGGTGGAATCTCCTCCCGTCAGATGCTGCGCATGCACCAGAACAACGAACCGCTGGTCAAGCCTGCTGAAACCCCGGACGACGACGCCACCCCTGCAGCCGCTGTTCAACGATTTGTAGAAAACAGTGACGAAATGGCGGCCTCTTTACGCTCGCAATTTCGTCGTCGCGGAGACTTTGGTAGCAAGTTTGAGGGGTTGGCGGAAAGCTTCGAGCGTGTGCTCGAAGAGGATGTGGTGCCCAAGGCTAAGCAGATTGTGGCCATTGCTAAGTTAGGTGACCGCAGCATCGAATGGTTGTTGGCTCAGGCGCGCGCTCAATTCCCGGATGACAGTGACCTGGTGTTGGTGCTGCGTGAATTGTTGCGCAACAAAGCGTTAGCCGAATCCATTCGTCAGCGGCTCGAAACCATGCTGGCACAGGTGATTAGTCAAGCACCGCCCAAGCGTTTGAAGGCAGGGATCAATGCCGTTCTGAAAGCCAAAATGTTCGGCAAAACCATGGAGGTTCGGGCTGGATTGATGCGCGACACCTACCGCTCCTTTCTGGAATCTGAAGCCAGTTCGCCGGAGTCTTATGAAGACTGGATTTCGTTATACGGCCATCAACATCGTGGCACTGTTCTGGCGTTCATCGAAGCCGCATTGTTGACCGATATTGATGCTCAAGACCCCAGTTGCTCCGGTGACGAATTTGGACAGCTGCTTAAAAAGCTGGGCGAACTCAAACGCCTTCGTTCGGCCGATACGCTGTTTATACAACGTGTGCTGGGGGATGAATTGGTGAGTCGGTATAACAGCAGTGAACCTGACTGGTTGGTGTTCATGTTGGGGTTGTTGCAGTTTCCCGATGAGCTTGAGCAACTGTTGCACGCCACATTCGGTGACGGGTTACTGCTGGTTAAACACACAGAGCGCGCGCAACTTTTGCAGTTATTACGTTTGCTCTGTCTGGCCTTACCTCAAGCGTTGTATTGCGATGAAGAAGCCTTGCACCGCGTTGCCCTGCAGTTCACGCATTTGGCGGATCTGGTGTATGCACACGAAACCATTGAGCGTCATGCCGCGCTCGTTGAGCGTCTTAATTCTTAGTTTTCAAGGTTCGTATTGATCATGTTGCAAAAATTCTTGCGCAGCCTCACTTCGCGGCCAGAACTTCTGATTCTGACGTTGATGGTGACCATTATCGCCATGTTGATTATTCCGCTGCCGACGTGGCTGGTGGATTTTCTGATTGGTTTGAATATTGTTATCGCTATGCTGATTTTTATGGGGTCGTTCTATATAGAACGCATCCTCAGCTTCTCCACCTTTCCTGCCATTCTGCTCATTACAACCCTGTTCCGCCTGGCACTTTCGATCAGTACCAGTCGCTTGATTCTGGTACAAGCCGATGCAGGCGAGATCATTGCCTCATTTGGTGAGTTTGTAATTGGCGATAATTTGGTGGTGGGTTTCGTCATTTTCGCCATTGTGACCATCGTTCAATTCATTGTGATTACCAAAGGTTCTGAGCGGGTTGCAGAAGTGGCTGCACGCTTCTCGCTCGACGGTATGCCTGGTAAGCAGATGAGTATTGATGGTGACCTGAAAGCGGGTGCCATTGATGCTAAAGAGGCGCGTGAACGACGCAGCACGCTAGAGCGTGAAAGTCAGCTGTATGGTTCCTTCGATGGCGCGATGAAGTTCATTAAAGGGGATGCTATTGCAGGCATCATCATCATCTTCGTCAACTTTCTGGGCGGTATTGCCATCGGTGTCGGCCAGTTGAATATGGACATGTCGACGGCCTTGTCGACTTATACCTTGCTGACGATCGGTGACGGGCTTGTTGCGCAAATACCTGCGCTTCTGATTGCTATTGGTGCGGGGTTTATCGTGACTCGCGTTAATGGCGACGAAGCCAATCTGGGTCGAAACATGATGAGCCAGATGCTGGGTAACCCTTTCGTAATTGGGGTCGCAGCCGTGCTTGCCATCGCTGTGGGCACGTTGCCAGGTTTTCCGTTAGCGGTCTTCGTGATCATTGCTGCTGCACTGGGAGCGGTGCTGTATTTCCGTCACAGAGAAACTAAAAAAGCGTCAGCTGCACCCGCTGCGCCTACAGAGCATGCCCTGCAAAGTGAATCTGAAAGTTCGTTGGGCCTGATCGAAAATGTGGATGATATGGCCACTGAAACCGTTGCCCTGTTGTTGCTTGTGCCCAGTAACCGACTGGATGAGTTACGCGCCGCTCAACTCTGTGAACGCTTTCGCAGTCAATTCTTTATTGACTACGGTTTGCGTATCCCAGAGCCACAACTCAGGGGCGTTGATTCGCTGCCGGTGGGGCAGGTGGCTGTGTTGATTAACGAGGTGCGGGCGGATCAATTTGATATTTTCTTCGACCGTCTGCGCATTGTGGATTACAAACCGGAACTTGATCATCTTGGCATTGACCTCACCGCCGGCGTTGACAGTAATAAGCAACGCAGCCTGTGGGTAGGTGCTGAAGAGCGCGAAAAGCTGCAGCACTTGGGCTACCAACTTCGTCCCGCCTACGATGAGTTTTATCACTGCTTGGTGACGTTATTGGCGCGCAACATCACAGAGTTTTTTGGTGTGCAAGAAACCAAAACGCTGCTAGATGAAATGGAAGCGCGTTACCCCGACTTGCTTAAAGAAGTGTATCGCCACGCCACCGTGCAGAAAGTGTCTGAAATTTTGCAACGCCTTATTGGCGAGCGTATCTCCGTTCGCAACATGAAGTTGATTCTGGAGTCGCTGGCCCATTGGGGGTCACGTGAGAAAGATGTCATGGCGCTGGTTGAACATGTGCGTGGGGGCTTGGCCCGTTACATCAGCAATAAGTTCGCCAATGGCAATGATTTGCGCGTTTTACTGTTATCACCCGAATTCGAAGACGTCGTGCGTAAAGGGATACGCCAAACTTCCGGGGGGAGTTTTCTGAACCTTGAACCTGCCGCCAGTGAAGACCTGATGGATACCCTTGCAGTCGGTTTACAGGAGGTGCATATCCCACAAAAAGATATGGTTATTTTGGCCTCCGTGGATGTGCGACGTTATATCAAAAAAATGATTGAGGGGCGTTTCCGAGAGTTGGACGTCATCTCTTTCGGCGAAGTGTCGGACACCATTTCCGTTAATGTTATTAAGACCCTTTAAGGACAGTGAACAATGAACTATATCGATATTGCCGGTTTGCTCAGCGACGCCTTGCGCCTCAGTGGTTGTACAGATGAACAAATAGGCAGTTTTGATGGGCACAGCACGATTGAGTTGGAACTCGTCGAAATGCCCGCTATCAAGATAGGCCTGGTTGATGACTCGGTCTGGTTCTGGAGCACATTGACGGAATTCAGCGATATGTTGATGACGCATCGGTCAGCCGAGCTTTTGCGTTTTTTAATGCAAGGCTTTGCATTCTCCCGCACTGAACAACTGCAACTGACCAACACCGAAGACATGCTGGAAGTCCGAGTGCTGCTCGCCGATTCAGCCCTGGAAAGCGCAGAGTCTTTGGCGCAGGCGGTAGAAGATTACTTGGGCGCGTTGTCGGCATTGTGCGAAATCATTAATCAATGAGCCGTGCATCGTTGGAGCGCCGGGCTGCTCATCCACTGCGTTTAACTGGACCGTTGTTGGAAGCGTCGCTGCACGATGTAGTGATCGGGGAAGTCTGTGAAGTCCGCAGCGATTGGCGAAGCACACAGGTCTGTGCCAGGGCGCAGGTTATCGGGTTCAGGCCCGAGGCGGTATTACTGAGTTTGTTGGGCGATGCGCGAGGCCTATCGCGGGAGTCGCTGATCGTGCCCACCGGCGCGTTGCTCAATCTGTACTGCAGTTCCGGCATGCTCGGTTGTGTAGTCGATCCGCAAGGCAACATCGTGGAACGCTTGGCTGGCGTTCAGGCGTTCGATGGTCGCGACTGCCTGGTGGACGCCAATCCACCGCCCTACAACCAGCGCCGTCCTGTAGATCAACCATTAGCCACCGGTGTTCGGGCCATTGATGTACTGCTGACCTGCGGTATAGGCCAGCGGGTAGGTATTTTTGCGTCGGCAGGTTCAGGCAAAACCTCCTTGATGAACATGTTGATCGACCACAGCGATGCTGACGTCTTTGTGGTGGGGCTGATCGGTGAGCGAGGTCGAGAAGTCACCGAGTTTGTGGAAACGCTGCGTCAATCACCCAAATGCGCGCGTTGCGTGGTGGTGTATGCCACGTCGGACTTTTCGTCAGTAGATCGATGCAACGCGGCCTTGCAGGCCACTACGATCGCGGAGTTTTTCCGTGATCAAGGCAAGAATGTTGTGTTGATGCTCGACTCGATGACCCGTTACGCGCGGGCCCGTCGCGACCTTGCATTGGCGGCAGGTGAAGCACCGGCCAGACGAGGCTATCCCGCCTCGGTATTCGATTCCTTACCCCGATTGCTGGAGCGACCCGGCGTAACGGCCAGCGGCAGTATCACGGCTTTTTACACCGTATTGCTCGAAAGCGATGACGAACCAGACCCGATTGCCGAAGAAATTCGTTCGATTCTGGATGGCCATATCTATCTGAGTCGAAAATTGGCCGCCAGCGGCCATTTTCCTGCCATTGATGTGCTGCGCAGTGCCAGTCGTGTCGCGCATCAAATTACCAGCCCAGAGGTTCGCGCCTTGGCCGGCCGAACTCGAGAAGTGATGAGCCGCTTGCAAGAGTTGCAGGTGTTTGTGGATCTGGGTGAATACAGGCACGGTGAAAATGCCGCCAATGATCGGGCGATGTCCTGCCGGGACTCATTAATGCAATGGCTGCGCCAAGACCTTGAAGAGTCCTGCCCGGCAGCTTCTGCGCTGGAGAGCTTGCATGACCTTATTGGTTGAGGTTCGTCGATTGCTCGGGTTCAGCGATTATCGCCAAGCCCAATGTGCACGAGGCCTGGACAAGCTAAGCCGTTCATTGGCACCACTGGAGCGTGAGCAGGGTGAAATTGAGCTGCGTATCAAAGGCCTGCATGACTTATTGCTCAGTCACCGCGCCGAGGCGCTGCACATGAGCCATTCAGAACTGCTGGGATTATTACGGCGCCAAGCGGTGATACGGCGCCAGATCAGTAATGCCGTGCTTGAAAGAGATCGAGTGGCGAGCAAGCTGCAGCATGTCACGTTAGAGATTGAGCAACTGCAACAGCGTCGCGCTGTTCTGCACAAGAAACACGTTAAGTATCAGGGCCTGGAGCAGCGCTTGTTAGCCGAGCGTCGATCACATCAGTGGCGCCAGGAAGAAAACGACATTGAAGAATTATTGGTGAGTTTGAGATGAGTAGCATTAAGCCCCCTGTTACGGTCACACGCCCGGTGAGTGATTGTTTGTCCGTTGATAAACCAGAAGGCATTACCACGCTGCGTGCCAAGGGTATAACCGATGATGCTCTGACGTTGGATCAAGTGCCGCAAGGCGTGCTGACGTTGCTGGCACAATTGCAACCGCGAACTGATCAGGCGCTCAAACTTGGATTCAAACCCCAGCATGTTGAGCCTCAGCTGAGCCCCAAGTCGATTGATAAGAAGCGCGATGCTAAAGAAGGGCCTGAACCAGCTGAGCAGGTGGCGATGACGCGCGTGATTCAACCCGTTATGAAGACACCCACCTCTGTATTGCCGCCACAGCCAGCACCTGCAGCATCCGCAGTGGCTCAACCGATGCAGCTTATTCCTGAAGCGCCTGAGCTATTACAGGCAAATGACGATTCACCTTTACCCTTGCAGCCGCCTCAATACCCTAGCCAGGAAGCTCCTGTCGTGACGGGGGTGAATATTCAAGGCATGCCTGTACAGGGTGCGCCGTCAATGATGCCGCCCGCCACAGATAAGGCTCGTTCGGCGGCATCACCTGTTGCCGGCAATGGCGCGGTACCCCTGGCACGCACGGCATCTGTGTATGCAGCGCAGCCCTTGGCACCTGCTAAAGGTGGGGCTTTAAACACCCCTCAACAAGAGCGTGTGCCGGTGAACATGGGCCTCTCCGCCACGGGCTCGCATCCAGCCATTTTGGGTGAGCTAAAGGTCGCGTCGACGGCTCAGCCGGCAGCCGCATTACCCGCGGGTAATGGCAGCCTGTCACTTCCTGAGGTGGGTACCCAGGCGCAAAGCAATCCTCCCTTTCCAGTGCCAGCGTCCTCGATGAGCCTTGTGCAAGCAGCGCTGATGCCTAAGCCTTTGCCTTCAATGATGCCAGTGGCTGCAGCGCCTCAGGCTGACACCGTGAGTACTCCCGCTCGCGCCTTGCCAATTGAGCCGTTGACCAAGACTGCGGAGCTGCACACTGGCCTCCCAAACAACCTGCCTGAGCCGCGTGATCAGGTGGTACTTAACATGATTCCCCCCACTTCAGTGCCAGCCAACCCTGCGCGAGAGCCTGCGGTTTTAGGCTCTTCGGGCGCTTCCACATTCACCGCCGAGCCCTTGGTCAAGCCCGAAGCGCTGACTGACAAAGGGCCGCAGCATTACTTGCAAGTGCCATTTGCCAAGGGTGATGCCTCAAGCATGATCACCATTAACAAGGGCCCAGCCGATCAGCCGCAGCAGTTATTACTGCGACCGGACAATGCTGATGTTTCAGGTTACCTGGGTGACCGGCTCGCCCAAGTTGAAGAGCCTCGATGGCGTATGGCTGACTCTAAAGAGCGTGAGCATGAACACGCCAAGGGCAACGATCAGGGCGAACAAGACGAAGAGCAAGAAGAGGGTGGCCAGCGGTTTTTTGGCGCACAGCGTGAGCCCGTGTGACCTCGGCTCTGAATTTGCGTCGCGTAGACGCGCTGGATTACCGACGTAATCATGCCGTCGCCAGCTGGCGGCGTGACGGGCATAGCGTTCAGCTGCGCACACCCCCTCAACAGGGGTGCTTCATTACGTTTTGGGCGCAATGTGAGCAAGAGCGTTGGCAAGGAATGATTGATCCGTACCAATGGCTGAGCGCGTTGTGGTCAGATCAAGGGCTACTGGATCCGTCCCTGTGTACAGACGATGAAATTATGGCGCTGTTCTCGGCGGTTACCAAGCCAGTGCAACTGCCTCCAGGCATGTTGGATTACACGCGGCTTTTCGACATTGAATTGATCCGTGGCGATACGCTGATCCAGTCACAGAAACTGCCCTGTTTGAATAGCGAATACGGGGACGTCTGGCTGTTGAATGTGCCAGATATGGGCAGTAGCACACCACAACCCTTGCAGCCTTGGGTGCTTGAACTCTCGCTCCCATTACGCGCTGTGATAGGAGCAACCCAGTTAAGCCTGCGCGATTACCAACGTTTGGGAGCGGGTGATGTGCTGTTTGTAAGCGCGCAATCGCATCAACTGCTCCTGGCCGATCGCTGCATAGGTCAATTCACTTTTATTGAAGGGGGCCTGCAGATGCAGCTCACAGAACAGAACATAGAACAGAATACAGAACAGCCCACAACGACTCGTGAGGTTTCAGCTTTGCTCGTGACACTAGAGTTTGTGTTGGACGAGCGCACGTTGAGCGTGCAGGACCTTAACCAATTGTTAGAGCGCCAAGTACTCGCCCTGACGCCTGAGGCCAACACTCACGTTGAACTGCGTGTATCAGGTAAGTGCATTGCCAAAGGGGAATTGGTTCAGCTGGAAGATCGTTTGGGGGTTGAGCTGAGCGAAGTCTATCGAGGCAACGCTGATGAATGATGTTTCGATGATTGGGTTATTGGCAGTCGCTTCGCTGCTGCCATTCCTGATTGCAGCGGGCACCTGTTACATCAAGTTTTCGATCGTTTTTATCATTGTGCGAAACGCCTTGGGTTTACAGCAAGTCCCCTCAAACATGACCCTCAATGCGGTGGCATTGTTGCTGGCCCTGTTTGTAATGACCCCGGTGGTGGAACAAGGCTATGACTATTACAAAGAACACCAGGTTTCATTTACCAGCATTGATGCGGTGGTGGATTTTGCGGACAACGGTTTGGGCAGCTACCGTAACTACTTGATTAAATACACCGATCCGGACCTGGCCCAGTTTTTCGATAAAGCTCAAGCGGCGCGTCAATTAGAAGCCGCACAACAGGCCGACCATGAAGCAGAGAGGGAGCCGTCTCTGTTTGCCTTATTGCCGGCTTACGCGCTGAGCGAAATTAAGTCTGCATTTAAAATCGGGTTCTATTTGTATTTACCTTTTGTGATTGTCGATTTGGTGATTTCGAGCATCCTGTTGGCGCTGGGCATGATGATGATGAGCCCGGTCATTATTTCTGTTCCCATCAAACTGGTGCTGTTTGTGGCCTTGGATGGCTGGTCACTGTTATCGACCGGGCTGATCGGACAATACCTGTCCATAGGGCAATGAGTACTCGCCATGAATGACTTGGTATTTGCCGGTAATAAAGCGCTTTACCTGATATTAATTATGGTGGCGTGGCCAATCATCGTCGCGACGGTGGTCGGTTTGTTAATTGGTTTATTTCAGACAGTGACCCAACTGCAAGAACAAACCTTGCCATTTGGCTTCAAATTACTGTCGGTGTCGGTGTGCCTCTTTCTGCTCTCGGGTTGGTACGGTGAGACATTGTTGAACTTCAGTCGGGAAGTCATACACCTGGCGCTGAAGTGACCCCCATGAATATCAGTCTCTTTTTTGATCTTCACACTTGGTTGGCGGGTGCAGTGATTTGCTTCGCTCGTTTGGCACCGATCTTTTTCATGTTGCCTTTTCTTAACAGCAAAGCGCTCACAGGGGCACCGCGTAACGCGGTCATTATTTTAGTCGGCATGGCGCTATGGCCTTATACCGCGGACACATTACCGCGCCTCGATTCGCTGGGTTTTTATGCCCTCTTACTGCGTGAGGCCGGGGTCGGGGTGATTCTGGGTTGCCTACTGTCTTGGCCGTTTTGGGTGATGCACGCCATGGGCAACCTGCTGGATAACCAGCGCGGTGCAATGTTCAGCAGCACCGTAGACCCGGCCAATGGGGATGACACGTCCGAGATGGCCAATTTTTTATACTTGTTCGCAGCGGTGATCTACCTAGAGGGTGGGGGAATGGCAATGGTGGTTGAAACATTGGCAACCAGTTATCAACTGTGTTCGCCGGTGCAGTCTTGTGAATGGCACGTTGAGCCATTAATCAATTTGCTTGACCCTTTAATCAGCAAAACCTTAATCATCAGCGCGCCCGTGGTGGCTACGTTGTTGTTGACGGAAGGGTTGCTCGGTCTGTTAGCGCGCTTTGCACCGCAAATGAATGCCTTTTCGGTGTCGCTAACGATTAAAAGTGCCGTTGCGCTGCTGGTATTGTTGTTGTATTTCAGCCCCGTCTTGCCTGATGAAATCATGCAGATGGCCACGAAGCCGGATCAGCTCGCTGACTGGTTCGTAAAGCCGCAGGCGCACTGATATGTCCAGTGCGTCAAAAACCGAGAAACCGACGGCAAAAAAACGTCGTGACGCCGCCAAAAAAGGGCAAACCTTTAAAGCCAAGGATCTGTCCAGCTCATGTTTGATCCTGTGCGCAATTGTGTACGTGGGCACCAGTGACACGTTATTGCACGTGATGGAAGTTTACCGGCGCGTTATCGAAGCCGGTTTTGACGAAAACCCACAGCACTACGCGGCCGCGCTGAACGTGCTTTTATTAAAAATAATAGCGCCGGTAATTGCCGTCTGTTTTGCGGCCAGCGCATTACCTACGTTGCTCCAGACAGGCTTGGCGCTGGCCAGCGAAGCCTTGAAGATTAACTTTGGTGCTTTAAACCCCATCAATGGCTTTAAAAAGTTATTCAGCCTGAGAACCGTTAAAGACACCGTTAAGTCGCTGCTTTATTTAGGCTCTTTTGGCGTGGCGTTTTGGGTCGTCTGGGTGACTCAGCAGCAACTGTTGTTTGCCCAGTTATACGCGCAGCCCGTCGACTTGCTGCCCATCTGGGGGCATTTGCTTTCAGTCTTGGTGCTGGCCTTTTTGGGCTGCATTCTATTGATTGTATTGCTCGATGCCCTGTGCGAGTACTGGTTGTATATCAAAGACCTCAAGATGGATAAACAAGCAGTTAAGCGTGAACACAAAGAGCAGGACGGAAACCCTGAAATCAAGAGCCAGCGCCGAAACTTGCACATGGAACTGCTATCCGAACAAGTTAAGTCAGACATTCGTGGGTCACGGGTAATTGTGGCAAACCCGACGCATATCGCGGTCGGTATTTACTTCCGGCCAGAAGTAACGATGATGCCCTTCATCTCCTTAATGGAAACTAACCAGCGCGCGTTGGCAGTACGTAAGTATGCCGCTGAAGTGGGAGTGCCCGTGATTACGGATATTCCATTGGCCAGAAGAATCCTCAAGACCCATCAGCGTTACACCTTTATCCAACTCGATGAAATTGAAAACGTACTGCGTTTGCTGGTGTGGTTGGAACAGATAGAAAACGCCTGATCCTCACGTGGCCCCTATTTTTTATTGCTGCCTGTGCAGTGATGAGCGCTTTTTGGCGGCCCGCATTTTTTAAAAGTGGCTCAATAGCCTTGTCAGCACAGCTGACGAAATATTCAGGAGTGAACACCCATGAGTCGTCGTAAAGGCAAAGAGCACGAAGAAGAGCAACTGGCCGAGGACGTTATGCAGGCCGTGCTCAACGGTTCTGCGCTCAAGGATTTGCAAGGCGTGAGCACCGAACAGATGGACGGTCTGTACGCCTTTGCTTATGAGTTTTATGAGCAAGGTCGCCTGGACGATGCGCAGAGGTTCTTTCACTTTTTGTGCATTTATGACTTTTACAATCCCCAGTATTGGATGGGGTTGGCGGCCGTGCATCAACTTAAACAAAATTATCAAAAGGCAGTGGATTTATACGCGGTGGCTTTCGCCCAAGGTAAAAACGACTACCGGCCCATGCTCTACACCGGCCAATGCCACCTTGCGTTGGGGCGGGCCGGCAAAGCCAAGTTGTGTTTTGAGTATGTGCTTGAGCGAGTACAAGAGCCGGCGCTGCGTGAGCAAGCCAGCGCTTACCTAAGTGTGCTGAGCGATATTGAAACTGAGCTTTCAGAGGAGTCTTAATTATGGATATACGCGCGCTCTACACTCGGATCAGTCCTGAGTCTTCTGAACGGTTAAAAAGTCGTGAAGACTATGCGTCTGCGGCCAGCCAGGCGGGCAACACGAAAGCCTATCAGCGCGCTGCAGAAACCGCGCTGGTCAATTTACAGGGTGTCAAATATGCCGACCAGTCAGGCAGTTCTGCTGCGCTTGGTCGTCCAATGCTTGCTCCGCCTGCACCTGCTTTTACAGGTTCAAAGGCTGGGGCTGAAGATAAGTTCACCTTGCTGATGGCTTCGCTGATAAACCTGTTGGGTGAAGCCAGCGTGGAGTCATTAAATTCGCGGATGGCTATTCTGAAGGCTGCCGCTAAAGCCTCTGCCGATGGAAACTCAGCACTGTCGGCGGAGTATTTGAAATCGGTTGGGGTGTTAGAACAAGCTGTTGAAGTTGCCAGCGGGGAAGAGCAAAAGAAAGAGGCGGCTAAAACAAGTCTGGAGCACGCTAAGGCGCAATTGGCCACCGCGCAGCAAAAATTGTCAAGTGCGCAGCCAGATACCCCTGAGCACGATGAGGCATCAGCGCAAGTTGCTGACGCTACTTCGCGTGTCGATACCGCCACACAAGCATACGAGAAGTCGCTCCGCGATCTGAATTCGGCAATTAAAAGCAGTGCGGCGTTAGCCAGTAAAGCCGAGGCCTTGGCCAAGCAAATTGAGAGTAAAGGGGTGAGCAATCAGCCCATATTGGACGGCATGAAAGCGCAATTGAATGCCAGCGCCACCATGACGTTGTTGATGATGCAATTTGCCGAATTAATGGGCGAAAGTGCTGAAAACAAAATTGATATGGAGCAAGAACTTTTTCGCAGTATGCAGGCCGCTCGCCAAGAGCATATGGAGCGCAAAGCTGACGAGTACGCTGAGGAAGTGCGTAAAGCCGAAGCAGCCAGCAAAACCATGGGCTGTATTGGCAAAATCATGGGCGCAGTTCTCATGGTGGTGGGCGTCGTTGCCGCTGCGTTCACGGGGGGCGCGAGCCTAGCGATAGCAGCCGTCGGCGTTGCAGTCATGGCGGCTGACATGATTGTTAAAGAGTTGACGGGCGTTTCATTTATGGAGCAAGCCATGAAACCACTCATGGATTTGCTCGGCCCCCTGATACAGCACTTGGGGAAGGAAATTGCCGCCTTGCTTAAAAAGTTCGGCGTCGACGAAAAGTCAGCTGACATGGCGGGCATGATTATGGGGGCCATAATCGGAGCTATGGCCATGGTTGCGGTAATGGCGGTGGTGATGGCGGTGGGTAAATCGGCCGCCAGTAAAATGGCAGGGGCGATGACAAAGGCGTTTGGAGACATCGCCAGCAAATTAGCGCCCGACTTGCTTAAACAAGTAGCCCGTTCGGTGAGTAAAACATTCACTCAAACCATGACTAAGGCGCGCAGCTCGTTGGGGCTTAAATCTGACGCTCTGCACTTGAATCAATACGCCACCCGAGTGGCCATCATGGAGGGGGTTGCTCAAGCCGGCAGTGCGTCCGCTGAGTCCAGCCTGGGCATCAAGTCGGGTGTGCATCAGCGTAATGCATCTGATCATCTAGCGGCGTTCAAGTTTTCTGTCGTGATTGCAGAAACGATGAAAGTGTACTTGAGCGACATGGTTCAAGCATTTGATCAATTAATGAAAGCAAAAGACGAAGCCCTTAAAAAAGCCTTCGCTGTTCAAGAAAACGCGAACAGTACAGCACTTAATATGGCCCGCAATATTTAATCTCTGCAAAAAAAGGACACAAAGTATGGGTAATTTAGTAAGCAGTGTTGCACCTCGTGCACTTTCTATTGGCTCCGACATGTTTATCGGCAAGGACACAGGTAAAACTGTACCGATCGAAAAAAAACCAATGAGCACAGGCACCGTCGCGGAGCAAGTCAAAGGGCAAGTTTTAACAAGCAACGCCGAATTTACAATTGATAGCATGACCCCGGCAGAGCTAAGTAACTATTTGAGTGTGTCTGGTTTAAACGAGTCAGAAACCCAGGCGATGATGGGCATGTTTTTGGCGTCGGTTATCAAACAAGAAAAGGAAACGTCTGCTGATTCGGCTAAAGAATCCGTTCAAGCGTTGATGAACTTTGATCCGGTTTCATGGGAAAAGCACGTGGGTGTGCTGGTTGCGGCAATTGTCGCGGTCAATATCGCCCGCCAGGCAAGTGCTGAGATGAGCGGTAAGTTTGCCCAGATGGCGTACGAGGCTGCCGAGGGGCAGGGTGAGGCTATTATCAGTGGTGGTCAGGCGGCCATGTGGGCCGCTGTCACTGGCTCAGTTGTATCGGCAACGATGGCCGTAGGTGGGGCGGCACTTTCCATTCAGGCGCAAGGTATGAAACACAGCGACTTGAAATTCAACAAGGGTGGAGCAGCTAAGTTGGATTCAGAAGCGGCCGGGTTGCGTCTTGAACTGAAATCGACGCCTGTGGCACAGAGTTCAAGCGCTCCTAGAAAAGTCACGGGCACTACTTCTGAGGGAAGGAATGAAACCGTTGAGCTGCGCACGGACAAAAAAGAGCTGACTCCACAGGACCGTGCGGTATTAGAAACGTCTATTCGTAAAATAGATTCAGAAGCTAAAGATCTACGCATGAAAAGCGCTCTGCAACAGAAAACCATTGAGAATAAGTTAACGATTGGCGGGGCGCTCAGTTCGTTGGCGATGATTACCAGTTCTGGGCTTTCTTCTATTTTGCGCTTGCAGGAATATAACGAGCGTCAGAAAGAGGTATTGAGAGCGGCCGAACAAAATATTAACAAATCTGTAGGGGATGTTGAAACTCAAAGCCTTGCAGAAGACACGGCATTAATCAGCAAGATGCTGGATGCGATTCAGCAGCTTGTAGATGGCCGTAATGCGACAGTCAATAACGTCGCGACCGCACGCGCTTAACCAGGAGAGTCACGGTGTCTTTAACTATTAATGCAACGCCCCTGAGCGTAATGTCCACGCCAGCATTGGATCCGTTTGATCGTGCTCAGGTCGACAATCCGGAATCTGTTTCTCGGATATGAGCTCCGGGCGGGAGCAGGTGGTCAAAGGCATGGTGTCTCGTCTGGAGAGTTACAGCGCGCGCTTGAATGAAGCGCGCGCTCAAAGCTCGACTGTCAGCTCACTGTTGAGTGCTAAGCAGGCTGCTCAAGTGGTCAGTTCCGTAAGCGCTGGCGAGGCGCTTTCGGCAGGGCATCTAAAAGATGTCAAGCTCGCTGAGGCATTGGAGGGGCTAAGCGATAATATCGCCGTCACTCAAGTGCATGGCACGCTGCTGCAAGCGCAACTGCATAAGGTCGCGCCAGGGTTAGCAGGAGGTCTGCAGATTAATGCTGAAGAGTTCGCTGCCTCGCTTAATCAATTAAAAGGTCACCCTGAAGCGCCGACAGAAGGGGTGCAGTATTACGCGCAATATGCTTCCGGTAAGGATGATTTTTTTGCTGGGCTCTCTGAAATGATTTCGTTCATCAGAGAGGATTATTTGGCTGCTTACGAACATGTACTGGAGCAGTACTCGAATTTTTATAAGCGCTTTAATGAAGAAATTATGGCCAAGATGGGGGGGTGGATTACTGGCAAAGAGGATGGCAAGAAAGTTGAAGTTAATGGCGATTTGTTTATAGCCCTTCGCAATTTTCGAAAATCAAGCCTGGGGCGTGACAATGCGCTTTTATACCCGCCATCTCTCAGTAAAACCGGTGTAGAAGGCGTTAGCAAGCAAGAGGCAGAAAAGTGGTACAAGACATTTGCTATGGAAAATACGACCTGCTTATGGAGGCTTGATGACGGCTCGTATTGTGTGCTTATTGATGCTATGCCTATTGACAACATGGCTAAGGCGTTAGCTGGACTCGGGGGTGGCGAGTACGAAGACATCAACACGGGCGCAAAGGATAAGGGTAAAACCATCACCCTTGATTCCGCAAAGTTTCAAGCCTGGCAAACCGGTTTCAATAGTCAAGAAGCTGAAATGAAAAATAAGTTACAGTTGTATACCACTAAATACAGTAACGCGAACTCCTATCACGAGAACTTTAATAAAATTCTTTCATCGCAGCTAAGTCAATATGCTGAAATGCTAAAAGCGATCGTGAGCGGTATCTGATAGCCAGTTCTTCAGGATGGTGGCTAACTGGTGTGCGTGCAGGCTGTGCCGGATTAACCGCGGCGTAGCTAAAAATATTGAGTGGCAGGTTCAAGCGCTGCAATTAAAAGGGAGGGTTAAGTTATGAGTGCCGTAAGTATTAGCCGTAGTGGGCCTTTACTGAATCTTCATCGGTTGAATTCGCAGGACAAGGGTCAACGCACCATTACTGGCCAGCTTGTGAGTGCTACGAATAACAGTGGCTCATCACTGTCTGGTTTGACGGGCCCCTCTATGTCGACGAATCCGGCTGCTTCGGTAAATCAGCCTGTATTCGACAATCGGCGCGATGCGGTGAAGGATCTGGAAACCAAGGCGTTACTCGATACGGGGCTCGAGGCCAGTGCTGTTGATGGTTTGCTCGATAAAACAGACCGTAGCGCAATAAAATTGCGAGAGTATGCAGCCATTGTTTATACACTTAAAAACACCTCAAATAATACGCAGCATCCGTCACTCACTCAGGCCTCAAGCTATTTGAATAAGGCAGTGGCTGCCTATCAAAGTCAGGGTGAAAAAGGGTTCTCGATCGGGTTTGATGTTAAAAATAGTAAGCCGTATCAGCTAAATAAAGACTTAAGCTCAGCGATTGATACAGCCGTGAAGTCTCAGTCCGGAGCATTTGATAAGTGTGCAGGTTTTCTTCATGAAAATTATTTGAAAGAGGGTTTAGGTCGGGCGCTTGAGAAATCGCTCGGTATGGAACTGAAAGAGCCTGCGTTACAAGATTCAGCCAGGCAAGGGAATGCAGGTGCACTGGCGTCTAATATACTTGCCAATCAAATGGCAGGCAGTGTGCAAGATAACAGCTGCGCAAGTTATGGGCGCTTCATTAGCGATATGTTGGGTCAGTTGGGGCTGATTGCTGAGTCTAGAGCGCCTCATCAAGGGCGCGGGCAGGCAATGAATCGTAAAGAAAATGAGCGCTCAGAGACTGCCCAGGGTGTACCGCGGGCAGACATGTCCGCTACAAATACGTTGCCTGGCGGTGGAAACGTCAATGTGACCGTTAACGTTGATATGTCGAGCCTTTTCAGCTCGATGCAGCCTTTGTTTTCGGGTCTTGCAGAGCTCTTGATTGGAGTGGGTAATCAAAAACCCTTAGAGAGAGCGTCGGATCAATCGCCTACTTTGCCTGTGTCGCCAGGGTCACAAGGCCTCACATCGCGCGAACCAGCCCGCAACTACGCTAGCGAAAGCGCTCTGGGGGCTGCTGATCAGCCGAGTCATAGAGCTGCACGTGTCACAGATAGCATCTATGCTCGGCGCGATAATCTTCAAGATTCCGTGTCCCAAGGCAGCAGCGCCGCAGTCTTTGATTTCGCATCTTCAATGACTACCTCTGCAAATAATGGCAAGCCGAATCCGGCTTCGGGATTTACGGCTTCACCGTTCAAGCCAGTTGCCGAAGAACGTATACCTGAATTTAAGCTGTCTCCTGATTATGGAGTGGACGATGTCGACGCTCTGGCTGCCCAAGAATTCACGGCTGTTGATGTACCTATGGCGGCTCTTGAAGAAACAGCTGAGCGCTCGAAGATTGCTCAAGCGTTTATTGACGACATCTCTAAGCTCAACATTAGAAACTTTCCTAAGCATGCACCGATTTATAGGGATTTTATTGAACCTAACGCAACAGAGCGCCAGATGGGCAAAACTATTGCCTCGTTCATGCCTGGGAGTTCTGAAGGCATGAAGGCGTTGCGGATGTATTTGAAGGACGGAGGCAACCCTTCTCAGGCGCCAGAATCGAGCCCGGTTTCGGCAGCGTTTAAGGAACTGAGTGATAAGTCTCCGGATGTCGCTGAGCGGATAAAAATGTTGTTTAACAGCCTTAATGGCTTTAAGCAATCTTATACGGTACTGCCCATGATTTCTTCGCTGGGCGGTTCGACCAGTATCTCCGGCAACTCCAAACCTCAGTCTTTCACCGCAGCTCAGCGTGAACTTGAAGCCAAGCTCAGAGCTGAAATCTCTCATTCAAAAGAGTAGCGAATGCACGTTAATGAAGCCTATGCGCTGATCCGGTATGTCATCGCACAAAAACTGTTGATTGAAACTGAGTGCATTACGCCCCACGCCAGGTTCGTGGAGGATCTTGGGGCGGACTCATTGAATTTGGTGGAGATTGTTCTAGATATCAACGAAGCACTTGATATTGAGATTCCCGTGCAGGGGCTAGCGAAAATTCGTTCAGTCGAAGACTTAAGCATCTTGGTGGCTGAAGCCATTGAGCGGTAGGCGCAAGGGCCATCCTTGTTGCTAGGCACTGCGCCAAGCGCTTAGTGCACGGGAGGTGTGGGGGCGCTAATTTTGCGACCTCTGCATACTCTCCTCGCCAGATTTGTAGGAAAAATCCACATTCATTGCGGATTTGTCTCCTGTGGCTTCGGAATTGTTCTCTTTTTTGATGTCATGGCCCTCCATACAGTGAGGGCCTGTGCTTGGACTGTCGTTGCCAATCACTCAATTGGCAAGCATCCGGCATCTATCAAACTGTTGGGGGAATAGGATTGCGTTATGGAAGGTGTCATCAATCAATCATCGTCACGAGCGTTTGTGTTCGGTCAATGGGTATTGCAGAGTGACGGATTACTCTTGCATGACGGTAATGGATTACATCTACCTCCGAAAGAGCTGCATGTGCTACGGCTCTTATTAAACGCCGCGGGCACACTGGTCACGAAAGATAGGTTGCTGGATTGTGTATGGCCCAATTGTGATATTGCACAGGAGTCACTCACACGTTGTATTTACGCGCTGCGAAAAATGTTGGGGCCGCAGAATAACTACATTAAAACGGTGTATGGCAAAGGCTATCGATTTGTGGCAGCCGTGAAGGAACTTAAAACCGCTCGCCCTGCTTCACGCGTTCAAACACTCTTGTTATTGCCTTGGCTGACCCCACAGGGGAGTTGCGATCTTGATCTGCAAAGCCAATGTGCGCGTCAGTTAGTCACGACGTTCGGTGACGCGCTGCGTGTTATGTCTCCTGCTATGACTGTGCACGCCAGTAGTGGTGTTGAGCGCTTGGCGTTAATTGAACACATGGCGCCCGATTTTTACCTGACTTCGCGTTGGACGATGCATGAGCAGGGCGCCGGGTTGTGCGTTGAGCTCGTGCGGGGCAGCGACCATACCTTGATGCACAGTGAGGAATTGCGGGTAAGTCATGCACGCAGTGAAGTGCTGCTGCAAGTCGCGCAGCTGGTCGGGCAACGCTTGCCGGGATTACGTCATGTAACGACTGATAGCCATTCATTAGGGATCGCATTTTCGTGTTCGCCTGTTGTGTCCGGGATACAGCAATTCTGGAAAGACCCTGTGCTTCAGGGTCGACTCTGGAGTAATGAGCGGCTGCGCGACCCGCGCTCATCGTGGTCGGCGCAAATACTGTGTGAGCGCATCCGAGCATGAGTTGGCCACGGTATGCAGTCATTGCTTTGGCGCAAGTGTGTGCAGTGAAAGTATCAGCAAGCTGCTGGACAGAGGTCGCAGACCGTTATTCGATTGAGCCGCAATTATTATTTGCCATCGCGGATGTTGAATCAAAACTCGACCCGCGAGCCGTCAACTTAAATCGAAATGGTTCTCGGGACGTCGGTCTTATGCAAATTAACAGTTTGCATTTACCCAAGTTGAAAGCGCGAGGTATTACAGAGCAGCGTTTATTGAACGAACCGTGCTTAGCGATAGACGTAGGGGCTTCAATACTGTCTGAGTTTATTGCGCGACACGGTTATAACTGGACGGCTGTAGGTGCTTATAACGCTGGCAGCGCTGCGAATCGGGAGCCTTTGCGCAGGCGCTATGCGCTGAAAGTGTATAAGCGTTATAAAGAGGCCCTGGCCGAAGGCTCAGTGCCTTACCCATTCTGAATACAAAACTAACTGACCGCATAGTTTGATCAGGATTGAGCGCGTCGCCGCATTTACTATTGAAAACACACGAAAGCGTCATCCGCTTTCCCGAGGAATGGGGCACGATGGTGAGTAACACACAGGATCATCCCGGCGCACAGTTAGTATTAAGGGTATTCAACGGTCCTCTTCAAGGCTGCGAGTTTACCCTTGAGCGTCAACGCACTCTTTTTATAGTGGGATGCGAAACACAGTTTTGTTCGTCGACGCACCTGCCGACGATTCCAGACGATGCGATTTATATTCCGTTACCGTCGGGCGGTTGTAACTTCGAGATCGTACGCGAAGATAACCTTCGTTCGGGCTGCATGCTTTTCCCGTTAAGTGATGAGGCCGTAGAGCCGCGCGTGCTGGTTTTTCAAACACTTGAGCACGTAGGGGCATTACAAATCGCTGTGCGCCCGGACGATGAGCCTTGGCATCCCGAGTTATTGGTACCCGCCATTAAAGCGCCAGAGCCTGTGCCTGCGCGAATCCCTGGTTCGCGCGCGCAGCAACTATCGGCGGGTGTACTTATTACAGTGGCCATCGGCTTGGGGATATTTGGCTGGGGCTTCACGCGGCCAACACCGGTCTCCAACGTAGAAGCCTTGGTGGCAGGTGCCAGTAACGCCATGACCGTGTTGTACGGGCAAGATAAAGCGGTGTATGTGTTGGCCGATTCGGAGCGCGAGGCCAGTTGGGCGCGTCAAGTGATGGTTCGTAACGGGTATGCAGCCAATCAAGTGCTGACGCTGCAAGACGAGCAGACCCGGTTGAGCGGGGTATTAGCCGATACCTTTCCCACGCTGGCTTATCATCGTCTCGATTTAGGTAATCCAGGGCAGCCTCGTTTACTGATCAGTCGTCAGCGCAATGTGCTGAACCCGGGATTGCAGCAGCGCATCGAAACAGTGTTACGCAATGCAATGCCTTATGCACACGACGTACAGATTGTGAGCAGTGACGATGAGCACTACGTGCGCCGGGCACAGGAGGGTTTAAACCGTTTGGTGTTGCCCTATAGCCGTGAAAAGAATGCTGACAGCGTCACCTTTACGATCAAGGGCAGTTTAGAGGACGCCCAATTGCAAGCCTTGAGTAACTTTGTTAAAGCCTTTAATGCTCAAGGAGGAGGGCGGTACGTGAATTTTATTATTGAAATGCAAGATGACTGGCTTAAAGGCAAATCATTTCAATATGGAACCCAGGGGTTTGTAAAGATGACGCCCTCATCTTGGTATTTTCCACAACCATTGTAACGAAGAGGTAAACAATGAGTATCGACGCAACGGGTAAGTATACGCCAGGCGCACTAGCCGCCGCTGTCACATTCCATACTGACTTTATGGGAGCGCAAGCTAAAGGCTTTGAAACAGGGGCCGCAACGCTTAAAACAGCACTGGATGAAGCGTTGGATAAGCTTCACCTTGATGCTTCAGATCCAACTTTGCTAGCGTCGTATCAAGCCGCTTTCTCGTCTTATAATATCTTTCGTAATGCGGCGACCAACACCGTCAAGGGCTTTAAAGAAATCGACAGCGCTATTATTTCTGCGGCTCGCTAAAAGCGTGCTTCAAGGTGAGCGTGCCACGGCGGCAGGTAAGTTACACACCACTCTATATGAGCCATAAAGGATTTTTTCTAGCGGCTTAGGTGTGTGCAAACAATAGATAGGTCAATAGGTGCGTTATGGGTATTAATACAGCAGTAAGCTTTCACGCAGATTTCATGGGCAAGCAAGCAGCAGGTTTTGAAAAAGGTGCAACCGGTCTAAAAAAAGCGCTTGATGATGCGCTAACAGCCCTTCATGCAGATGCTTCCGACCCGACGTTGTTGGCGTCTTATCAGGCAGCCTTTTCGTCGTATAACATCTTTCGAAATGCCGCAACCAATACCATTAAAGGGTTCAAGGAAATTGACAGCGCGATTATTTCCGCTGCACGTTAAACACAATTCTTACCTTAAGCTGGGGGCGCTGAAGCGCCGCCAGCGTTTTATATCCAAGTGGTGGCCATGTCTATTTCCTCTGTCAGTGCATCGGGCAGCAGTTCAATTCAAATCGCTGAATTGTCGCGTCCCGCTTCAGCATCAATTGTTTCCCTCGAAGACCGTTTGATCGAAAGCTTCGCCAGTTCCGCTGTTAACAGTCAACAGAGTCAAGCCGATATCAATGGTATGTTGGCGCGTCCTGATCTTACCGATCCGGAAGTGTTAAGCGAGTTACAAGTGCTCTCTGCGCAATACAATATTGATGTCTCTTTACTCAATGCCCTGGTTCGCAAAACGGTGTCCACGGCTGAAACATTGCTGCGCTCTTCATGAGGTTATTTACCGGTGTTGCGTTGGTGTGTTTGACGCTGGTGGGGTGTCGCCAGCCCAGTTTACTGGAAGGTCTGGATCAGCATCAGGTGAACCAGGTGGTTTCTGTTTTACAGCGCAATAACATCATTGCGACCAAAGTCGATAACGGCAAGATGGGGCATTCGGTGCACATCAATCAGAATGACTTTGCCGCTGCAGTCGATGTGTTGAATCTGTATTCGTTACCCTCCAAGCCACGCGTCGAAATTGCGCAAATGTTCCCGGCGGATTCCTTAGTGGCCTCGCCGCGTGCCGAAAAAGCACGCCTCTACAGTGCACTTGAGCAACGCTTGGAACAGTCTGTTACGACGCTCAATGGTGTGGTTTCTGCTCGTGTTCATATCAGTTATGACCTTGAATCCGGGGAGAGTGGGCGCAAGGCTGCTCCGGTTCATGTGTCGGCGCTTGCCGTTCATGAGCGCGATATTGAACCGCAACTGTTAATTGGAGAAATCAAGCGGTTCTTGAAAAACAGCTTTTCGGCGATGGAATATGAAAATATTTCGGTGGTCGTCTCCAAGCGGGATCTGATTCAACATTCATCTCCCTCACTGGAGCCACGCTCACGTGATTACGTGTGGTTGTATGGTGTGGTGCTGATAGGTGTGGTGGGGGCCGGGATTGGAGGGGGCGTGTGGTATCGACAAGCTAAACGCAATGAGGATAACGATGCAGTTTAGAGCTGATGCATTGGATGTGATCTTGCATCAGCCGCTCGATTACCTGCACCCACATCGCGGTTGCATACCTCGCGTGCTGGATACGCCGGCGGTACGGCCCGTATTGAACCAGATTTTACTGCGCACCTTGGCGTTGAGTTGCCCCGCGCCAGTCCTTATCAAAAATAGCGGCTGGATTAATCTATGGATAAAGCATTGGTTCTTATTGCCGCAGGTCGCCAAGCTGATGGGCGCTCAGTTGATGTGGCCACACTTGGCGCGCGGGTCTCGTATGCGTCAACTCGATGCGTCAGTTCGAGCCTTTGCGCGTGTCGATCTTGGGCCTAGAGCAAACTGTGAACCGCTCAAAAATGATGGCCTTGATGAGTCGCTTTTAGCGTTAGGACTCGGCGCATTAATGGCGTGGGAGCCTGAGCTGCCACCCGCGTTAACCCAGCGTTTACAGCTTCAATTTACTGCTCAGGTTGTCGCGTTGCAGCAGTCTTTGAGGCCGCAAGCCCCAAATGCGTCACTTTTTCTTATGGCGGTACAACATGCCCGAATACATCAGAACCGTGGCTGATATTCCTTTAGACGCTGCACTCTGGGTGTCCCGTGACGAACGCCGTGCGTGTCGTGAACGTCGCGTGTTAATGCAGCAAGCACGGGAACGAGCCAAAGCGTGTGTTTCACAGGCTGAGCAAGAGGCGCAAGCTGTACACATTCATGCGTACAAGCAAGGTTATGCCCAGGGAATACTGCAAGTTGCCAGCGATTTGAGTGCACTGTTATTGCAAGCACACACAATCTCTCAAACATTGCAGCAGCAGTTAGAGCAATCAGCGCGTGAAGTCGTAGGCGAGTGGCTCATGGATGAGCAGTTATTGGAGGCGCTTATGCAGCGCTGGAGCGTGCGGCACCGCCATGAAGCGGATGCTGAGGTGCACGTGCTTTTGCCGCAGCGTTGTCGAGCCGAAGCGTTGCCGCTGAAAAAGGTGCTGATTGATGCGGGGTTCGAGCGTGTGACGATCAGCTTTCATGATCAGGAACGTTACGTATTTCGACATTCAGATCAGGTCATTGAACTCGATATCAACGCATCACAGGAGCGCCTGTCCCCACGGCTGATAGCCAAGCTTGAGCAGTTGCCCGAAAGCGTGCTTCAGCTTGAACAGGCTTCTGTGAAACTTTTTACAGACTGGGCTCGGCAGTTGGGGGAGACGGGTGTTGAGCGGGATTTTGAAGAGGAGGCACTGCCCACCGATGAACATTAATGAACGGATAAACATTGGCAGTACGCTGAATGTTGCGTCAGCAAGTGCAGCACCTGTAAGTCTTGAGCAACGCCTAAGTCCTCTGGCTTCGGAGTCGGTGACTGATCCCGAGTTTGAGCGATTTTATGAGGCCTTTTCAAAGTGGCTAAACAGCCAAGATGCATTGCCGAGAAACAGCATTCAGTCTTTCTTGAAGGGATACACCTCGCCAGCCGGTGAGCACACTTATGCCACCACTAAAGATCAATTGGCGTTACTGACTCAAGTGATGGTCAAAATGAAAGCGCAGGGGCTTGAGGAGCACAGTGATTATAAGGAGGTTAAAAAGGTGAGCGTCCAAATCACATCGGTACATGGGTTCATTCAAAATTTTATGATGGAAGCATTCCAGCCGTCAGACGATGATGACAGCCGAGAAAATGTAAGTTGGTAACAGTGAATCGTCTTCATTAACGTTATCTGTGCTATGGCACCGCCGTTGTTGCAATGACGACGGTCATTTAATTGGGCATCAATCATGCAGTGTCATCAACCATTGAATAAACAGCGTGCGCGATTTCATTCGAGCTGCATCTGTCTTGGGCTTTGCTTTTTGTTGCTGATTCTTATGCTTCCCTTGGGCATGGCGGTGTATACGAGTGAGCAGCTGAATACCACCGCAGAACAACTCAACCGGATGAGTCTGCTGATTCATCACCAGCATGAAGTCGATCGCTCAGTGCTTGATGAACTCGCAGTCAGGCTCAATGTCAGTCAAGGCGAAAGCATGAAAGAGGTCGTTAACCGGGGTGTCACCGGTGCGTGTCACAACGGTCTATGACTGACAGGAGGTTAAAGTGTTTGTGCAATTGAAATCAGCGTTTAATCGACGGCCAGTCCCTGAGCGCCGCGTACTGCTCAGCCTGGCGGTATACGGTTTACTGGGGATCGTCTACCTGAGCGTTATTGAGCCTATATCCGACCACCTCAAAGGCGCTCAATCCAATTTTGCGCGAGCGCTTGAACTCAATCGTCATGTCATGTTGATTACGACACCGTATGGGGGCGCATTAACCCTGAATCCAACACGTGAAGCATCGTGTCAAGAGCGCTAAGTCTGAGCGTTTTGTGAAAGCTATTCTGAGGGGTGGCGTCTAGGCTCTTGGCAGCACTTCGCCGCTAAGGACTCAATATGCCAATAATCCTGCCAGTTACGCTGCTGAATACTCAGGGGCAGAAGTCCGCACCGTGTGCAGCCAATAACGCGACGTTGCTGTCCATGAAAATTAAGCGGTGCTGTTCAATGAACAGTGTTTTTCACCATTTGATTCAATCCTCTCACCCGCTTTCCTGCAAGGAGCGTCACCGAATCCTGACTATGTGTACCTGCCAGACGTTTGAGGGTCGTGCCGCGTTGGCTAAATTTGTGGCACTGGCGCCCAAAGACACCGCCATTGAGGTGTATGCCGAAGTGCCTACTTATTGGATGCCTCGCTGGCGACTCGGTGACTCACAGGTTGCTCCGGTGGGGTGTGTATTGCTACGAGGATAGGCATGAACAGGCGCCAGCTCGCTAATTAAACCCCTTTGGTTGCGACCTCAGGGGTTTTTTAATAGGGGCGCTCCGTGTAAATTCAACGGTTTGGAAAGCACTGCAGGGCCATCTGCGCTGTGAGCCGCGCCATTCAATACTGATCTTGGACTTGAATCGGCAAACTCCAGGGGCTGCGAGGCTACACAAGGGTTAGTCAGTTTGACAGCATATGCGGCGGTAAGAGGGTGCGGGAAAAGGAGTGTTGGGCATGGATAACCGTCTGGAGGCACCTTTAAAAGAAGAAGAGATCGAGTGCATCTATGACTCAGAGAGAATGATGCTCACGAGAGGGGCGTTCAGCATTCAGCTGCCTAGCAATGAAGGGTTTATGCTGGCAGCGTTGATAGATGGGGTTACGGACAAAGAAGACATTATTGAGCGCGTCTGGGGGGCACGTGGGTTAGTGGTCACCGACAACAGCTATTACAAAGCGCTTCACGGGCTGCGCGCGTGCCTGGCTGAAGTAGGGCTCGATAGAAGTGCATTAAAAACATTGCCTCGGCGTGGGGTTTTACTGCTGTGTACGATCACTACGCTGCCTGTCAGAGAGCGTGTGGTTCAACCTGAGGCGCGAGCACTTGAAGTCGCTGAAGGCTTGAGCCAGCACTTGGCAGTGGCTGCCCCTGAAACTGCGACCACTCCTGCTGATCGCAATCCATTGCCCGATGCAGCCACCTCGGTCTCAATTGCACCTTCATCTGAAGTTAAAAAAAGATCTTTCAATCGTTTTTTAACACTGGCTATCGTGTATGGATTTTCAGCATTGTCAGTTGGCTATTATGCCTACTTACACATGACGGCCCCACCTGAGCTTGCAGAATGGCAGCGACTCGGCCATTTAAATGGTATTGAGATTTACAAAGAAACCGGCGAAAACGTCAACCTGGAAGAAATAAGCCGATTTACCGATTATTTCAACCCTGCTAGTCACTGGCAGGGCGTTGGTTATTATGTCCGAAAAACCATGTCAGAACTCTTGATCGTCTGCGACAAGCCTGAGTATGACAAGAGGTCTTTATGCAGCAATTTCTTAATCATAGAAAAAAATTAATACTTCATGCCGCCATTTTTATCATAGGTATTGTAGCGGTTGTATTGACAAGTTTTTTAAAGTACAGGTATTACATGGACACCCCCCATGCACCCTGTTATTCGGCGGTTGATTTTGTCTATGATAATGGCCCGGAAGGGCGCTGGTCCGGTCAAGGTGACCTGTCAATAAGCATGGAAGGGCATGCCATCTATTTGTATTTCAGGCTCACCAGCCCGGCGGGGGAACAATTAACCTATAACCGTCGACTGGAGGCAGAGTTTGATAAGTTGGACACGTCCAGATTTTTGTTTAACACAAAAGAAGTGGTTATTTTCGATAATGACACGGCACAGAAAAAAGCCACCTTTATGCGCCGCGGACTTGAAGGCGGAATGGTGACCTTTTCACGCTTTTCAGACATGAATTATTATTACAACATCAACAACATGTTGATCGGTGTGTGCAATGTTCCTACATAGTGAGAACCGCTTTTTCGAGGGCCCGTTGTTTAGAAAATATTCAGCCGGTAATGACATTCCAGCGATAAGCCTGTGTGCACCACTTCAGGACATATCCCTTACGAGGAAAGCCCTATGAAGCGCGCAATCCGTCACTCTTCACGGCACACGCTTTTAAAAGCGATTTTGATTGGTTTTATACCCGCCGTGTCAGGCATGTTATTAGCCTATTGTTTGGCAGATAAAAAGCTTGCCGAGGCCTCCGTCAGTGCTGCTCATGAGGCCGACAGGCAGATTTCTATTATGGTGGATGAGGCCGCGGCTGCATCAAAATCGCTTATGGCTCAAGCTGATCAGCCCTGTGAACTAGTAACGCAGCAACTCAGAGAACAGCTCACCCAGTACCGTTTTATACGGTCGGTTGATATGGCGCTGAATAACAGGATTTATTGCACGTCGCTCTATGGTTCCCGTCATTTGAGTGCGATTAACCCGGAAGATTTTTACCATGGAATGCTGCGTTTATTCTCGGATTCCAAGGATGCTTCTGAGGTTCCAGTACTGATGTATAAGCTGGACTCCGGCAACAAAAGCGTACTGGTCGGCATCGACGGCCGGCACATCCAGGACGCGCTGTATCTCATCGATAAAAACAGTCACTTGGTCATCAAGGTGGGCAATCAGTGGATGCGCTCGCGAGGAGAAGTGCAGAGCGCGCCGTTCGAAAACTATCCTTTACAGCCACAGGCTATTTTTTCCGAGAAGTATGGTTATGTTATTTATTCCGCGTACCCTGCAGGTGCAGTGCTTACCTACGCGATCAATAATTATCTCTACCTTATTGGTCTGTTAATCATTTTGGGCGGCGTGCTCGGCGCATTGGTGTATTGGAGGCTTGGCCGCGTATTAGCACCGAGTAAAGAGTTGCAGCGCGCCTTTAAAGCCAAAGAATTTTTACCCTATGTTCAACCGGTTATTTCCTCTACAACCAATGAGTGGGTGGGCATGGAGGTCTTGATAAGATGGCGCCACCCCCAAGAAGGGTTGATTCAGCCAGACAGTTTCGTGCCCCTTGCAGAAAGTACGGGTTTGATCGTTCCGATGACCCGTGAATTAATGCGAATGACGGCGGAGCAGTTTTCACCGTGTGTGTCGTCATTCAGTGCGCCATTCCATATCGGCTTCAATATCACCGCACGGCATTTTGAAACCCTTGATCTGATTGAAGATTGTAAAATCTTCTTGAACGCCTTTACGCCCGGCAGCATTATTCTTGTGCTCGAAATCACAGAGCGAGAATTGATTAAGCCGACCGAGACGGTGTTGGCGCTTATTGATCAACTCAAGGCCTTGGGAGTGTGCGTGGCAATTGATGACTTTGGTACGGGGCATTCAAGCTTGGCTTACCTCCACAGTTTTAAAGTGGACTACCTGAAAATTGATCAGAGCTTTGTATCAATGATTGGCGTTGAAGCGTTGTCTGTCCACGTGCTGGATTCTATTGTCGACTTGGCACTCAAACTTGATTTGCAGGTTATTGCTGAAGGCATCGAAACCGAAGAGCAACGCAACTATTTAGGTGCGTGTGGGGTTGACTTTATGCAAGGTTATCTTTTCGCAAAACCAATGCCAATTTCGAACTTCTGCAAACTCCTTAGTCAGCAGAAACCGTAAGGCCTAAACGAAATGCGCCCCAAGTGGGGCGCATTTTTTGAAGGCTATGGAGCAGTTTGGTGAGGGTAGGGTGATCTTAAGTCCTCGAGCTTATCCGTCTGATCGGCATCGGGCTAAGTTCGTTAAGGCGCTCAAGTTCCTTATCAACAATCTAACGGTAAGGATTAATGTCGATTTCTTTTAAATAGCAGCTGTTAATTTCTCTGACACTGAAGCACGGTGACGGGTGGCGTTATATAACTCAACTAAAGAACTATTTAGTAGAGTTATAACTAAACGGTATTAAAGAGGCTGCTAATAGCAGGATAGAGCCCTAATTCACCCAGTTTCGCTATGTGAGCCAGGGGCAGATCAAGCATGACGCTGAGCCGCCATCTTTGTCAGTGAGCGGTGATTGATGAGCTCGAGGTTGCTCATCGTTGGACGTTATTTATCAAATATGATTTCGAACGTTCAATTATGACGAGTTTTAATTTTGTGTTCTCTGAAGCGAAATACTCCATAAGTTCCAGGGCTAGCCCTTATGCGTAGAGGCCTAAACTTTAATGATGTAGAGCGGAACACCCGTGGCCAAACCTATTACGTCAGCAAATCTGCGGGTATCGATACGATCAGGTCCCCAGTTCCATCAGCGGACCTTGGCAAGAGACAGTCGATGGTTAGTTTTCAGATCCGGATGTTGGGTTCATATCTTTCTTCAGGTATTTAAATGACGAGCCGATTCATGATTATGGCCCAGCAGATGCGCTTGTGGATTCAGAGACCGTAG
This sequence comes from Pseudomonas sp. 2024-210, assembly GCF_045062345.1. Taxonomy (NCBI): domain Bacteria; kingdom Pseudomonadati; phylum Pseudomonadota; class Gammaproteobacteria; order Pseudomonadales; family Pseudomonadaceae; genus Pseudomonas; species Pseudomonas sp. 2024-210. Next base: position 44,050 of record NZ_JBJGEJ010000020.1, on the reverse strand, counting down.
CTGCCTTTTTGGCTGATGCTTATGACACCGGTGACGCTGCCTATATTGCGAAAGCAATAGCCGTTGTTGCTCGCGCCAAAATACGCATTGAGGGGTTGGAGATTTTGCAGCGTGTCCGCCAAGGCCATGAAGCTGTGCCTATAGCGGCGGACGCAAAGAAGGATCTGGGCTTGGACGACTGAGGGCCTGTTGAAAAGCAGCCTCCACTGACCCTGACGTCCCAGTACTTAGGTTCGCATAATGTATATTATGTTAAATCATGTATTATGCTAGAACAGTTAATGAGGCTCGTATGACATTGATTCGACAAGCCCGCTTCTCGTGTTCACTCTCTCATCGGGCCATGTCATTTTTGTTCATGGCGAGTGTCTTGGTACGTCACCCGTTAAATTCAGCGTGCCCGTCAGAACTCAACCACGTTGGCTAACATCAAAATTGTATTTGCAGATGCCGCCGACGAACATTGAGCCGCGGTTTCAGAACCCTGTCATCAATGTTCGTCCCGACCGCACTCGTTACCGCAGCCTGACAGATTCGCAACTCCAGATCATTCGTCCGCTGATTCGCCCGGGTGCTGCGGAGGATCTGTTTCCGAAACGAATGCAATCGCCCAATTGGCTAATGATTGAATTGCTGCTGGAGACTGGTTTCCGACTCAGAGAGCTTCGTAAGCTCTACACCACCGATATCAATAAGGGTCTCAGCATCGATAACCCCCGTAGATGACACAGAAGATCCGCGCGCTGAAGAGCCTGCACTGAAAACACACACGGGCGGACCAGTCGTATGAGGTCTGCGAGCGCTATTATGCAAGTCGTTATCTAGCCGAGTCGGCCAACCTCCACATGCCCAGCGGACCTCGGAAGCCCGGAGCCGACTTGACCGTTAAGGAGGTTCGCTGTGACCCAATAAGCCAAGCAAGAACACGCGTCACCCTCCTCCTCTTTTTCCTCCTTAATCCCAATTTCCGCCTATGAGTGTTGGCGGCAAAAGCCCAAATGGCCTTGGCGCACAATCATTCGTGTTCGTGGGTGATATCCACTAACGGGATTGGTTCAATCGCCCAAGCGCGAACATGACGACGTTCGGGGCACGGTACCGCGCAAGCCTTACGTCCCGTGAACGTTCGCGCAAGACGTTCTTCGTCGATACGCCAGCCGCGTTGTTCAAGGACTTGTACATTTTTGCGAAAGGCAATCTGCAGTGCATCAGACTTTAGCGAAACCTCTTGCTGAAATGAGTCCGGTACACGCTCAGGACGTACTTTTTTAAGGACGGCATGATCTTGCTCAAAAATACGGAGGTTGCTGCCAATGAACTTGCGATCAAGCAGCCGCGAACGCAGAAACGTTCGGCCCATCATCCACCAGGTTCGAGTGCGGTTTGCGTCAATCGGGACATGCGCCGAGACGATGTAGATCCGCCAGCCGTTCGGTAAATGGAGTTCCAGCGTTGTACATGGGCCGGACAAATGAAAACCCGGAACAGTAACCACGCTGACAAACTCACTTGATGACTTGCGCCTCAGCAGACCTTTGCGTATCGGCCTGCGCATGAGCATTTGCGCACGGCCACTCCACCTATCGCTTTCGACATCGAATGAATCAATCTCGGGATGATCTGGATCACCGAAGGTTGAACCATGTACAAAAGATGCGTGCGCGAAGTCGAGGCCATTTTCGATAACTCGATCCCAACTGGCTTCCCAGTCAAAATGGCCGGTAACTGTGCGGATGGCAGGATCCTCGACCCAGTCGAGCGTGGGTAAAGGCGGACGTTGCGCTTCGGGGAGGTCACCCAAAAAAGCCCAGACCCAACCGTATCGTTCCAACGTTGGGTACGCATCGACCCGGGCTTTGGCCGGAATTCGAAGGTCTGGCTGCGCGGGAATGAGCGTACAGATGCCGTCAGGCCCAAACCGCCAGCCGTGATAGGGGCACTGCACGCTGTTGCCTACCTTAATGCCGGCCGATAACGATCCGCCCCGATGAACGCAAACATCTGATAGCAGGTGGGCAACGCCCTCGTCATCGCGGAACGCTACGAAAGGTTGTCCAAGTAATCGGACTGGCTTCAGTCCGTCAGTCAGCTGTGACGATGGGAGAACGACATACCAGAGGTTAGTAAGCATGGGGTGTGCGTCCTGTCAGGTTGTAGGCATGACTATAGTGACAGCTGAATGGTGGGCCAACCCCTGCTAAGGCTGAGAAAAACTTAAGATTGCCCCTTGCGCCCATTCAGAAACGCCATAGGACTTAACACCACCTACTGAAGATTTTATCGTGACGCCAACAAAAAAGACCCCAAAGTGGCCAGTTGTAGTTCACACAACTGGCCACTCAGAGGTCTCTAGTTTTTATCAGCAGTTGGGGCTACATCATTCCCCTTTAGAATCGGGCAACGCGTAAGCGATCAGAGAGTCACCCATCTTCGTACCGAACGAGCCATGGCCGCCGGCCATGATCACAACGTACTGTTTACCGTTTGACTCGTAGGTCATCGGTGTCGCCTGACCACCAGCGGGCAAACGGGCCTGCCAAAGCAGATCGCCGTTGGTGACGTCATAGGCGCGCAGGTAGTTGTCCTGAGTGCCCGCGATAAACATGAGGTTGCCAGCAGTCGAAATCGGGCCGCCCAACATTGGCACGCCAATCTTCATCGGCGGCAACTGGATACCCTTAAGGCTGTCCCGCGCCGTACCAATACGCTTACGCCACACGACCTCGTGGGTTTTCAGATCCACACCGGCAACGTAACCCCATGCCGGCGCTTTGCAGGGCAGACCCAGCGGCGAGAGAAATGCATTGATCTCAACGCCATACGGCACGCCATACTGAGGTTGAATGCCCATTTCAGTGCCAGAACCGGTCGCACCTTCTTCAGGCCACAGCGGGTTATTAGGCCCACGTGGAATCAGTTTGGATACGAAAGGCAGCGCCATCGGATTCATTAGCGCTATCTGGCGATCAGAGTTGACGGAAATACCGCCCCATTCAAATACACCCAGATTACCTGGGAAAACCAGCGTGCCATTTTCCGAAGGAGGCGTGTACTGGCCGTTATAGTTGAGCCGCTTGAAGATCACTCGACACATCAACTGGTCAAACATTGTGGCGCCCCACATGTTCTTGTCGGTCAATGTCTGGATCGGGGTCAAGTTCAGTGCGGAACGGGGCTGTGTCGGACTGACCCAGTCACCAGGAGCTGCTTCACCCTCAGGCACTGGCATTTCAGTGACATCTACGATCGGCTTGCCGTCACGACGATCGAAAACGAACATGTTGCCCGCTTTAGTAGGCACATACACCGCAGGAACGGTGTCACCCGCCGGCGTTTTCACATCCGCCAAGGTCGGTTGCGACGGTACGTCCATATCCCAAAGATCATGGTGGGTAGTCTGGAAGCTCCACGCCAACTTACCGGTTGAAGCATTCAACGCCACAATCGCACTGGCATAACGCTCCATCACAGGCGTACGGTTACCGCCCCAGATGTCCGGTGTAGGGTTGCCGGTCGGGATATAGACCATATCGATCTTGGCATCGTACGCCAGTGGAGGCCAAGCGTTAGGCGAGTTGTTGACCAGTGTCTGGCCAGGGCCAGGAATTGCGTTTGGATCCTCTGCGCCGGTATCGAACACCCATTTCAAAGCGCCGGTGTTGACGTCGTAACCGCGAATGGCGCCAGAAGGCTCATGAACGGAAAAGTTATCGGTGGTAGAGCCGGCGATCACAACCGTTGTGCCAGTCACCACGGGTGGAGAAGTCGGCATCAAAGCGCCCGGATAGGTATAGGGCTGCATTTTTTTGAGGTCCAGCTCGCCATTTTCCGCGAAGTCTGAACAGCGCTCGCCATTGTCGGCATTGATTGCGAACAGACGACCATCGTTGACCGGCAGCAGCACTTTACGAGGGCAACTGGTTTGGACCGGAGCGACGTCTTTCAAGCTGGTCGCAAATTCCTCCGTGTTGGCCTGGTCGTAATACGCAACACCACGGCAAGTCAGATGCTGAAACGAAGGGTCGGATACGAGTTGCGGATCGAATGTCCACTTTTCCTTGCCGGTCGCTGGATCAAGCGCCACCAGTTTTTGGTGGGTAGTGCAGATATACATGTTGTCGCCGATCTTGATCGGCGTCACTTCGTTAGTGGTTTCACCCGAGTCATTATCAGTTTTGAACTCACCGGTGTGGAAAGTCCACGCGACCTCCAGATCTTTCACATTGCTGTCGTTGATCTGGCTAAGTGGCGAATAACGGGTTCCTGCCTGGCTTCTGCCATAGGCAGGCCAGTCGCCGGGGGCAATGCCGTCAACCGGTTGGGCTTGCGCAGGTTGGGCCGAAGTCAGACTGCCGTTGATCTCCTGAGGGTCGTTGAAGATCGAGTAGACCAAAACAGCGATCGCGAAAGCCAGGGTGGCTGACAAAAACACTTTGCTGGCTTTCAAACGCGCATCAATGCCACGCGTCACTGCCGGAATCAGCAGCCAGATGCCTAGGACGCCGAGAATATCGAAGCGAGGCACTAATGCCCAGAAATCCGAGCCGGTCTCCCATAGCCCCCATAGAACAGTCGCCAGCATCAGCAATCCGTAAAGCCAGATCGCCGCTGCGGATCGTCGCCAAAGCAAGACCGCACACACGAGCAGCCCAATGCCGGCGACGATGTAATACAAAGAACCACCCAATGATGCCAGCCATATCCCGCCTATTAATAAAACAAGCGAAAAAATGGCCGTTATCACAGCGGTGAAAATTCTTAATCCTGAACCTTGCGCTTGCGCACTCACAAATTTTTCCTCTAAAACCAAATACAGTTAGCTCCCTCTCAATATTACCTAGATCAAAAAGTTGTGAATATTAGACCATTGGCGCCTGGTGCCGGGGACTCAGTGTTGTCGAGGTACCGCCCCATGAAAACGAGACAACCTATTTTTTCGTCTGCATACGGCGGCGCACTCCTCCGGCGTCCTGCCGACCGAGATCAACTCCCATTCCCTGCGGTTTCGCTGAATACTCTAAGGAGGGTTCGTGTTTTACGACTGCTACGCAGCCGGACGCAGCCTTGCTCTTCTCGTCATCTATTACAGTTTTGGTCGCCCACGCTGCGGCGTGATTACATCCCCAACCAGTTCGGCAACGCCAAGGAAACAAACGGCACGTAGGTCACCAGCACCAAGAAGGCCAGCATCACCAATAGCCAAGGCGAAACCGCGCGCACCACGCGGGTAAGCGGCATGCCCGTGACCGCCGAGGTGACAAACAGATTGAGCCCGGTTGGCGGCGTGATCAGCCCGATTTCCATATTCACCACCATGATGATGCCCAGGTGGATCGGGTCGATGCCCAGCTGCATTGCGATCGGGAACAGGATCGGTGCAAGGATCAGGATGATTGCGGACGGCTCCATAAAGGTGCCCGCAACCAGCAATACGATGTTGACCACCAGCAGGAATTCAATCGGCGTAAAGCCCTGCTCAACCACCCAGGCAGTGATCGACTGCGGGATCTGCTCGGTGGTCAGTACGTGGGCGAACAGCATGGCGTTGGCGATGATGAACATCAGGACCACGCTGAGCTTGCCCGCTTCGATTATGACCTTCGGGCATTCACGAACGGTCATGTCTTTGTAGATGAAAATGGCCACAAAAGCGGCATAGACTGCGGCCACGGCAGCGGCTTCGGTGGGTGTGAACATGCCCGAATAGATACCGCCCAGGATGATCACGATCAACATCAGGCCCCATCCGGCCCGGCGGTCTGCGGTCATGATTTCCTTGAACGAGGCCCGTGGCAGCGCAGGCATGTCTTTCACGCGAGCCATGATGTAGATGGTGACCATCAACACGAGGCCCAGCAGCAGGCCCGGAACGACGCCGGCCATGAACAGCTTGCCGACCGAGGTTTCAGTCGCAGTGGCGTAAACCACCATGACGATCGACGGTGGAATCAGAATGCCCAAGGTACCCGCGTTGCACACAATTCCGGCGGCAAAGTCTTGCTTGTAGCCGGAGCGCACCATACCGGCGATAACGATCGAGCCGACCGCAGCCACTGTGGCTGGCGACGAACCGCTCAGTGCCGCAAACAGCATGCAGGCAAGGATCGCAGCGATGGCCAACCCCCCCTTGATATGACCGACGCAGGCGTTGGCGAAGTCAATCAGACGACGGGCCACGCCACCGCTGGTCATGAACGCGCCGGACAACAAAAAGAAAGGGATGGCCAGCAGCGTGTAGTGCTCGCTGGTTTCGAACAGCTTGATCGCCAGGGAACGAACCGAGTCGTTACTGAAGAACAGGATAGTCATGGCCCCGGATAGCCCCAGGGAAATCGCCACCGGAATACCGATAAACATCAGCACGAACAGGGCGACAAAAAGGAAGGCAATGGTCATTTTTCGGTCCCCGACTGGTCGTTTTCCGCCAGTTTGACGGCGTCATCCACTTCACTGTGCAAACCCAGCCCCTGCTGTTTACCTTGCACAATACGGATGAAAATCTGCAGGAAACGCACGAACATCAGAGCAAACCCGATGGGCACGATCATTACGATCTGCCACTGGGCAATGCCGAAACGGTCCAGGTCTTCAGCACTGGTCCCGACCTCATACAAAGTAGCCACCCACTGCTCACTGGAGTACGCCATCAAGGCGCAATAGCCCAGGCAAATGAATACGGCCAGCATGGCCACACGTCTCTGGTTGGCTGGGTTGAACTGGCGCACCAGCAAGTCGACGCCAATGTGTGCGCCAATCCGCACGCCCCAGGCCAATCCCACAAAGATCAGCCAGCCAAACATGGCCTTGGTCAGCGCTACGCTCCAAGTCATCTCCTGGGCGATGTATAGGATTTTGTCGCCAATACCGAGCATGGCTTCGTTGGCGAAGGGCAACGAATCACCCAGAGAGTAGAAAACGCCATAAAGGTTGTTGAACACCACGTACGCGAAAGTGACCAGGGTCATGCCTGCAAGCAGGAACGCCACCAGCATTTCTTCCGCGTGATTCCAGACACGAACGACTGCGTGCATGGGTTTCTCCCTAAATAGAGCGGTCGCTAAGCGACGTGTGGGACCGATGAAGTCAGAGCCGCCGTAAACGTAGCCGTTGGCGACCCCGCACGGAGTCGCCAACAGAAATCGGGGCCTTAGCTACTTTTGTTGGCCAGCTCGGCGGCCTGGATCACATCAGGACCAATGGCGCTTTCGAACTTTTTCCACACCGGCCGCATGGCTTCACGCCACATCTCGCGCTGCTCAGGGGTAAGGGTGATGATTTCGCTGTTGCCGGAATCGGCAATTTTCTGACGGGAGTCCTGGTTCAACTTCTCGGCCTGTTTGTTGACCTCCACCGTGACCTCGGCCATGACATCGTTAAGCGTGGTGCGTATTTCCGGCGGCAGGCTGTTCCAGAACTTGGTGTTAGTGATCACCATGTAATCGATGGCGCCATGATTGGACTCGGTGAAGAACTTCTGCACTTCATGCACATTCTGGCTCTCGTAGTTAGACCAGGTGTTCTCGGTGCCATTGACCACACCGGTCTGCAAACCCTGATAGACCTCGGCAAAGCTCATCTTGCGCGGCGCGGCGCGCAAGGCCTTGAACTGCTCATCCAGCACGGCAGAAGCCTGTACCCGGAACTTCAGGCCGCGTGCATCCTTGGGTTCCTGCAGGGCCTTGTTGGCAGACAATTGCTTCATGCCGTTGTGCCAATAACCCAGGCCGGTAAGTCCCTTGCCTTCCATGGACTTGAGCAAGGCCTGACCTTGCGGACTCTGCTGGAAGCGGTCGACTGCATCGATGTCGTCGAACAGGAATGGCAGATCGAAGATCTGGATCGGTTTGGAGTAGTGCTCGAACTTGGCCAGCGACGGCGCCAGCAGCTGCACGTCTCCCAGTAACAACGCTTCCATTTCCTTGCCATCACCGAACAGCGAGGAGTTTGGATAAACCTCGACCTTGACCTGCCCTGGCAGGCGCTCCTCGGCCAGCTTTTTGAACATCAGCGCGCCCTGGCCCTTGGGGGTGTGTTCGGCGACAACGTGGGCGAACTTGATGCTGATGGGATCGGCCGCGTTCGCAAAACCTGCGAATAACGGAAGTGCGCAGACCAGCGCCTTGAGGGTGTGCTTGAACATGGGAACATACCTCTTGTTGTTATAAGTTTGGTAGTGCCGGGTAGTGCTTTAGTGCTGCTTGAATCAGGCTGAGGCAGAACCGGCCCGCCGCAATATTCGTCGTGCATGTTCGATCACCGGAGCGTCGACCATCTGCCCGTCAACCACGAATACCCCATCAGCAGACTCAACCGCAGACAGAATCCGTCGGGCCCGGTCCAGCTCTTCATGACCGGGCATGTAAGTGTCGTGTATCAGTGCAACCTGACTGGGGTGGATACAGAGCAGGCCGCCAAACCCCATATCCCTGGCATCGGCCGCCATTTGGGTCATTCCCCCACTGTTTTTGATATCTGCAAATACGCTGTCCAGCGGCGGCGCCAGCTCTACCAGCCGACTGTGTAGCAAAATGGCGTAGCGGGCCTGATCGAGAATTCGCTGCGCTGCGGCGCTGGTGCTGCTCAAGCCCATGTCAAGGCCAAGGTCCAGTGCACCGAACGTCAATCGCTCGATTCCGGCTGCCCGGGCAATGGCCGGTAACTCAAGCAAGCCCTTGGCACTTTCGATGATTGGCCAAACGGGTTTGGCGCACGCCGCAGCCAGCTCAACCTGCGCAGCACTTTCTGCCTTGGGCAGCACGACCGCTACGACACCGGGCTGGCGACGGCATAAGTCCAGATCGGCCGCCTGCTGCTCATGCTGCGGCGCATTGATACGCACCAAGATCCGAGCCTGTGGGTTGGCATCAAGAAAGGCGTCAAGATTGGCCCGTGCCTGGACCTTGAGATTTTCTGCGACAGCGTCCTCAAGGTCGACGATGACCGCATCGGCGCCGCTTTCCAGCGCCTTGGCAATCCGCTCGGGGCGGGTGGCCGGTACAAACAGCGCTGAACGAATAGTCGTTTTGTTCATGAAAATGCTCCGTGCCGAGGTGCGAGGCGCAAGCCTCACACCGCTCCTTGTTGATGCAGACGAAGGATGTCCGTTGCCCCGTAGCCCAGTTCATTGAGCAGGCTGTCGGTGTGCTCGCCCAAGTGCGGCACGGCATCCATTCGTGGTTCAAAAGCGACGTTGCGACCCGGTGGCAACAGTGCTGGCAGCCTGCCGGCCGGACTGTCCACCTCGCGCCAGCGGTCACGGGCCTGAAGTTGCGGATGAGCCCAAACCCCTGCCATGTCGTTGACATGGGCATTGGCAATCGACGCCGCATCAAGCCTTGCGATGACTTCATCGGCGCTCATGCGAGAAAATTCCTCAACGATGATGGCCCGCAGTTCAGCACGGTTTTGCGAACGCCGCGCATTTGCATTAAAGCGTAAATCGCCTGCCAATTCTGGCTGTAGCAACACCTTGTCGCAGAACTGCTGCCATTCACGTTCGTTCTGCAAGCCAAGCATCACCGTGCCACCATCCCCCGCAGGAAACGGCCCATAGGGGTAAATTGTGGCGTGGGCGGCACCGGCTCGCGGAGGTGGGGCGGCACCGTCATAGGCGTAATACATCGGGTAGTTCATCCACTCCACCAGGCTTTCCAGCATCGACACATCAATGCGGCTGCCCTCCCCGGTCTTGTCACGCAACAGCAGTGCCGAGAGCACACCGGTGTAGGCGTACATACCCGCCGCAATATCGGCAATTGAGCAGCCAGCTTTGGCCATGTCATTTTCGCCCGGTCCGCCGGTAACGGATAAAAAGCCGCCTTCGCTCTGGATCAACAGGTCGTATGCCTTTTTCTGCTCGTAAGGCCCGCCCTCCCCGTAGCCAGAAATATCGCAGACGATCAACCTGGGGAAGCGTTCATGCAGGGCTTCAAAAGACAGCCCCATGCGCTGGGCGGCTCCCGGCGCCAGGTTCTGCACCAAAACATCTGCAGTGGCCAGCAGCTTGTCGAGCACCTTTCCCGCGTCCGGCTGCTTGACGTTCAGGGTCAGACTTTCCTTGGAACGGTTGGTCCAGACGAAGTGTGAGGCCAGGCCATTGACCCGCTCGTCATAGTCACGGGCAAAGTCACCGGAGCCCGGGCGTTCGATCTTGATCACACGCGCCCCCAAGTCGGCCAGTTGACGGGTGCAAAACGGCGCCGCAATGGCGTGCTCCAGGCTGACAACGGTAATGCCGTCCAGTGGGCGGGGGCTCTTGGTTGTGGTGTCGTTCATGATGCTGCCCCCGCAGAAGTTGCGACGCCGGTCAGCACGTCCATATTGTCCAAATGGCGCAAGTGCCAGACCAGCTCGATAAGTCCGGTCGCCTGCTCATCGTTGCAAGCACCCGAGAACGCCAGCAGGCGGCGAAACTTATCTTCAAGCTCGGCGCGGCTCAGGGTGTTGCCCGGGTCGCCCTTGGGTTCATCGATGCTGCCGTACACCATCCGGCCCTGCACCGTGGTCACTTCGACACGGCCCAGCCAGCGTTGCGGATAGGCAGCGTCGACGTGCTCGTCGAGCACCATGTGCACCTTGTTGCGCAAGTCACCAATGCGTGAGTCGGTCAGCGCATGCTGATGGAACTCGGGCAATCCGGCCTTGCCGTAAACGGCGATCAGGCCTAGCACTGTCCCCATGGAAAACTTGGCCTGGTGGACCGTCTGTGGCTCCCCCACACGGCCCAATACGTCGATGGCTCCCTGATGGACCCGCGTGATCACGCTGGCAATATCTTCGGCCTGCAGGTTCTCGCGCTGCATCACCTCCAGCAGGGCATCCGCCGCCGGGTGCGTGTGACGGCACGAGGCGTGAAACTTGAACGATGTTTCAATCAGTGCCCAGCGGCTACCCAGACGGTCGGACAGGCAAGCCGGGTTGGCATCACTGGACATTCCGGCAGCCATGCCCTGCTCACCCTCAAGTATGTTTTTCGCGCCGCTCAGCCCTTCTGCGGTCAGGTAGGCGGCCAACAGACCGTCCGCTGCCGCCTTAGCGGTGTGCAGCTGTTTGGAGTCTGCTGCATCGCGCAAAAACTCCCACAGGCCCGCCGCCTGGGTGCCCGCAGTGCCGAGTAGATGGGTGAACTGCTCCTGATTGAAATTCATCAACTTGCCCACGCCAACGGCTGCTGCCAGGGTGCCGACCGTGGCCGTGGTGTGAAAGATGCGGTAGTGCGAACGGCCAAGAAACTCACCTATACGAATACCGGCTTCGTAACCGGCCACTGCCGCAACGATCAGTTCGCGGCCGGACTTACCCAGGTCCTGGGCAGCGGCCAGAACTGCCGGGAACACTACCGTCGCCGGATGCAGCACGGAGCTGTTGTGCAGGTCGTCTTGCTCCACCAGGTGCGAGCTGGCACCGTTAACCAGCGCAGCGAAATACGCGGAGCTGGTTTTGCCGCTGACCAGGATTGTGGCCGGTCCACTGGCCGGGCCCATCATTGCCGCGTAGCGCTCGAACAACGGGAGCGGATGTGAACCCTGGCTGGCCAGGGCCGAGCCCAACCAGTCAAGAAACAGATCTTCGGTACGGCTGATAACGGCTTCAGGCAACTGCTCGTAGTGCAGGCTGGCCAAAAACTCAGTGAGCGCTTGAGTGTGCTGGCTCATGAAGCGGTCTCCATGGAATTCGAGAGTTCGATCAAATTGAGGTCCGGATCAAGCAGGTAGATCGAGCGGATCGGTCCTCGGGCACCCGTACGCATGACCGGACCTTCCAGAATGCTCACCCCAAGCGCGTGCAAGTGCTCGATTACGTCGTCCAGTCGGTCGTTGACGATGAAACACAGATCGGCCGACCCCGGCAGCGGATGCGTCGCCTTGGGTTCGAACTCGGCGCCTGCCTGGTGCAAGTTGATTTTTTGCTGGCCGAACGACAGGGCATGGCGCCCCTGACCAAACACTACCGGCTGCATGCCCAGCACACGGCTGTAGAAGTCCAGACTTTTGGGTATATCGCGCACCGTAAGTACCAGATGGTCGAGATGGCTGATCTGCATGTGCAATCTCCGTTAAGGCGTCGGATGTGAGTCCGGATGAATACCTAGAATGAACGCGGCAGTTCGAGCAGGTGCTCGGCCACGTATGACAGGATCAGGTTGGTGGAGATAGGCGCTACCTGGTACAGACGGGTTTCGCGGAACTTGCGCTCGACGTCGTATTCATTGGCAAAACCGAACCCGCCGTGGGTCTGCAGGCACGCATTGGCCGCTTCCCAGCTGGCTTTAGCCGCCAAGTACTTGGCCATGTTTGCCGCTGCACCAGCGCTGCGCCCGCTGTCGTACTCCTCGCAGGCACGCCAGCGCATCAGATCGGCGGCTTCAAGCTCGATGTGGGCTTCGGCAATGGGGAACTGCACACCCTGGTTCTGCCCGATCGGGCGGCCGAATACCACCCGCTCACGAGCGTACTGTGCGGACTTCTCATTGAACCAGCGGCCGTCACCAATGCACTCGGCGGCGATCAGCGTACGTTCGGCATTGAGCCCATCGAGTATGTAGCGAAAGCCCTTGCCCTCTTGACCGATCAAGCTGCTGGCAGGGATTTTCAGGTTGTCGAAAAACAACTCGTTGGTTTCGTGATTGACCATGTTGGCAATGGGATGCACGGTCAGACCATTACCGATGGCTTCGCGCAAGTCGACCAGAAAGATCGACATGCCATCGACTTTTTTCTCCACCTCTGCCAAGGGTGTAGTGCGAGCCAGCAGGATCATCAGGTCCGAGTGCTGAACCCGAGAGATCCAGACCTTCTGGCCGTTGATCACGTACTCGTCGCCCTGACGCACTGCCGTGGTCTTGATTTTGGTGGTGTCGGTGCCGGTGGATGGCTCGGTCACGCCCATGGACTGTAGGCGCAGCTCGCCGCTGGCAAGCTTGGGCAGGTAGTAGTTTTTTTGCTCTTCACTGCCGTGGCGCAGCAAGGTAAACATGTTGTACATCTGGCCATGCACAGTGCCGGAGTTACCGCCGCAGTGGTTGACCTCTTCCAGGATCACCGAAGCCTCTGCCAGCCCCAGGCCTGAGCCACCGTATTGTTCGGGGATCATCGCCGACAACCAGCCAGCCTTTGTCATGGCGCCAACGAACGCTTCGGGAAAGCCCTTTTCTTCGTCAATCTTGCGCCAGTACTCCGCCGGGAACTCGGCACACAGGGCGCGCACACCCTCGCGAATAGCGTTGTAGTCTTCGTTCAGATACGGATTCATTGCAGATCCTTATTGTCATTATTCAGTCAAAGATCACTTCGCCCTTCTGGGCCACACCCTCGGCATTGCCCACCCACAACTCAGCCCTGCCCGCAGCCACAACACGACCGCTCACCTCAAAGGGATGGGGCGCAATCAACGGGCGAACGCCGCGATAGGCGAAGCGCCGCAGGCGTGCAGCAGGATTGGCTCGGCAGAAAGCGCGCAGACTGAGCGTGGCCATAAGTGGGCCGTGAACCACCAACCCCGGGTAGCCTTCGATTTCGGTAGCGTAGGGCCAGTCGTAATGGATGCGGTGACCATTGAAGGTCACGGCTGAGTAGCGGAACAACAAGGTGGGGGTGGGCGTGACAGATTCCTGCCAGGTGCCCTCGGGCAAGGGGGCGCCGCTTGCGAGCTTGGGAGGGGTGGGTTCGCGGTAAACGATGTCCTGCTCTTCGCGAATCGCCAATAGCCCGTCCTGCAGGTAGTCATGCTGGACGGTGACAAACAACAGTGAGCCGGTCTTGCCGTGCTTTTGCTGAACATCGGTAATGGTCGAAACCCGCGTGGCTCGAGCGCCCACCTTGAGCGGCGTATGGAACTCGATTCGGCCGCCAGCCCACATGCGGTTGCGGTTGTCGGCGGGTGGCAGAAAGCCTCCCCGTGCGGGATGACCATCCCCGCCCAGGCCGCTGCCTTCCACCGTTGGCTGGAAGAAACACCACTGCCACAGCGCCGGCAAAGGTTCGTCAGCCAGGGGCGCCTGCTCACCCAAGGTGGCCGCGATGCGAGTGACCAGGTTCAGGCTCAGGTGATCATGCATTTCTTCAGTGCGCCCGACCCAGGCGGACAGTGCGTTATCGCTCATCGGTGATTGCCCCGTGGCTTGTTATTTTGGACATGATTGCCAAAAGCATAGCGATCTGTGAATCTGCGTTTCGGTAAGGGGGCGTTCGGTTTTGGTTAACGCTGGAGTCCTGCAGCCGTTTTCATGTCCAGGGAAAATCAGCCATGCACTTTGATCTCGTTGACCTGCGTCTGTTTATCCATATTGCCGAATCCCCCAGCATGACCCAAGGTGCTCGCAAGGCATTCATTTCCCCGGCCGCGGCCAGTGCCCGCATCAAAAGCCTTGAAGAAAACCTCACCAGCCGCCTGCTCTACCGTGACAGCCGGGGCGTAGAGCTCACGCCTGCGGGCGAACTGTTTTTGCACCATGCGCGCGTGATCATGCGCCAAGTGGACTACATGAAAAGCGAGTTCACCGAGTACGGCACCGAGTCCTCAGGGCACATCAGGATCTTTGCCAACACCACGGCGGCCACTGAGTTCTTGCCCGAAATCCTCGCCGGTTTTCTCGGCGAGCGTCCGGGAGTGACCGTTGACCTGCAGGAGCGATTGAGTCGCGACATCGTGCGTGGCGTGATGGATGGCTCTACAGACATGGGCATCATCGCCGGCCCAGTCGAGGCTGACAGCTTGCAGGTCATACACTTCAGCACCGACCAGTTGGTACTGGTGACGCCCCTCGATCATCCCCTGGCCCGGCGTAAATCGATCAAGCTGGCAGAAACCCTGGCTTATCCGCACATCGGCCTGCACGAAGGCACCACCCTGCTGCGGTTTTTGAGTGAGCAGGTAGCCCTGCACGGCAATACGCTGAACATGCGCATCAAGGTCTACAGCTTCGAAGCCATGTGCCGGATGGTTGAAGCGGGTGTGGGCCTGGCCATCCTTCCTGAGTCTTCGGCACGCCGACATCAACAAACCATGGGCCTGTCAGTTATCGAGCTCGACGAACCCTGGCGCGTACGGGAGCGAAGTGTGCTGGTGCGCGATTTACAGGCACTACCGAAGGTGACTCGTACCTTGATCGACATTTTATTGGCGCAAAACCAAGGTTCGGTTCAAGCAAAAAAAATGAACGTTGGTCTTTAATCCGCCGGACCACCCCGCTCCCCGTGTCTTTGTCAAACGCGTACAGCGATACGTACCGTTAAAGCCTCTCGTAACAAATGGTCGTCATTCATATAAAACTTCTGAATGCCCACCTACTCTCATGTTTACGCTGACGAGTCATCGTGCGTCGTCACGAGCCACTTCATCAGTAGTTAATTGCTTACAGCCCAAGTGTTCGCCTCTCACAAATCGCTCATACAATTCAGGAATCGACTATGAAACGCTCTCTGTGGTTTGGTTTGATCGGTACCCTCGTAGTGGGTACGGCCCACGCGGCATCTCAAGATGTACCCATGAATCTGGTGAGCGCCGACGGTGCGCCTCAAGCCATCGGTTCGATAAAAATCAGTGAGACCCCCTATGGTCTGCTGTTTACGCCGAATCTGAAATCACTGCCGGTGGGGGTGCATGGTTTCCATGTGCACGAAAACGGCAGTTGCGAAGCAGGCGTGAAGGATGGCGTCAAAGGTGCTGCGCTAGCGGCCGGTGGGCATTTCGATCCGCAGAAAACCGGCAAGCATCTTGGGCCGTATGCTGACGGGCACCTGGGTGATTTACCGGCGGTGTACGTGACCGCCGACGGCATGGCTACCTACCCGGTGCTAGCTCCGAGGCTCAAGAACCTTTCAGAGATCAAAGGCCACGCGCTGATGATCCATGCCGGTGGTGATAACCATTCGGATATGCCCAAGCCGTTGGGCGGTGGTGGCGACCGTGTGGCGTGCGGCGTGATCTGATTCCCACACGGTTATCCAGGCGCTCATGCAACCTGTGCGCCTATCGCCTTGATCGACCTACCTTTCGGCACGGCAGACATTTTGTCCAACATGGCAGTCACAGCTTGATGTCTGCCACCGTCAGCGCCGGTGGCTTTGGCCTTACCTACGAGACACCACGTTACCTCACCCCAAATCAATCTCTACCAAATCCCCTACCATCCTGACTGGCCAACTGCGCAGTGGCCGCTCAGGAAACTCCAAACAGCTGCCATCACCCAGCCGGTAGTGCTGCTTATACAGTGGCGAAGCGATCACCAACTGCCCCGCCAAACAGCCGACAATCCCCCGCCCTATTACGTTCGCACCAGACACAGGGTCGCGATTTTCCAAGGCATACAGCTGTTTTCCGGCTTCTTGCGCGGGCAGATAGAACAGCGCTACCTGCACCCCATCGACGAGCGACACCACACCGGAATTTGCGACCAGATCGCCATACCCGCAGGCTGGACGCCAGAGTTGTTGGTTCATGGTTAGGCTGCTCATCAGATCATTTCCTCTACAGGAACAAGGTTGAGTTCTTCGACGCTGATCGGGCGAATTTGGCCGCGTTCTTTGACGAAGTTAATGTCCGGGTCGCCTCCCTTGTCGTTGACGAAGGTGCGGAAACGTTTGAGTTTTTCCGGGTCCTGCAAGGTGTTTGCCCATTCGCACTCGTAACGATCGACTACCAACTGCATCTGCGCCTCCAGTTCGGCGCCTAAACCCAAACTATCGTCGATGATTACCGCTTTCAGGTAATCCAACCCTCCTTCCAGGCTTTCGCGCCATACCGAAGTGCGCTGCAGTTTGTCGGCGGTGCGGATGTAGAGCATCAGGAAGCGGTCGATGTAACGGATTAGGGTTTCGCTATCAAGGTCAGTAGCGAACAGATCGGCGTGCCGTGGTCGCATGCCGCCGTTGCCGCTGATGTAGAGATTCCAGCCCTTTTCGGTAGCGATGACGCCAACGTCTTTGCTCTGAGCCTCGGCGCACTCACGGGCGCATCCGGAGACGGCGAACTTGAGCTTGTGCGGCGAGCGCAGGCCCTTGTAGCGGTCCTCGATCAATAGCGCCATTTTCACGCTGTCCTGTACACCGTAACGGCACCACGTACTGCCCACGCAAGATTTCACCGTGCGAGTCGACTTACCATAAGCGTGGCCGGTTTCGAAACCGGCTACGATCAGTTCGCTCCAGATATCCGGCAATTCGTGCAGTTGCGCACCAAAAAGGTCGATGCGCTGGCCCCCGGTGATCTTGGTGTAGAGGTTGTATTTCTTCGCTACCGCGCCAATGGCGATGAGACCGTCCGGGGTGATCTCACCTGCAGGAATACGCGGCACCACCGAGTAGGTGCCGTTCTTCTGCATATTGGCCATAAAGCTGTCGTTAGTGTCTTGCAGCGGCACCAGCCATGGTTCTTGAATCTGCCTGTTCCAGCATGAGGCAAGGATAGAGCCCACGACCGGTTTGCAGATAACGCAGCCCAGGTGACCTTTACCGTGGCGGGCCAGCAATTCTTCAAAGGACTCGATGCCTTCCACTCGCACCAAGGAATACAGATCTTGGCGGGTATAAGCGAAATGCTCGCACAAGCTCTTGTCGACGCTGACACCACGGGCAGTCAGTTCATGTTCGAACACTTGTTTGAGCAAGCCCGCACAACCACCACAACCGGTGCCCGCTTTAGTCTGGGCCTTGATGCCAGCGAGGTCACTGCAACCAGTATCGATGGCGCAGCAGATCGCGCCCTTGTTCACGTTATGGCAAGAGCACACGGTGGCGGTGGCAGGCAGCGCGTCCACGCCCACAGCTGGAGCAGCGTCACTCAAAGGCAGAATCAGCGATGACGGATCGCTCGGCAGTGCGAGACCGTTTTGCACGTACTGGAGCAGCGTGTCGTAGTAGCTGTTGTCGCCCACTAACATCGCGCCAAGGGCTTGCTTGCCATCGGCAGAGACCACTAATCGACGGTAACTGCCGCAGGCTTCGTCGATAAAGCGGTAGCTGCGCGAGCCAGCGACAGCGCCATGTGCGTCACCGATGGAGCCGACATCCACGCCGAGTAGTTTCAGCTTAGTGGACATATCGGTGCCGATAAAAGGCTCTGCCTCTTCATCGCATAATTGCGCGGCGACGCTGCGAGCCATTTGATAACCCGGCGCTACCAAACCAAAGATGCTGCCATTCCACGCTGCACATTCACCAATGGCGTAGATGTTCGCGTCACTGCTGCGGCACTGGCTGTCGATGGCGATACCACCGCGCACACCCAGTTCCAACTCGCACTGCCTGGCCAGCGCGTCTTGCGGGCGGATACCGGCGGAGAAGACGATCAGATCGGTTTCCAGAAATTCGTCATTGGCGAAGTTCATACGGTAGCGATACTCGCTGCCGGGGGTGATTGACTGGGTGACACGAGACACATGCACGCTCACCCCCAATGCTTCTATCCGGGCCTTCAGCGCCTGGCCACCATGGTCATCCAGCTGCACAGGCATCAGGCACGATGCGAACTCCACCACATGGGCTTCCAGCCCCAGACACTTGAGGGCATTGGCCGCTTCCAGCCCGAGCAATCCCCCACCTACCACCACGCCGCGGCGCGCATTTTTTGCCGCAGCCTGGATAGTGTCAAGATCGCCCAGGGTTCGATAGACCAAGCGTGAATCGCCGACAGCACCTTCAATCGGCGGCACAAAGGGGAAGGAGCCAGTGGCCATAACCAACTGGTCGTAAGGTACGCAGCCATTGGCGGTGATCACCTCACGGCGTGCACGGTCGATTTCCAGCACAGGTACGCCCAAATGAAGGGTTACGCCTGGAGTCTGGTAGAGCGCTGCTTCGCCGAGGGCGAGAGATTCGGCATCACGGCCGCCGAAGTATTCGGACAGATGCACGCGGTCATAAGCACGCAGCGGCTCTTCGCTAAACACATGAATCTGAAAGCGGCCGAGAGCACCGCGTTCCACCAGTTGCTCAACGAAGTGATGGCCAACCATACCGTTGCCAATAACCACCAGTTGTTGAATATCAGTCGCCCATTTACTGTTCATAAGTGCACCCGCCAAAGCCGCTCCATTTTTCGAAGGCAAAAAAAACGCCTGGAACCAAAAGGTTCCAGGCGCCTTTGCCTGTTCGTGCCGCCGGCTCTTGAGCCTGTCGCAGTCATTGTCACCCGGGCCTATGTTGGCCAACACGATCGCCATTGATCGACGGGGCGTCTCACGTGCGCAGTCGCAGTGAGCTGTTTGGGTATATGCAGTGGCTGTGCCAGAAATTAAATACTGGCTTGCAGAGTCCGACATTGAAGGGGGTAACCGCATTACAGCGACATTAAAGAACCCTCATTACAGTTCCAAAACAGTGCGGATTTTTATCTGGTGCCCTAAGACAAGGCGAAAACCGCGGAAAAACGTACGGCGTAAGGTCTTTATGCAAGGTGGTCTAACCAGCAAAACCTCGCAGCTGAAGCACATCCCACAAAGCACCGCAGTCGCACCGATACGTGTTGGCCCAGCCATTGCTAAGCATAAGCACAGGCTATCAACGACGATGGCTCAATCATTCAGGCAAAGACACACGACAAAGGCGCCGTGCAACTCCCGTTGAAAGACGAGGAGCAGCATGGCGCCTTTTTACGTTTCTGGGTCTTCATGAGACTCCTGGCGAGGTAGCAAGATGGCGGATAACAGCACCGGTAAAACCGTGCGCAGCGTGTGTCCTTACTGTGGGGTTGGCTGCGGAATTGTGATGCAGGTGCAAGACAACCTCATCGTCAAAGTATCCGGAGACAAACAACACCCGAGCAACTTTGGTCGCCTGTGCACGAAGGGCAGTACGTGCAACCAGACCGTGGCCAATGCAGGGCGCATGGAGCATGCCTTTATGCGCCAGGAGCGCAATCGCGACCCGGCTCGGGTGAGCATCGATCAAGCCATCAACGCCACTGCCAGCCGCTTGCGCGGCATTATTGATCAGCACGGGCCAGACGCCGTTGCCCTGTATGTCAGCGGTCAAATGTCGTTGGAGGCGCAGTACCTGGCCAACAAGCTGACCAAGGGTTTTATCCGCAGCAGCCATATTGAATCGAACTCTCGGCTGTGCATGGCCAGCGCCGGCAGCGGCTATAAACAGTCACTGGGTGCCGACGGTCCGCCCGGCTCTTACAGCGACTTTGAACATGCCGATGTGTTTGTTGTGATCGGCGCCAATATGGCCGACTGTCACCCTATCCTTTTTCTACGCATGCTGGACCGGATGAAAGCCGGGGCCAAGTTGATCGTTATCGACCCACGGCGCACCGCCACTGCGGACAAAGCCAATCTGTACCTGCAAATCGCCCCCGGCACCGACTTGGCGCTGCTCAATGGCTTGCTCCATCTGCTGGTGATAAATGGCCACACCGACCCCGCATTTATTGCGGCCTTTACTGAAGGCTGGGAAGTGATGCCGAGCTTTCTGGAGGATTACACACCCGAGAAAGTCGCCACCATCACCGGCCTCGAGGAAGTCGATATTCGTCAAACCGCACAGTGGATTGGCGAAGCAGAAAACTGGATGAGCTGTTGGACCATGGGCCTCAACCAAAGCGTGCAAGGTACCTGGCACACCAATGCCCTGTGCAATCTGCACCTGGCCACCGGCGCCATCTGTCGCACCGGCAGCGGGCCGTTCTCGCTCACAGGCCAACCCAATGCCATGGGCGGCCGCGAGATGGGCTATTTGGGGCCCGGTCTACCAGGGCAACGCTCAGCTTTGGTGCCGCAAGATCGCGCTTTTATCGAACAGTTGTGGGCCATACCGCCTGGCAGCCTGCGCAGCGAAGGGGGTGACGGCACCTTGGCTATGTTTGACGCCATGGCCGCTGGCGATATCAAAGCCTGCTGGATTATTTGCACCAACCCGGTGGCCAGCGTGCCGAACCGCCAGACAGTGATCGCCGCGCTGCAAAAGGCCGAACTGGTGATAAGCCAGGACGCTTATTTGGACACGGAAACCAACCGCTACGCCGACATCCTATTGCCTGGTGCCTTATGGGCCGAAGCCGAAGGTGTGATGATTAACTCCGAGCGCAACCTCACACTCATGCAGCAAGCTGTGTTGCCACCGGGTGACACCTTGGCCGATTGGCAAATCATCGCCCGCGTCGCCTGCGCCATGGGTTACAGCGAGGCCTTCAGCTATGAAAGCGCCACCGAGGTTTTCGAAGAAATCAAACGCTGTTGGAACCCGAAAACCGGTTATGACATTCGTGGCGCCAGCTATGCACGTCTTCGCGAACAACCGCTGCAATGGCCCATTGCCGACAATCAAGGGGCGACGCGCAACCCTTTGCGCTACTTGAATAACGACACCAGCCAAACACTGAGCCTGAACGCCGACGGCAGCCAACCGGCACTGGTATTCGCAACCGATAGCGGCAAGGCGCAATTCTTTGCCCGCCCCCATCTACTGCCCGCGGAGCTGCCCGACCATGACTTCCCTCTGGTGCTTAACACTGGCCGCTTGCAGCACCAATGGCACACGCTGACCAAGACTGGAAAGGTGCCGACCCTGAACAAACTGAACCCGGGACCTTTTGTGGAAGTTCACCCCAGCGACGCAGCACGCCTGGGCATTTCAGAAGGTATCCGTGTGGCCATTCGCTCCCGTCGTGGCGTGGCCAAACTGCCAGCAGTGATCACCGACCGCGTGCGCCCAGGCAACTGCTTTGCGCCCTTTCATTGGAATGATGTGTTTGGCGAAGAGCTCGCCATCAACGCCCTGACCAGCGATGCCGTGGACCCCGTTTCTCTGCAGCCCGCATTCAAGTTCTGCGCTGTCAGCCTGCAAGTCGTCACCCCTCAACCCGCCCCGACAGTTTCAGCTAGCGAGCTGGTTGAGGCCTGTGAAGACACCACAGATTCCGAGGAGCTGCACCCGATGCAGATTAACGCCCTGGCTCGCTTGCTCAACCTCGACACACAGGCGCAGCTGCAGCTTGAGGCCAATGAACAGCTGTATATGCAGGGCTACTTACTGGGGCTGCGCAGTGCCAAAGGGCGAGCGAGCGGCGTGCCGACGTTGCCAGCCAGCGCCCCATTACCGACCAGCAAACGCCTGATGTTGGACGGTATGTTGGCAGGGTTGTTTGCCCGTTCAGATAGCAGCCATGAGATGCCTGCCCAATCGGGCCAGTTGGTTAACCCTGCCCTGGCCGAAATCACTGGCCAGCAATGGCTAGTGCTCTGGGCTTCGCAAACCGGCAATAGCGAGACTTTGGCCCAGACCTGCGCGCAGCGTCTGCGCAACAATGGCCAGCGCGCGCGTCTGCTGCCCATGGACAGTGCGCAATTGGATGACCTGCGTACCAGCTCAGGTGTTCTGTTGGTCACGAGCACTTTCGGCGATGGCGACCCACCGGACAATGCCAGCAGCTTCTGGAGCAGCCTCGAAAGCGCAGACGCTCAGGCCTTGGCCAATAGCCGCTTCAGCGTGCTGGCCTTGGGGGACTCCAGCTACGACCAGTTCTGCGGCTTTGGTCGCAAGCTCGATGAACGTTTGGCCGCCCTCGGTGGCGAACGTTTGCAACCACGGCAAGAGTGCGAGCCGGACTATCAGGAAGCGGCGGACAGCTGGCTTAGTCGCGTTTGCGCCTCATTGCCCAGCAGCATCACCGCGGCGGTGGAAATGCCGTCCACCTTGCGCCCCGCACGAGTGGAAAGCAGCTGCTACGACCGCCAACACCCTTTGCTGACCCAACAATTGGATAACCGGATCCTTAATTGCACAGGTGCAGAAAAAGAAACCCGCCATATCGCCTTCGACCTGCGCGGCCACGACTTCCCCTATCAGGCCGGCGATGCCTTGGGCGTGTGGCCGAGCAACTGCCCTGAACAGGTCAATGCACTGCTGGCTGCTCTGAAGCTGGATGGCGATTGCAGCGTCGAATTTAAAGACCAGCCCGCCATGTCCTTGCGCCAAGCCCTGGAAGCGCATCTGGAAATCGCCCGCATCTCCCCACAGCAACTGCAATGGGTCAGCGAGCGTTCCGCCAGCCCATTGCTCAAAGAGTTGCTGCTGGGTGAAAGCCCGGCCCGGCTCAAGGATTGGCTGTGGGGCCGGCAACTGCTCGATTTGCTGCTGGAGTTCCCTGTCCCCCTCAGCGTGACCGAACTGCTCAACCTGCTCAAGCCCCTGCAACCACGGCTGTACTCCATCTCATCGAGCCCAAAAGTATGCCCGGATGAAGTGCATATCACGGTCTCCACCGTACGTTACCTGCACAACAAACAGCAGCGTGGCGGCGTGTGCTCTACCTTCCTCGCTGATCGCGCAGGGCAACAAGGTGCACGAATCTTCCTGCATCGATCGACGCACTTCCGTCCGCCAAATGACCCGCAAGTGCCATTGATCATGATCGGCCCCGGCACCGGCATAGCCCCCTTCCGCGCCTTTCTGCAAGAACGTGAAGCTCAGGGCGGCGGTAAAAACTGGCTTTTCTTCGGTGAGCAACGGGCGCGTAGCGACTTTTACTACCGTGAAGAACTGCGCGCCTGGCAACGCAGCGGTGTGCTCAGCCGCATGGACACCGCCTTCTCCCGCGACCAGGCGGAGAAAATCTACGTACAACAACGCATGCTTGAAGAAGGTGCTCTGCTATGGAGCTGGTTGGAACAGGGCGCTTACGTATGCGTGTGTGGCGACGCCAGCCGCATGGCCAAAGATGTCGATGCCGCGCTGAAAAAAATCGTGCAAACCCACGGCAAAATGAGCAGCGGCGCCGCGACCTTGTATGTCAGTGGTATGAGTAAAGACCGACGCTATTTGCGCGATATTTATTGAGGTGGTTGGCAGTGGCGGCCTGAGGCAAAAGTGAGTGCAGCCCAAGTCCGGCAAATGAACGCACTCAACTGCGGGAGGGGCTTTGCCGCACCACTCTTGCTCTTTTGCAGAACCCGGCACACCAATTGCTATCCTTTGCCACAAAGGTCGTCTGGCAAGACAAGGGCGGCCCGCACTGACAATGGCGTCGTGCTCGACCGGCTTCTATAGCGCGGAAGGTACGGCGTTTTTTTTGATCTAACGTTTTCAGGAACAACCGTATGAGCGATGGACTGCTTTTGCACCCTCTGGCTTGGGTGGCGGGCAGCGATGCCCTGGAAAAGAATGTGCTGAATATCGGCTATATGCCTCTTAGCGACTGCGCCTCGCTGGTAGTCGCCGCCACTCAGGGCTTTGCACAGCCTTACGGGCTGACCCTTAACCTGCAACGTCAAACGTCCTGGGCGGGGATCAGCGACAAACTGCTGAGCGGCGAACTGGATGTTGCCCATAGCCTGTACGGCATGATTTACGCCATTCAGCTGGGCATTAGCGGCGCCGCCGCTACCGATATGGCGGTATTGATGGGGCTCAATCAGAACGGCCAAAGTATCAACCTGTCGCAGCCGCTAAAAGACGCCGGGGTGACCAGCACCAGTGCACTGAAACAACGAGTGCACCAAAGTGGGACAAAACTCACCTTCGCTCAGACCTTCCCCACCGGCACCCACGCCATGTGGCTTTATTATTGGCTGGCCAGCCAGGGCATTCACCCGCTGCAGGATGTGAACAGCGTTGTAGTACCGCCCCCGCAAATGCTCGCGCACCTGGAAGCAGGGCGTATTGATGGTTTTTGCGTGGGTGAGCCGTGGTGCGCAAATGCTGTGGACCAGGCCCAGGGCTTTACCCTGGCCACCAGCCAGAGCATTTGGCCTGACCACCCGGAAAAGGTGCTGGCCTGCACCCGTGAATTTGTAGAGCAAAATCCCAATACAGCTCGCGCCCTGGTAATGGCAATACTGGAAGCTAGCCGCTTTATTGAAGAAAGCCGTGAGAATCGCCTCAGCACTGCGAAATTGCTTAGCAGCACTGAGTATCTGGATGCGCCGCTGGCCAGTATCGAACCACGCCTGCTGGGAGATTACAGCGATGGCCTCGGTAACCGCTGGCAAGACGAGCATGCCCTGCGGTTCCACAACAAGGGTGCGGCGAACTTTCCCTACCTTTCTGATGGCATGTGGTTTATCACCCAATTCCGTCGCTGGGGTCTGCTGCGCGAAGATCCAGAGTACCTGGCAGTAGCGCAGCAGGTGCAACAGCTTGAATTGTATGGCGCGGCAGCCAGTGCCCTGGATATTCAACTACCGGGCACGCCCATGCGCAGCAGTCGTTTGCTCGATGGTTGTGTGTGGGATGGCTCCGACCCCGCAGCTTACGCACGCAGTTTTGCCCTGCATGCCCTTAATGATCACTGACAGGAGCTGGCCACCATGCTGCGTATCCTGCTAATCAATGACACCTCGAAAAAAGTCGGGCGCCTGCGTGCTGCCTTGAGCGAGGCGGGATTTGAAGTCATCGACGAATCCGGTCTGACCATCGACCTGCCCGCGCGAGTGGAAGCAGTGCGTCCGGATGTCGTGCTGATCGACACCGAGTCCCCCAGCCGCGATGTGATGGAACAGGTGGTGCTGGTGACCCGCGACCAGCCCCATCCCATCGTCATGTTTACCGACGAGCATGACCCCGGCGTGATGCGTCAGGCGATCAAGTCTGGGGTAAGCGCCTACATAGTCGAAGGCATCCATGCCCAGCGTCTGCAGCCGATCATGGATGTGGCCATGGCGCGCTTCGAAAGCGACCAGGTGCTGCGCTCGCAATTGCAGGCCCGCGATCAGCAGCTTGCCGAGCGCAAGCGGGTGGAGTTGGCCAAAGGCATGCTGATGAAAATGAAAGACTGCAACGAAGAGCAGGCCTATACGCTGATGCGCCGTCAGGCCATGAGCAAACAACAGAAACTGATCCAGGTGGCCGAGCAGATTATTGCCATGAATGAGTTATTGGGCTGAAGTGCGCTCGGTTAACGCTCCACAAAGCAGCACGGTTGCACCATAGAGGGTATGGCCAAGCCTCCAATCGACTGGCCAACCCGCTAACACCACAGTGAACACCCCGCTCTTGAGCCGCGCAAGCCAAGCAGCAAGAAACTGGCACACATAGTGCTCAGGTATTACTGCAGGTAGCCAACGACGGTTACCCCGCCACGACAAAGACGTCGCACTTCCCATCGCGAAAGCGAACTGGGGACTGCGGCGTTTTTGCATTTTTGGCCTCGGAAACAAGCCGGTGGAGTGGCCGTACTTAACGACCAACCGCCTTACAACCTTCGTTGACTCTATTGCAGATGAGGTGCTGGAAATGAATACCAACAGTTTCTGGAAAGCAGGCCACACCCCCACGCTGTTTGCCGCCTTTTTGTATTTCGACCTGAGTTTTATGGTGTGGTACCTGCTCGGTCCGATGGCTGTGCAGATTGCCACCGACTTGCAACTGACCACACAACAGCGCGGTTTTATGGTGGCCACGCCGATTCTGGCCGGTGCGTTACTGCGGTTTCTGATGGGAATGCTGGCGGACCAACTGTCGCCTAAAACCGCCGGTATTTTCGGCCAGATCATTGTGATCAGCGCACTGCTGGTGGCTTGGCAGTTGGGCGTTCACAGTTATGAACAAGTGTTGCTGCTGGGCCTGTTCCTCGGCATGGCCGGCGCCTCCTTCGCCGTAGCCCTGCCCCTGGCTTCACAGTGGTACCCCGCCGAGCACCAAGGCAAGGCCATGGGCATTGCGGGGGCAGGCAACTCCGGCACCGTAATTGCCGCCCTGGCTGCGCCGATCCTGGCGGCCGCGATTGGTTGGACCAATGTGTTTGGTTTGGCACTGATCCCTCTGGTGCTGTGCCTTATCGTTTTCACCCTGCTAGCGCGCAATGCGCCCAAGCGCAGCAAAGCCAAATCCATGGCCGACTACTTCAAGGCTCTGAGTGACCGCGATAGCTGGTGGTTTATGTTTTTCTACAGCGTTACCTTTGGCGGCTTTATCGGCCTGGCCAGCGCCCTGCCTGGCTACTTCCACGACCAGTACGACCTCAACCCGGTCACCGCCGGCTACTACACAGCCGCCTGTGTGCTGGGTGGAAGCCTGATGCGCCCATTAGGCGGCGCGTTTGCAGACCGCTTTGGGGGTATTCGCACCCTGCTGGGCATGTATGCCCTGGCGGCCATTTGCATCGCAGCAGTGGGCTTCCATCTGTCCAGTTCAGTCGCGGCGTTGGCCTTGTTTGTGAGCGCCATGTTGGGCCTGGGTGCCGGTAACGGTGCGGTATTTCAACTGGTGCCACAGCGCTTTCGTAACGAGATTGGTGTCATGACTGGTTTGATCGGCATGGCCGGTGGCATCGGCGGCTTCTTGTTGGCGGCAGGGTTGGGTGCCATCAAGCAAAACACCGGCGACTATCAGATCGGCCTATGGTTGTTTGCCAGCCTTGGCGTGATTGCCTGGTTTGGTATGCACGGCGTGAAGAGCCGCTGGAGAACCACTTGGGGTTCGGCCGCTTTCACCGCTGCGCGCGTCTGATTCATTCGCTATGGCCTTGAAACTGAGCTACGCCCAAAGCAGCGCCCGCGGGCCGCGCGCGCAGAACCAGGACGCCACGCGCCTGGTCACTCCGGCGCCGACGCTAGCCGCCAGCAAGGGGTTTTTGTTTGCCCTTGCCGATGGCGTCAGCCAGTGCGCCGACGGCGGCCTGGCTGCTCGTTCGAGCTTGCAGGCCTTGGCCCACGACTACTACGCCACCCCGCAAACCTGGGGTGTGGCGCAATCTCTGGACCGTTTGCTGCTGGCGCAAAACCGTTGGCTACATGCCAACGGTGGTGGGCAGCCGTTGCTCACCACCCTCAGCGCTTTAGTGCTGCGTGGACGGCGTTTCACCCTCGCCCACATAGGCGATTGCCGGGTATATCGCTGGTTCGCCGGGCAGCTACAGCGCATCAGCGAAGATCATGTGTGGGACCAGCCGGGCATGCAGCACGTACTCAAGCGCGCCATGGGGCTGGAACAGCATTTAGTCGTGGATTACCTGGATGGCGAATTGCGTCAGGGCGAGAGTTTTCTGCTGGTCAGCGATGGCGTGTGGGCAACCCTCAGTGACGCTTCAATTGCCGGTATTCTGCGTGATGAAAGCCAACTGCAGGCCGCGTGCCAAGCGTTGGTTTATGCCGCTCACCAGGCCGGCAGTCAGGACAATGCCAGCGCCTTATTGGTACGGATAGATGACTTGGGTGAAACTAGCCTGGGCGAGGCCCTTGGCCAAATCGAGCAATGGCCACTGCCACCAACGCTAAAGCCTGGGCAACTCTTTGAAGGCTGGCAGGTGGAGGCGCTGTTAGGGCACAGCCGCCAGTCACTGCTGTATCGAGTACGCGATACCCAGCAGCAACCCTGGCTACTAAAAACGCTGGCAACCCACTGCGAAAATGACAGCACCGCCGGGCAAGCCTTATTGCAGGAAGAATGGTTCCTGCGCCGGGTTGCTGGGCGTAACTTTCCCGAAGTTCACCACGCCAGCCAGCGTCAGCACCTGTACTACTTGATGCGCGAACATCCAGGCATCACTTTGGCTGAGCATTACCAGTTGCACGGTCACTTCAGCCTCAACCTATGGCTGGAAATCGCCCCGCGCTTGTTACGAGCGCTGGGCATGCTGCACCGACGCAACATCCTGCATCGGGATATCAAACCGCAGAACCTGCTGCTCAGCAGTGATGGTGAATTGCGGGTGCTGGACTTCGGTTTGGCCTATTGCCCAGGCCTCTCAAATCATGTTCCGGGGGAGCTGCCTGGTACTCCCAGTTTTATCGCTCCGGAAGCTTATGCAGGTAGCGCACCCAGTGCGGTACAAGATCTGTATAGCGCCGGCGTGACGTTGTATTTCTTGCTGACTGGCCACTATCCCTATGGCGAAATCGAGGCCTTTCAGCGCCCACGGTTTGCCCAGCCAATACCCGCCAATCGCTATCGCCCTGACCTGCCTGAATGGTTGGTGCACAACCTCGATAAAGCCCTGACCAGCAACCCGGTACAGCGCTATGAAACTGCTGAAGAATGGCTACTGGCCTTGCAACAAGGCGAACACCAACCCACCCCTCGGCCAAAACCCCTCTTGGAGCGCGAGCCTCTGAAGGTATGGCGTGGGCTGGCGTTGGGTTCGCTGCTGGTGAATATGCTGATGCTGATTTGGCTACTGCACGCATGACGATAAACAACGTCCAATTGCCCTGATAAGGAATACCCCATGAGCGCAAAAGTCTGGTTGGTTGGTGCCGGTCCCGGTGATCCGGAATTGTTGACCCTTAAAGCTGTGCGCGCCTTACACGACGCCGATGTGGTGATGATCGACGATCTAGTCAATCCAGCCGTGCTTGAGCACTGTCCTAGCGCGCGAATAGTGCACGTGGGCAAACGCGGGGGCTGCCGCTCCACACCGCAGGATTTTATCCACCGGTTGATGCTGCGCTACGCCCGCCAAGGGAAATGCGTGGTACGCCTAAAAGGTGGCGACCCATGCATTTTTGGACGTGGCAGCGAAGAAGCCGAATGGCTCGGCGTCCGCGGTATTGAAGTGGAATTGGTCAACGGCATCACCGCCGGACTGGCGGGCGCTACCAACTGCGGCATTCCACTTACCCTGCGCGGTGTCGCCCGAGGCGTTACCTTGATTACCGCTCATACCCAGGACGATAGCTGCCTCAATTGGTCCGCTCTGGCACGCAGTGGCACAACGCTGGTGGTGTATATGGGTGTGGCCAAGCTTGAGGATATCCGTAGCAGTTTGATGACCGGGGGTTTGGACAGCCGCACGCCAGTGGCGATGATCGAAAATGCTTCGTTGCCACATCAACGGGAGTTACGCAGCACACTGACCTCAATGTACGAAGATGCGTTGGCCTTTGAACTGAAAAGCCCGGCGATTTTGGTGATTGGCGAGGTGGCGGCTGCGGGTCAAAGCTGGAAATGTACCGAGGCAACGGATAGTTCGGAGCCTGAAAACAAGCAGGTTATTCGGCGAGGAAGGTAAACCACTTGTCTGCTGCAATAAGCAGAGCAGCCAACAGCTGATTGCGGGGTACCGGCGACTGCTACCGGCCCCGCCCAAAACAACTTAAACCGCCCTGCCCAGCCAGCCGGGAGCTGATTTTTACAACTATTAAGTGACCTCGACATCGTGATTATCGCGGCCCTCACGCCGTTCGTGTGCCTTGAGTGCTGCTGGACTGGACATGCATTGCTGAGTCGGCATGGGCTATTTCCCAGGCATCGCGCGGATCATCCAGGTCGCGATTGAGGGTTTCCGGGGTTTTGAATGTGGCGTATAGGGTGATCAGTGTAAGCAGTGTCAGGTAACAGGCTATGGGCAGCCAAGCGCCGATACCTGCGCTGGCGTCGCCGTCATGGCTCGCCACCACCAGAGCAATGATGCCGGCCCCGATCATCGGCGCAATCCCACCGGCGATCACTGCCGATGCTTCACGAGCGATCGACACCCCCATGTAGCGGTGACGCGAGCCAAACAACTCCGGCAATAACGCAGCCTGCGTACCGAACATACCCCACGTGCCAATGCCCAAGGCGATGGAGATAGCAATGACACTTGCTACGACATTGCCCAGACTGAGCACCCACCACACCGGGAATGCCAGTGCCAATTGCACCAGAGCAAAGGCCCGGTAGACCACGACTCGGCCATAACGGTCGCTGAGCTTGCCCGCAATCGGTACGGTCATCGCGCCCAGGCTGGCCGCGCAGATAAGGGTCAACACCCCCACCGGCCCTTGCAGCCCTACCACGCCAACGATGTAGCTGACCGCCAGAGCCTGGTAAATCGATGAGCCACCGTTTTCTCCCAGACGCAGCCCAATGCCGATCAACAGCGTGGGTTTGGAATGCGCCATCGTGCTTTTAAGCGGGTTGACGCAGACACGTTTGAGCGCCTTCAGGCGGATAAACGTCGGGGATTCCTTGAGCGACAGACGCATGTACAAACCCAACGCAACGATCACCACGCTGCTGAAGAACGGCACCCGCCACAGCCCGCTTTCGATCACGTTGTCATTGCCGCTGACCACCAGGAAATACACCAACGCTGCGAGGATGGTGCCCAATTGGATGCCAAGGAACGGCAGCGCCGCATAGAAGCCCCGCCGGCCCTCAGGGGCGTATTCGGTCATCATGACCGCCGCTCCGGCCTGTTCGGCACCCGCGCCCAACCCCTGAAGAAGACGCAGGATCACCAACAGCGTAGGAGCCAGGTAGCCGACTTGATGGAAGCTTGGCAGTGCACCGATGAGCGTGCTGGAAATACCCATCAGCAGCACGGTCGATGTCAGCACAAACTTACGCCCGACACGATCACCGATCATGCCGAACAGTACCCCGCCCAGAGGCCGTATCGCAAAGCCCAGAAAATAGGTACCGAAACTGGCGATCAGGCTCATGGCGCGGGTCTGCTCCGGAAAGAACAGAGGCCCGAAAATCAATGCCGAAGCCAGGGTGTAAAGCGCAAAGTCGTAGTACTCCAGTGCACTTCCCAGGGAGCAGGCCCAAGCCGCGCGGTGCAAATCTTTCTTGTGCGCTTGCGCGTCGGGGGGCGTGGCAATGTCGGATGCAGAATGATCGTGAGTCATGGGGTACCTCCAGGTGCCTTTACGGCATCTTGTTATTGACCAGTCGAAGGGTTGCTTACAATTTCAACCGCTGTATTTCCTGGAGCATGGCCTGCTCCATGATGTCGATTGGAGCCTCTTTCCCGGTGTACAACTCGATTTGCCGACACGCCTGGTGCACTAACATGCGGGTGCCGGCAATGGTGCGGCAACCCAACGATTGGGCTTGCAGCAACAGCGCGGTATGCACCGGCATGAAGGCCACATCCATGACCAGCAGATGACCGGCCAGACGGCCGTCCAACGGGTTACTGTCCGGTTGCTTGAAGCCCACGGACGTCGCATTGATGACGATGTCGAAGGCCTCGGCCGTGAACGCCTCGACGCCCCCGCCCCATCGGGCCCCCAGTTCTTCGGCCAGCGCAGCACCGCGTTCGATGCTGCGATTGAACACTGTGACCTCGGCCGTCGCTTGCAAGCACCCGTAGACCACCGCACGAGCCGCGCCACCGGCACCGATCACGGCGATACGCTTGGCGCACAGATCGGTGACTTCTTCCAGGGCTCGTACTGCACCAAGGTAGTCGGTGTTGTAGCCAGTCAGTACGCCGTCAACGTTATTGATGGTATTGACCGCACCGATGATTTGGGCCGATTCATCGATCTTGTCCAAATGAGGCATTACTGCGGTTTTGTAGGGCATGGAAACGTTCATGCCGCGCACGCCCAGCGTACGTATGGCTGCCACGGCGGCGACCGGATCTTCAACGCCAAAACAGACAAAGGTGTAATCCAGGCCCAGCGCTGCGTAAGCCGCGTTGTGGATCTTTGCCGAGAGCGTAAACGGCGAGCCCATGATTGAGCCGCAAAGGGTTGGCAGGGAGTGAGGCATGCGAGAGTCCTTGGCGTGAGAGTTAGACGACGCTGGTCAAGCCACCATCGACGAAAAGGGTCTGACCGTTGACGAAGTTGGACGCTGATGATGCGAGAAAAACGGCCGCGCCGCAGAGCTCTTCTACATTGCCCCAACGCCCGGCGGGAGTACGCTGCAACAGCCATTCGCAGAACGCCGGATCGTTCACCAGCGCCTGATTCAATTCAGTCTGAAAATAACCGGGGGCCAGGGCATTGATCTGAAGCCCATAACCGGCCCAGTCGGCACACATGCCACGTGTGAGCATTCGCACGGCGCCCTTGCTGGCGGCGTAAGGTGCGATGGACCTTCGGGCCAGTTCGCTTTGCACCGAGCCAATGTTGATGATCTTGCCGTGCCGGCGCGCAATCATGTGGCGGGCGACCGCCTTGGACACATTGAACACGCCATCAAGATTGGTGCTCATCAGCCGGTGCCAGTCATCGGCGCTGACATCCTGGAGCGCCTGGCGATGCTGCAAGCCAGCGTTGTTGATCAGAATATCAATCGGCCCCAGGCACTGTTCCAGACCATCGATGGCCGTTGCGACAGCAACGTGGTCGGTCACGTCGAACACCGAGTAATCGACGTCCAGCCCTTCATCGCGCAACAGCGCGCAAGCACCTTGAGCGCGCTCGGCATCGCGGCCATTGAGCACCACGTGGGCACCCGCTTGTGCCAGCCCGCGAGCCAGAGCCAGGCCAATGCCGCGTACCGAACCGGTGATCAGCGCTCGACGCCCGTTCAGACGAAAGCTGTCGATCATGTGTGTCTCCCTACGCTGAGTTGTTGAATGGGCAATGACGCCACTTTCAACTGCTATCGCGCCGGGATGCCAATCGTTTATGGTGATGTTGTGATCACCCTTCGTGATCACCACGTGACCACGCTGCATCGGGAGTAGATGTGGAACTCAAGCATTTGAAAGCTTTTGCGACCCTGGCCGAAGAGTTGCATTTCGGCCGTGCAGCGGTTCGCCTGCACATAGTCCAGCCCGCCCTGAGCGCGCAAATACGAGCTCTGGAGGAAGAGGTAGGCGCACAGTTATTCGAGCGTAACCGGCACCGCGTCGAGTTGACCGAGGAAGGAATGCTGTTTCTGCCCGAGGCCTTGGCGACCCTGCGCCAGGCCCGGCGCGCCCTTGAGGTGTTACAGCAAGCGGCGGCCGGAGAGGTTGGCATATTGCGTCTGGCATTTGTGTCTTCAACGTTGTCGCACTTGTTGCCGCAACTCGTCCGTACGCTGGAGCAACGCTACCCGCATATCGAACTGGAGCTCAAAGACATGCCTTCGCTAGCGCAAGCTCGGGCCTTGCTGGACAACGCCCTGGATTTTGCCTTGGTGCGCCTGCCCTTGAATGTACCTGGCGTACAGACACGCATGCTTTTCGAAGAGTCACTGGTCGTCGCGCTGCCACAAGAAAATCCGCTATGCGCCAAACCTCGTATAAAGCCTCAGGATCTAGCCGGATGTCCGGTACTGGTGCTAGCGCGCAAGTTCGCTCCCGGCTTGTATGACCAAATGCTGGCAGGCTTTCACAGACGAAAAGTGACGCTGACCATTGCCCGGGAAATGGGCGAGTTCACCACACAGTTAGCGTTGGTGGCCGCCGGTCTGGGCATTGGCATATTGCCAAGCGGCGCAGCATCGGCATTGCCCGCGGGTGTCGTGATTCGACCACTGACTCTGCCCATGAGCGGGGCAGGCATCGGCGTGGCTTGGCTCGGCCTGGAAAATCCACGCAAGCGGGCGCTGATGAGGGTGCTAGACGAACTTTATCCCGTGACAGCGCCTGAGCTCACTGAGCAAGCGCCAAGCAACACGCTATAGATTTCAGAAACCACCGGCTGCTGCGCGCCAAGGGTCCCGCGCAAATGAGTACTCATTGGGCGTGCTGCCATGTTTTGTAGACGAATTCGAGGCTGTACCCATCCGGATCCAGCACATTGGCAGCGTAATAGTCAGGGTGGTAGTGCAAGCGCGCGCCAGGCGAGCCGTTGTCGATCGCCCCCAGATCCATGGCAGCGGCGTAGGCGGCATCCACTTCAGCCTTGCTGTGCGCGATAAAACCAACATGTACCGCACGCCCTTCGACAACACCCTCACGTAACCAGAAAAACATCCGGCCCTTGGCACCGAAGCCTTTTAGGTCAGGATGACCCGGCGGGCCGTCTTTGCCGTCGTAGTCCAGGCGCGCGGTGATGCCCAACGGGGTCAGGGCAGCTTCGTAAAAACGGATGGACCGTGCAATATCGCTCACGGACAAAAAGATATGATCCAGCATGGCAAAATCCTCAGGTCTTCAGATGGTGTAGCCGCCGGACACTTCGAGGGTCTGGGCATTGATCCAGGCGCCCTCCTCTGACAGTAACATGGCGATGACACGCGCGACGTCTTCCGGCTCGCCGACCCGCCCGAGTGCTGTTTGCGCCGCCAGTTTCGCCTCAAACTCATCGTTCAGACCGCCACCCAACTCGGTACGGATGGCGCCGGGTGATACGGCGTTGGCCCGTATGCGCTGCTCGCCGAACTCTTTGGCCATGTAACGGGTGAGCACCTCGAGCCCGCCCTTGAACGCCGCATAAGGCGCCACACCCGCGGTGGCGACGCGGGTGGTGGCACTGGTCAGATTAACGATACTCGCGTTTTCCGCTAACAGCGGCAGCAGGGTCTGGGTCAGGAAAAACGGGCCTTTGAGGTGCACGTTGAATAGGCCATCGAACTGCGCTTCGGTGACCGTTGCCAAGGGATTGAACAGACCGTAGCCGGCGTTGTTGACCAGGCCACTCAATGTGGTGGCATTCCAGGTTTCCCTTAAGGCCAGTACCACTGACTGCCGAAAGGCCTCGAAGCTGCCAACATCAGACACGTCGAGCTTGAGAGCAACAGCCTTGCCACCGACTCGTTCAATGCGTTCCACGACCCCCGCGGCAGCCCGTGAATTAGCGTTGTAGGTCAGTATGACCCCCAGACCACGCTGAGCAATGTGCACGGCGGCACTGGCACCGATTCCACGGCTGCCACCGGTAATGACGATTACGCTCATCTGATGTTCCTCTGTGGTTCATAGGTGCCCCACAGTACTCAACACGATCGCCAGGGTCGGCCCCATTTCTACTCGAAACCTGCCTGTTTCTGCTTATCGCTTGCATGGCGCTGAGTTCTGGCGTCAGCATGCCTGCATGGACAATCAACTGAATGAACTCAGGTCGCTAGCGGCCAAGGCTGAAAATCGCCGTACCGAAACGGGTATCCCTCGCGTGGCCATGGTTCAGGGCAAAATCCCCGAGCACATGCTGGCGGCGGTCTATGACCCGATGATCAATGTGATCCTGCAAGGCAGTAAGAGCATGACCGTGGGCGATCGGACGCTTCGGTATGACCCTGCGACCTATTTCGTCATGTCCATTGATTTGCCAGCGGTGGGATCTGTGCATCCGAGCGAATCGGGAGAACCTTACTTGGCAGTCAGTTTGACTCTTGACCCCACAGTACTGTCGACGCTATTTGCGGACCTGCCTAAACCTTTCGGCCGCGTTGAGAACAGGCTTGGGTTTAGCGTGGCGTCAGTCACAACCGACCTGATGGATGCATGGGTGCGAATGCTGCGATTGATGGGCGACCCGGACGCCATCGCAGCCCTGGCCCCGGTTTACGAGCGAGAAATTATCTTCCGTGTACTCCAGGGGCCCCATGGCTGGATGCTGCGCGAGATCGCAGCCCCGGACAGTGCGATGGCGCGAGTCAACCTGGCGATCCAGTGGATCCGTCGTGACTTCGCGCAGCCCATTGGGGTGGAGCGCTTGGCAGAACGAGCATCAATGAGCGTCTCGGCGTTTCACCGCCACTTCAAGGCAGTCACCAACCTGAGCCCTTTGCAGTATCAGAAACGGATTCGCCTACTCCAGGCCAGAACGCTGATGGTGGCCAATGCCAAGAACGTCATGGTTGCTGCCTTCGAGGTCGGCTATGAAAGCGCGACGCAATTCAGCAGGGATTATGCACGGGTGTTTGGTCTTCCTCCTGCACAAGACGCCGGGAGGATTCTGGCGCAGACAAGCGCCATTGGTCGCTAGTCAGCTGGATAGATAGGCGAGAAGAGATCCATGAGCTCGAATGCGGGCATCAGATACGCTTCGCAAAAAAGAATTAAGCGCCATAACAGTGCGTAGCCGCGATGATCGTCAAATGCTTTCGCTCGCGGCGTTGACCTGTCGAGCTTGTTCGTGGTCAGTAATGGTGCGAAGAACGCGACGAATCAGGACATATCAGGAATGAATAGCCTCTGACAAAATAAGTATTTATCGGATGTTGTAGTGGCTGATAGTTTCATCTACATCAACTTTCCGTGAATAAGATTCCTACATGATGACTGCAAATCTGCCCGTGGCGATCTGGTCTGACATGTTCAAGCTCGGACGTCCATTTCTAAAAATGCACGGACTGAAGAACCATTTCATTATTGTCGATGGCCGTGAACGCCCCTTTGCCCCACCGCCTGACGTCATTGCCGAAATCTGCAGCGTTGAAGCCGGTGTTGGAGCGGATCAGTTGCTCGTTATCGAGTCTGCGACCTTAAGCGGTGCGACCTTGGGTGCGTACGCTCGCATGCGAATCTATAACGTCGATGGCAGCGAAGTCCAAACGTGCGGCAATGCCACGCGATGTGTCGCTGATCTTCTTTTAAAGGAAAGTGAAACAGACCAGGTTTTGATCGAAACAGGCGGTGGCAACCTGCGATGCTGGCGCAACAAAGTGTCCGGTCAGATAAGTGTTGAGATGGGAACAGTCAATCTGCAATGGCATTCCATCCCACTGGCACACGCCACTGACACCCTGAATGTCAGAATGAATCACGGGCCGCTCCAACAGGCCGTTGCTCTGAATATCGGCAACCCGCATCTGGTGTTCTTTGTTGATGATTTACAAAGTATCGATATCCCGCGCCATGCCGCTCAGGCCCAACAGGATCCACTCCTGCCAGAGTCCGCCAATATAGGCGTTGCTCAGATCATTGGTGAATCAGCCATGCGCCTGACCGTTTGGGAGCGACCGGGCATTCTTACCCAGGCCTGTGGTAGCGGAGCATGTTGCGCCGTGGCCGCGGCCAGAGCGAAGGGGCTGATTCAGTCCAGTATTGTGACGGTGTATATGCCGGGAGGAGCCCTGACAATCGAACAAGACGATAAGGGACAACTCATTCTGACGGGGCCTACTGTCGTTGCGTTTGCTGGACATTTGCTGGAAACACACGAGGCTTAAAATGGCTGATGAACCTATGTCGTCATGCATTATAAAAATAGAGTCGGTATCGAAAGTCTTCAGCGGCATTAATGGTCGCCAAGAAGTGTTTGCACTTAGAAACGTGGACAATCACATCAACCGGGGTGAAGTGGTCGTCATCATCGGCCCAAGTGGTTCAGGGAAAAGTACCTTGCTGCGTTCACTTAACGGGTTAAACACCATTAGCTCGGGGCAGATCTGGATAGATGGCGTCAGCTTGACCGATCGCAAAACAGACATTAATAAATTGCGCGCAGAAGTCGGCATGGTGTTCCAGAACTTCAACCTGTTCGCCCATAAAACAGCGCTTCAAAATATTGTCATCCCGCAAACAATCGTCCTGAAACGATCGAAAGAAGAAGCCGAGGATATAGCGCGCACGTTACTGAAAAAAGTAGGACTGCCGGATCGTGCCAATAACTATCCGCACCAGCTTTCCGGGGGCCAGCAGCAGCGCATTGCAATTGCGCGTTCGTTGGCGATGAACCCGAAAGTCATGTTGTTTGACGAAGCCACATCAGCACTGGATCCAGAAACGGTGGGAGAGGTACTTCAATTGATGAAGGAACTCGCCGCCGAAGGGATGACCATGGTCGTGGTGACTCACGAAATGGGCTTTGCTCGCGACGTGGCCGACCGGGTGATTTTCATGGAAGCCGGACAGATTGTAGATGAGGCGCCCGCTGACAAGTTTTTCGCTGCCCCCAGCGACCGGGTTGCAAGTTTCTTGGGCCGCGTGTCAGCAGCACCGTGCATTTAAACCGCCGCAACGAAAACAAGACGCCAAAGAAGGCGCACTGAAATGAACAAAAGCTGAACCCAATAAACTGCCGATTAATCACAATTAAAGAAAGGCATAGTGCGATGTATTTATTGAAAAGCTTGCTGGCAAATGTTCTTGTCGCTTCTGCATTAGCGACCGTGCCGATGTTGGCACAGGCCGACGCCATGGATGACATTAACAAAAATGGAACACTTACGATCGCCGTGCAAACCCAAGGCCCTCCCGTTAGCTTTATTGATAAAAACGGTGAGCGCGCGGGTCTGGCGGTTGATATTGCCCGAATGTTCGCCGATGACATGGGCGTCAAACTGGTCATCCAGGACTACGACTGGAAAGGCCTCATTCCAGCATTGACGTCAGGTAAGGCTGATCTTATCGCCGCCGACATGACACCGTCCGCCAAGCGCAATATGCAGGTGCTTTTCACCAATCCCGTCTTCTACCTGGAGACGGTGGCATTCGCCAACAAAGACAAGCATTTCAAATCGTGGCAAGCCCTCAACAATCCTGCAATTACCGTGGGCGCTACCCAAGCTTCCAGCTATGCGGATGCGACTAAAAAAATCCTCCCTCAGGCGCAGTTGAAGGAATTCGGCGGAGGCAACGCCCAGACCGTTCAAGCGGTTGTTTCCGGCCGTGCAGATGCCGGCATCTCGGACCGCGCGCAAATCGCGACCTTCATTAACGCCACGCCTGAACTGGAAGTACTCGACGGAACCAT
This sequence comes from Pseudomonas sp. 2024-210, assembly GCF_045062345.1. Lineage (NCBI taxonomy): Bacteria > Pseudomonadati > Pseudomonadota > Gammaproteobacteria > Pseudomonadales > Pseudomonadaceae > Pseudomonas > Pseudomonas sp. 2024-210. Next base: position 4,878 of record NZ_JBJGEJ010000020.1, on the reverse strand, counting down.
GACCAAAGAGCCATTGAGCTTCGCCACCCGCCCAGACTCTGTGCACTTGCTGTTGGCACTCAATAACTATATTCGCCTGATCGAAATCGACGGACGATTAAAAGAGCGTACCGACTACTGGTGGAACTCTACGGCGTGGGAAGCTGACCACAAGTAAAGGTTAGAGCGCGGTGATCCTGGCCGACCTTTAACCGGGCGGCCAGCTGCTGGCTATTACCGCGCACAAAAAGAGTTGGGCTTGCTGGATGAGGTTACGTCGCAATGAGTTTTGCACTGGATAGTTTCAACTTTGGCGTCGTCTACAAATACCGGGATGTATTTTTAAACGGCGTACTGACAACCATTGAAATAGCATCAGTCTGTTTATTGCTTTCGGTGTTTTTTGGCACATTTGTAGCACTCATGCGCATGTCCAAAAACGGTTTACTGTGGCGTCCGGCGGCGGCGTATATCCAGTTTATTCGTGCCACACCGCTGTTGTTGCAGATCTACTTGGTTTACTACGGTCTTCCAGCGCTGTTTGCGTTCGGCAAACACATTAATGAACTACAGACTGGCCTTATCGCACTGACGATCCACACGACCCCTTACATGGCTGAAATTATCCGTGCCGGTATCGAATCGATTCCCCGCGGCCAATTCGAGGGCGCGATGTCCGTCGGCATGAGTCCATTTCAACGGATGCTCCACGTTGTGCTGCCGCAGGCACTGGCTAACGTTACGCCCCCCCTGATAGGACAGACAGCCATCCTGATCAAGGATACGTCGCTGCTGAGCATCATCGCGGTAACCGAGTTAATGAGCGCTGGCCTGTACATGTTTTCAGACTCGGTAGTGGCGACCGAGAGTTACCTGACCACCGCCGCATGCTACCTGTTTATCTATGTACTGCTGCTACTGCTCTCTCACCTGGTACGCCGCAAATGCGGGGCCAACTGGCAAACTCGGCAGGGGATCAAATAATCATGGAATGGATCATGACCAAAGCAACAGTGCTACAGGCGCTGTTGCCCTTCATGCTCAAAGGGCTGTGGATGACCGTGCAGATATCCCTTATCGCCATTGCACTCGGCGTATTGCTGGGGATCGTGTTAGGGGTCATCCGCTCACAGAGCAAGTTCTTCTTCAAAAATATCATCGGTCTGTACCTGCACCTGTTCAGGGGTACTCCATACCTGGTGCAGGTCTACATCATCTATTTTGTACTGCCTGCTACGGGCCTTGAGATATTCAAGTTCAATGCCTACACCGCCGCTATCGTATCGTTGACGCTGTACACGTCGAGTTATGCGACTGAAATTGTGGCCTCCGCGATTCTGACTGTACCCAATGGCCAGGTTGAAGCGGCGCGATCAGTCGGGATGAGCAAATTTCAGGCGCTGTTTCACGTCGTATTACCGCAGGCCATCCCGCTGACCCTGCCGCCGTTGGGAAGCGTGTATGTAAATATCATCAAAAGCACCGCGATTTTATCCATCATCGGCATCACTGAACTCACGCGCCAGGGCGAAGTTTTAATTGTCCGCATGCCGCAACACCTGATGTTCATCTACTGCGTGATTGCCCTGCTCTATTTCGCCTACTGCTACCCGCTTCTCTACCTGTCGAAGTTGGCAGAAAAGCGCTTTGGCGCCCTCGAACACCGATAAATCAATCACCCGATACACGCCAATATAACTTTTAGTCCGGATCGGGAAGCAGGATCTGAGACACACCCTTTTTCCTTGAGTTGGGCCTATGAAAAACGTACCCGTAAAGCGCCTTCAGTCCCTGGCCGAAAAATTCGGCACGCCCTTGTGGGTTTACGATGCACAGACCATTCGTGACCGCATCAATGATCTACGCCAGTTCGATACCATTCGTTTTGCACAAAAGGCCTGCTCCAACATCAATATCCTCACGCTCATGCGCGAGCAAGGCGTACAGGTAGATGCGGTGTCTCGCGGAGAAATCCTTAGAGCACTGGCCGCGGGGTATTCGTGTCAGGGTAACGAAGAAGCCATCGTGTTCACTGCAGACCTTATCGATGACGCGACGTTAGCCACCGTGGTGGAGCATGCCATTCCAGTTAACGCCGGTTCGATCGATATGCTCGAGCAACTGGGCGCCATCGCACCCGGGCACAAAGTCTGGCTGAGGATCAACCCGGGCTTCGGCCATGGCCACAGCAAGAAGACCAACACAGGCGGCGAACACAGCAAGCATGGCATCTGGCATACCGATCTGGGTGCGGCGCTGTCGGTTGTCCGCAAGCACAACCTGCAATTAATCGGGTTGCACATGCACATAGGGTCCGGGGTGGACTATGAGCACTTGGCCAGGGTCAGCGACGCCATGCTCGATCTCGTGCAGCAAGTCAAAGACGCAAAAATGACCCTCTGCGCCTTGTCAGCAGGCGGCGGGTTGTCGGTCCCGTATACCGCGGATGAACCGTCACTCGATACCCGCCAGTACTTCAGCCTGTGGGACGCTGCGCGCCAGAATGCCGAGCAGATTCTGGGAAATAAGCTGCGTCTGGAGATCGAGCCCGGACGTTATCTGGTGGCTCAGTCGGGTTGCCTGTTGAGTGAAGTACGGGCCACCAAGCCGGTCGGCAGTAATCACTTCGTACTTCTCGACGCAGGCTTCAACGAGCTTATGCGCCCGTCCATGTACGGCAGTTATCACGGTATCGAGTTGCTGGATGCAACTGCATCCAGGCGCCCCCTGCAATCCAGCGTGGTTGCAGGGCCGTTGTGTGAAGCAGGTGACGTATTCACGCAAGCAGAGGATGGAACGGTACTCTCCCGACTGCTTCCCCAATGCAAAGTGGGCGATCTCATCGCCATTCGAGACACAGGTGCTTATGGTGCCTCGATGTCTTCGAACTACAACACGCGCCCATTGATCGCAGAGGTGCTGATTGAAGGGGCCGATGATGTACTGATCCGCCGTCGCCAGCGCGTGGAGGAGCTCTTGGCACTGGAGCAGAGTAGTTATCCGCTATGAAAAGAAGTGACCACTGGACCACAACAGCAATAGCCGAGTTCGCCCCCAGAAAAAGTGATGCCTGCCCAGCGATTTGCAGATATCAAACCTTTGGCGAGATGTCGTGACCGGTTGGAATGTATCCTGCCTCTGAAGGTTACGACTGTATACCGCTGTTTTAGAGCGCTTTTATGATCAACTTGCGACATATCGAAGTTTTCCGCGCCATTATGACGGCGGGGAGTGTCACCAACGCCGCTCAACTGCTGCACACCAGCCAACCCACCGTCAGCCGTGAGTTGGCGCGATTGGAGTATCTCGTAGGATTCGAACTGTTTGAGCGCGGGCGGGGCCGCCTGCATGCAACGGCGCGGGCAGTGGTTTTGTTTCAGGAGGTAGAACTTGCGTTCATTGGCTTGGACCGCATCGTCTCGTTCGCAGAGAGCCTGAGCCGCTTTTCTCAGGGCGCATTTTCTGTGGCCTGTATTCCCGCCTTTTCTCATGCGCTGCTCCCTCAAGTGTGTAAGAACCTGATAGCCAACCACCCCGGTGTCAGTGTCGAGATAGCGCCTTTGGAGTCGCCATGGCTTGAGGAACAACTGACCCTTCAACGCCACGATGTTGGCCTCACAGAGCATGATGAAGCCCCGCCCGGCACTGAGTTGCAACTGCTGATGAGCGTGGACGAAGTGTGCATCTTGCCCGATGGCCACCCTTTGCTTGAGAAACATGTCCTGTCGCTGAACGATGTCAGTGATCAGACGTTCGTCAGTTTCAGCAAGGGGGATCGTTACAGGAGAGTGCTTGATGTGATGTTCAAGGAAGCGGGAATCGATCGATTTATCCAAGTCGAAACCCACAGCGCCGTTTCAGTGTGTTCGATGGTACAAGCGGGACTGGGTATTGCGATCCTGAACCCCCTGACCGCGATCATGTTTCAGGGGCAAGGTGTCAATATACGTCCGCTTGCCTTTTCATTGCCTTTCCAGATTAGTCTGGTTAAACCGCTTTACCGCTCTCCAACTCCCTTCCAGCAACACTTCACTGAATCCTTGCAATTAGAGATATCCCTGCTCGCCGAACAATTAGCCAGTCTGGGAGTCAGTGTGACCCTTGAACGTCTGGATAACGTGCAAACAACAGCCTCCTTATAAACCCCGCCCCGTATTCAACATCGCCCCCTGACTTTAATTAGATATCGCGAAAACAGGGGGCACCCATTGAGTGCAGCCAAGTACTCAGCAGTGGTTGTTTATAGCTTACCGCACTGCCCCGCCGGGCGTTGCCAAGGTCCGTCATGGTGCGCGGCATGCGCACTCATAGTGATATATCGAGAGTGAATGACTGCCTTACAAATAAGCATTTTCCGTCTTTCCTAGTGGCTGATAGTTTCATCCACAGCCACTCACTTACGAAATAACTATTTTATATTTATTGATCCAGCACGCTGTATTAATGCACGCACGTTTAAATTTATAACGCCTAACAACCCCAGCCAATCTATTCCTCTTATCAGTTAAGGACCCCTACTATGAACCCTCTCTTAAAGAGTTGCTCATTGTTGCTACTGCTGTGTTCAAACTTGGCGTTGGCACAAATCCCCGTAACAAGTAGCCAACTGATCGTGGTAACTACCCCCGACTGGGATGCCACTCAAGGCAATGCACAACGCTATGAGCGCAAGGGCCAGGACTTTCAGAAAGTCGGTGACGCGTTCCCCATTGTGGTGGGTAAAACCGGGCTGGCCTGGGGCCGCGGCATTATGCCGATCGACCTCGGCGAACTGATCTTGCCCAGCACGAGTGGACACCCCGTTAAGCGATAAACTGCAACGAGGTGAACCATGGCAAGAACCGCTACCCCGATGAAACAGAACCGTACCCGTCACTCCCAAGCCTTCAAGAATGAAGC
>NZ_JBJGEJ010000019.1:0-80666 GCF_045062345.1 Pseudomonas sp. 2024-210 | reverse complement strand
TTTGAATACATCGAAACCGACTATAACCGCCAGCGGCGACATAGCACGCTGGGGCACATCAGCCCGCAAGCCTACGAGGCCCGGATGAGTGCTTGAAACTGTGTCCACGGTTGCTGGGCAAGATCAAACAACCCGCAAAACGTGAAGGCGACGGTAAAGCGCCTGCCGGCATATTTACCTTCGGCAGCGCGTTCGGGTATGACTCCACGGCCAATACCCGGCTGCCCTACACCGTCAGCACCGACGCCCGCGAATGTGTGGATGACAGCCAATCGAGTCACTACAACTCTTTGGTCGACAGCTCAGCCGTTAGCAAAGACTGGAACAGCTCAGAGCAAATGCACCGCAAGGACGAGTTGTATCGCCAAGGCATTGTCGTGGAACACAACACGTCAGCAGCAGCCAATAGCGGTTCATGTATTTTCATGCACATCTGGCAATCCAGCAGCACCCCGACTACGGGCTGCACCGCCATGGATCCGCAGAATATTCAGCAGTTGTTCGCTTGGCTGGACCCTCAAAAAAACCCGCTGCTGGTACAAATGCCAGTCGCGCAATATGAGCTTTACAAGCAGCGCTGGAAACTTCCCGAGCGTTGAAAATAGCGTTGCATCCGGTAGGCATCCCAGTCCGCATGCAAGCTGTGACATGTCCAGAAGATCCAGTGACCGAGGGGCTGCTTCGGGCCCAAAGCCGTCAGCAGCGACTGCTTTCGCGTCAGCCTGCACCTTGCGAGCTGACGTGACTTGTCACTTGAGCAATTGCATCTGCTGGCGATAGTTGTCCGTAACTTGCCGCGCCTGACTCGCACTGGTCACGACACGTGGTGTGATCAGGACAATCAGCTCGGTTCTATCGCGCGACTTTGACGTACTGCCGAACAGCCATTTCAGACCAGGAATTTTCGACAGCCCCGGCACGCTGGAGGTGGACTGCGCATTGTCCTGCTTGATCAACCCGCCGAGCAGTACAGTCTGCCCGCTCTGCACAGCGATTTGCGTGGACACTGAACGGGTCGAGATGCGCGGATTGGGTTGAGTGGCGGTCACGTTACTCGTATCGGCGTCACTGACCTGTTGCTGGATGTCCATGTACACCAGACCTCCCGGATTTATCCGTGGCAAAACATCGAGAATGACCCCGGTCTGTACATATTCGACGCTGCTCAAGGTGGTATCGGAATTGCTCGTATTGACGGTTGTCTGGCTGATCGGAACGTTGTCGCCGACCTGGATCTGCGCCTGCTGATTGTTCATCACCACCAGCGACGGCGCCGACAATACCTGCGTGCGACCGTTGGTTTCCAGTGCATGCAGGGCCACTTGCAGGTTATTGCTGACGAAGGAATAGAACAGCGAATCCGCTGCACCTAGCCCTACCCCACCGGCGCCGAGCGCGCCTTGATTGCCGCTGGTGTTGGCGACGGTCGTGCTCGATGAATTGCCGGCCAGCCTGCCCAAATACCACTGCACACCGAGATCCAGTTCACCGGTCAGTTTGACCTCGAGGATCCGCGTCTCGATCTGCACTTGCATTGGCAGGTTGTCCAGCCGCTTGATGGCCGACTCGATCTCTTTCCATTGGGCCGGGCGCGTACGTACCAGTAACTGGTTGGTGCTTTTTTGCGCGGTGATGCGCACGCTTTGTTGCAGACTCTGCGCCCCAGCTTGCCCGCCGGACTCTGCAGTGTCGGCGCTTTCGCTGTCGCCCGATTCGTCACCAGAGGAATAATCCTCGGCCTCCTCCTCTTCACCGCTCGATTGCGCGCGATTATTTTCGGCGCCCAGACCGGCAGATGCTTGCGACGTCGCGCCGGAAAGCCCATTGCCGCTGCCATTGAGCGACGACAGCGAGGTGGTGCGCAAACCCGGCGCGACCTTGGCAGCCACGTCTTCTTTGATCGCGCCGTTGCCGTAAATCTGGCGCAGGTATTTGGCCAGATCCGAGGCTTTCATGTTGCGCACGTCGTAGACGTACATCTGCGGTTCGTTGCCGCCCCCCTCGTCGATGGTCGCGATCCAGTCACCGACTTCTTGCAGATACGCCGGCTGCGACGAAATGGCGACAATGGAGTTGGTGCGTTCGTTGGGCATGAACTTGACCATGCTCGCCAACGGGATGCCGCTGTCAGGCCCGAACAATTTTTGCAGTTGCGGCATCAATTCGGCCACCGATGCCCGCTGCAGACCGTAGACGCCGATGGACATGCCCTTGAGCCAGTCGACGTCGAAGGTATCGATGGTGTCCTGATAGTTGGTCAGTTCATCCGGGGTGCCGGCCAGACTCAGCACGTTGCGCGCCGGATCCACCAGCAGGAACGCGTTCTCCCGGGCAAACGGTTTGAGCAGTTTCTGCATTTCCGTGGCGGAGATATAGCGCAGCGGGAACAGTCGCGCAGTGAGGCCGGTGGAAGGTCGGGCAACCGGCATTTCCGGTACCAATTTGCCCGCGACCGCCTGATTGGACGGCAGAATGACGTAGCGGTCGCCCTGGCGGATCATCGCGTTTTCCGTCCAGGACAGCAGGGTTTCCAGAATCGACAAGGCTTGCTGTTTGTTCACCGGCTTGGAAGTGGAAAAACTCACATTGCCTTTGACACCTTGGGCGATGCTGTAGTTTTCATGCAGCAGGTCGCCCATCACGCTGTTGATCACCGCTTCGATCGGCTGGTCGGTGAAGTTGAAGACGATGTCCCCGCCTGGCTCGGCGCCAGTCTTTGCGCCGGCGGCAGGCGCTGGCGGGCGCACAAAGTTCTGGCTGCCGCGAATGATCTGCCGACGCGCCGGTGTAACGTCATTGGACACTGATGCACGTGGCGTTTCGGCGGGCGCATCCACCACAGGCGCGCGTTGCGAGCCGGTACCGTTGAGTGCTTCCTGCATCAGGGCCGGGTCATTTTGCGTCGACGACGGCGTGGACGCGCAGCCAGCCAAAGCCACAGCGGTGGCCAGGCATATCAACGGGCTGCGCAAACGGAAGATTTCAGGAAAGCAATTGTTCATGGTCTCGGTACATTGGGAAGAGTGATAAGGGGCGCCGTTGAGGGCGGCGCAAGACGTAGCACGGGCAGGCTTAACTGGCGGGTCTGGCCCTGGTACATGAAAGTGGCTTGCAGTGGACTGAGCGCCGTCAGGGTCCAGCCGTTATCCAGCGCTTTGCCGACTGCGAGTTTCAGGCTGCGTTTGTCGGCCAGGCGCAACAGCGCCCACTGCGCCTGCCCCTTGATGACCACGCCAGTCAGCGCAACGCCTTGAAGCGCGGCCGACCCGCCTTGACCGCTGACGAGGTCGGGTTTGCGCTCGGGGCTGAACATCGATTGTTGCCAGCTCAGGCTTAAGTCTTGTGTGGTCAATGTCGGCAGCGGCTTGGGCGTGGGGATGGCCTGCAGATGACGTGGCTGATCGGCGGCCAGCCAGTGTTCAGCTCGTCCCGCGCCGAGTAACAACACAATAAAAACAGCGCCCAGCACAGCGGCGATAGCCAGCAAAAGCAGACTCATACGGCTGAACCTCATGCTTCAGGCTCCTTGCCGTTGGCCGGTTGCAGATAACCACGCAACAGCAGATTCACCTGCAATCGCCCTGCACCTCCGCTGGCTGGTGCGGAGGTTTGGCGACGGATGCTCAGATGGTCGACAAACAGAAACGGCTGGCCATATTCAAGATCGTGCAGCAGCCCGGTCAGGGGCTCCATGGCACATTCGAGGGTGAGGCTGACTTTGACCTGTCGATACGGCTCTGCGCTGTTTTGCTCCGGTGTGATCGGCATGCGTTGCGTGACTTGGCACCCGGGCCCCTGAGCGGCATGGGCCTTGGCCAGATCGAGGCTGCGTTGCATCAGGTCGGCCGCCACGCCGCTGGGGTCGGTGCCAGGCAGCAGGCTGCTGCGACTGGCCGGGTCGCGCCGGGCCTGTTGCAGCTGCTGTTGCAGAGCGTCGCGTTGCTGCAGGACGCCGGCGTAGCGCTGCTGTTGTTCGCGCAGGCTGTCGGCTTGGTTTTCAATCGTCATCAGGGGGTCGAGAAACCAGCTCTGCACCAGCAGCCACCACCCGGCCCACACGGCCAGTGCCAGCACGATCAGCGCTGCGCCGCGACGTTCGCGGGCGGTCAATTCACGACGCATCGGCTGGCTCCTTGCGCAATTGCGCGTGCAATGAAAAGCGCTCCTTGCCTGTCTGTTCGTCGGGCTGAATGATCCCCTGGAACTGCGCATCGCTCAGGGTTCGGCAGTCTTTGGCGCGGGCAATCAAGGCGCTGGCCCGCCCGCTCTGACCGGTAATCGAGATGCCACCGTCTTCGCTGATGTCCAGTTGCTCGACCCAGGTATCGGCGCCGAGGCATCCGGTGAGGTCCAGCAACACACTGGACACGCTGGGCCGGGCAATCTTGCGTTGCGCCAGATAGCGAGCGGCACCCTGGGTGTTGGCCAACTCACGACGCAGGTTCTGCAGTGCCTGCACGTGTTCGCGTTGTTGACCAACGGCGTCCTGCATCGCCTCCATTCGAGCCGAGCGCGCGTCCAGCCACAGCACCATGCACGCCAGCAACAGGCCGACACAGGTCATCACCAGATAACGCGGCAAATGGTTAGGACGTGCGCCCTGATGCTTGTATTCGTCTGGCAACAGATCGACGCCCAACGGTTCGCCGTCTCTGTCCCGGCAATCGATAGCGTGCACATGCAGGCCGCAGGCGCGGCAATGATCGAGCACGGGTTGCAGACGCTCACGCACAATCGCCACCAGCAACACGCGCGCGGTGGTTTTTCCTCGGCTTTGCACGCGGGTGACAAAGTGCATGTCCTCGCGGGGAAACGGCGTGTACTTGTCCAGTTCGAACCCGACCACACTGCGCAAATCGCGTATGGCCGCGAGTGGTAGATCCAGCGGTTGCGTCAGAACCATCGCATAAGGCAAGAGCAGCACCACCCTGTCGTCGCCAGCGTCAGGCAGCGCCTCGGGCAGCGGCCATGTCACCCGACGCTCGCGGTTGCGCGGCAGCAAACCTCGCTGCACGTGGCCCGGCAATGCGTTGCGCAGCTCTTGCAACCACGCCTGCCACAAACGCTGGGCAAGGCTGGCGCTCCAGAGGCCATGCCAATGGCCTTGGACTTGGGCAAATCGACGAGCCAGAGGCTTTGAGATTAATTGCTTCATTCTTGCCAGCGCAGGACCCGGTAAGGTCGTGCCCCCTCCTTCGATGGATTCAATAACAACGTGACGCTCAGCGTCGTGGTGTAACCCCCGGGCAAGGTCGCCCGACTTTTAACGGTGATAATCGACCCGGCGGGTGAGACGCTCGGGCGTGCTCGCGGCAGGTTCAATGCCTGTTGCAACCAGGGCGTCGAAAAGCGCGGATCCGGCGTAGGCAACCCGCTCCACAACGTCACGTAGGGTGCGGCTCGCTGGTAAATCGCCTGGGTCATGCCAGGCAGCTCGCGCAGTTCCTCGACCATTCGCAGCGGTACCTGATCATCGGCGCGACGTCGCTCGACGGCTTGCGCCAGTAGCCGCGCATCCCCGGGGGGCGCGCCGCATGCCTGTAACAACCGCGCGAGCAACTCGGCAGGCGCAGCGTTGAGATCCACCTGACCCTGCTCGCTGCGCAGGCTGACAGCCAGTTCTGCATCATCGAAACGCAAGGCGTGCACTTGGTTGTCCGCCCGCCAGCGCCGTTGTGGGTCGTGATCGAGTTGGGCCAGCACCGCCATGGCGATACCCGCCTCGGCAGCCAGTTGCCCCTGTAAATGCTGACGCTGCCAAAGGGCCTGACGGTTCTGCACATGCACCCAACCCACCAGCCCGGCGAGCAAGGTGCCGAGCAGTGCCAACACCCACAGCACAAGAAGCAGCGCGACGCCGCGTTGACGGTTCATGGCGTGCTGTTCTCGCCGGACAAATCCAGTCGCAGACGCACAACCTGCCTCGGCCACACAATTGCACCGGCCAATTGCGCGTCGATGCGCACCGCTCGCGGCAGCCGCCCGGGCCATGGCCAGTGATCCAGCCACTCCGTGGTTTTCCCCTCGGGCGACAGGCCCCGGTAGCTCATATGTAGCGCTTCTACCTGCTGCAACAGCACTTGCGGTTCCCTGGCCAGCTGTAAGGTTTCGCCCTGCAAACGCCGAAGACTGACCTGCAAACGCCCCTCTACGAGACTCACTTGGTGCCGATAGATACCACCGCCCACTGTTGCGGGAAGCGGCGCGTAAAATCTCAGGCTGTCAGTGTCACCCTGAAAGATTGGCGATTGGCTTTCACCCGGTGTTCCCGCTGCCAAGGGCAATGCCTGGCCGGTGGCGCTGCGCAAGAAATTCTGCGTCGAGCGCACTTCATCCAGTCGACTGCTGTAGCGTTCGGCCTGAGCCATGGCCCGATTGGCACCCGCTATCGCTGCGCCGATCAACGTCAGCAACACGCCGAGCAAACTGATCACCACCAGCACTTCCAGCAGGGTGAAGCCTCGGTGATGACGCTTCATTGGCCAGCACCGCTGCCTGCGCTGCGCACTTGCAAGGTGCTGTAGCGGGCATGCCGGCTCCCATCGTCCACGTGCAGATCCAGCCGATAAGCATTGGCCGATCCATTAGCGCCGGGGATAACGCTTACATCCATTTGCCAGCGCACCCCGCCCCATTCGCCATTGCTGCGCCCGGCTACGAGGGCACGGTCACTGGCGTCGTCAATCAGCGAACGCGCAACCAAACTCAAACGATCGCTGCGTTGCACTTGCTGCAAGGCCCGCGCGCTGTTGCCGAACGCCACGACCAGGACGCTACTGCACACCGCCAGCACAGCAAGGGCTGCGAGCATTTCCAGCAATGTGAAACCGCGCTGGCGGTTCAATTGAGCGTGTGCAACTGAACGCTGCCCGTCAGCCAGTTGATATCGATCCGCCAACGCTTGTCGTTGCGCGACAGCATCAGGTGCCCGCCGCTGGAGCCGCCATCCGGGTAAAACTCGAACGCCGCGCCGAGCCCTTCGGCGGTAACCAGTTGCAGATGCATGTCCTGCGGCCAACTGTGCGGCTTATGATCAGGGCCGTTGAAACGCGCCTTGCGCAGATCGAAACGCGTCTGCGCCGGTTGACCGGTGACGATGGCTTGCACCCGCGCAGCGCGCAGGGACTGCACCAATTGCGTCAACGCTTGACGTTCCTTCGCTGATTGCAGGCCCTTGCCCACGCCGAAGCTGATCAAACCGATGCTGACGCCGATCAAGACGATCACCACCAGCAGTTCAATCAAGGTGAATCCACGAGAGCGCTGCAAGGCGTGCACGGTTATTCCCAGTTGCCGAGGTCGGCCTTGTAGCCGTCCCCACCGGCCTGACCGTCCTGGCCGTAGAAAATCAGATCGAAACTGCCATGCTCCCCAGGGTAGCGGTAGCCGAACGCATGGCCGAACGGATCCTTGAGATCCGAAGGTTTGGCGTACGGCCCGGCCCAGCCGACCGCGTTGCCCGGTTTGCGCAGCAACTGCTGCAAGTTGGCCGGCGGGCTGCCGACATCGAGGCCGTAGCTTTCGACCTTCATGCTCAGGCTGGACAATTGCGCCTTGCCGGCGCCGTACTTGCCTTTGTCGACGTTGCCGCCAACTTGGCGCACCACAATAGTGGCAACGATGCCGAGCAAGACGATGACCGCGAGCATTTCCAACAGGGTGAAACCGCCTTGCCGACGACGGCCGGCAGCGTTTGGACGGGACATGTTTTTTCCTCAAATGTTACTGGTTAGGCTCATCAGCGGCAGCATGATGGCGAGCATGATCACCGCCACCAGCACGGCCATGACCACGGTCAGACTGGGCACCAGGGCCGCGAGCAAACGGTCGATGCCGCGTTTGGCCTCGACATCGAAAACCTCGGCGACCTTGAGCAACATGGCGTCGAGATTGCCGGCCTGTTCGCCGACCTCAATCATTTGCAGGGCGAGTTCGGGCAGCAGCGGTTGTTCGCCGAAAGCCTGCGCCAGCGTGCCACCGCCCTTGACCCGCTGCGTCGCCTGCTCGACTTGGGCACGCAAAGCGTGATTACCGCACACCTCGCGCACGATGATCATTGCTTGCAACAGCGCCACGCCATTGCTCAGCAACGTCCCCAGCGTGCGCGCCAGCCGAGCGGCCTCGATGCGCTGCAACAATGGGCCGATGACCTTAATGAACAACAGGCGATGGTCGTGACGTTGGCGGCGTTGCGGATCGCGGCGTGCGACAGCGATGCCCCACGCCGCCATCACCCCTGCTGCCAGCACCAGCAGGCCATAGGCGCTGAGAAATTCGCCGAGCACGAGGATGGTTTGAGTGATCAGCGGAATCGGCACACCGAGATCACGAAAGATCGGCACGAATTGCGGTACCACATACGCCAGCAATAGCGCCAGCGAGCCCAGGACGCCGACGATGAGGAAGGCCGGATAAATCAGCGCATTGATGACTTCGCCACGCAGTGTCTGGCTGCGTTCAAGATAATCGGCAAGCTGATGCAGCGTGTGCTCCAGCGAACCGCCCGCTTCACCGGCGCGCATCATGCTGATGTACAAACCGGAGAACTGGCCGTGCTCTTCATCCAGTGCCTGGCTCAACGGTTTACCGGCCTTGACCTGTTCACGCACCCGCTCCAGCAACGCTCGGCGCCGCGGATCGGTGGCCTGCTTGAGCAGAATGCCCAGCGCGCGCTCCAGCGGTTGGCCCGCACCCAACAATGTCGCCAGTTGCTGGGTGAAGCTGACCAGCGCGGCGCCATTCAGTACGCCACGCCGCAAAGAACCCGTCAGCCGATCACCGGCGCAGGCTTCGAGGTTGAGTAACAACAAGCCACGTTTTTGCAGCGCAGTGATGGCACCCGCTTCATCGGCGGCTTCCAGACTGCCCTGTCGAGAAACGCCATCGGCGTCCAGTGCGCGGTACTTGAAATGGCTCATGTCAGTCGCCGCGCGTAACGCGCAGCACCTCGTCAAGGGAGGTGATGCCGGCCACCGCCTGACGCAAACCTTCTTCGTACAAGGTACGCAGACCGCCGCGCCGGGCGGCCTGTTCGAGGGTGGCGGCATCGGCTTGGCGCATCAGCAATGAGCGCAGCTCTTCGTTCATCACCAACAGTTCGGTGATCGCGCTGCGCCCGTGATAACCGCCACCAATCGCCGTGGTATCCGCGCGATAAAGCAAAATCGGTCGTTGGTCGGTGAACTGCTCAAGCCCGTGTTCGGCGATCATTTGCGGCGGTGCTTCGAAGGCAATCCGTGTCTGCGGATCGAGGCGGCGTACCAGACGCTGGGCCAGAATGCCTTTGACCGTGGACGCAATCAGGTAGCTCTCGACCCCCATGTCCAGCAGCCGGGTGATACTGGCCGCAGCACTATTGGTGTGCAGGGTCGAGAGCACAAGGTGGCCGGTCAACGAGCTCTGGATGGCGATGCGGCACGTTTCGAGGTCGCGCATTTCACCGATCATGATCACGTCCGGATCCTGACGCACGATGGAGCGCAGCGCATTGGCAAAGTCCAGGCCAATGGCCGGTTTCACCTGAATCTGGTTGATGCCTTCGAGCTGATACTCGACCGGATCTTCGACCGTAATGATCTTGCGCTCGGCTGTATTGAGCCGGGACAGCGCGGTGTACAGCGTTGTGGTCTTGCCTGAGCCGGTAGGACCGGTGACCAGCAAGATGCCGTGTGGACTTTCGAGCACGTCGAGGAAGCTGTTCAGGCGTTCACCGTCCATGCCCAGACTGGGGAAATCGAAGCTCACGGTGCGCCGATCAAGCAGGCGCATCACCACCGATTCACCGAAACTGGTGGGCACCGTCGATACGCGCAAATCCAGTTCCTTGCCCTGAATGCGCAACATGATACGACCGTCCTGAGGCAGGCGCCGCTCTGCGATGTCGAGCCGCGCCATGATTTTCAAACGCGAAATGATCGCGGCGGATGAACTCGACGGCGGCGCTTCGGCTTCGTGCAGGACTCCGTCGATGCGATAGCGCACCTTGAGCTGGCTCTCGAAAGGTTCGATGTGAATATCTGACGCCCGCTGCTCCACTGCGCATTGCAGGATCAGGTTGACCAGACGAATCACTGGCGCTTCGGAGGCCAGATCCTTGAGGTGTTCGATATCGTCTTCGGCCCCATCGTTTTCGTCCAGCGACTCGATCAACGCACCCATGGCGCTGCGGCCTTGGCCGTAAAGACGTTCGATCAGCGTATTGACATCAGCGGCTGTCGCCAGCTGCAACAACACACGCTTGTTCGCGCAATAGCCCATGGCATCCAGGGCGTATAGGCTGAGCGGCGGACAGGCAACCACCGTGACCGTTGCGGCATCCGCAGCCATCGCAACAACGCCGTGATGACGCAGGAAACGCTCGCTGCCAATCAACAATGGCTCGATGCCCCAAGAGGCTTCATCGAGTAGCAGGCGCGGGACGCCGAGCAACGTTGCGTAAGCCTCGACCGCCTGATCATCACGGACACTGCCCAGACGCAGCAGATTGCGCAGCACTTCTTCTTCGCCTTCACTTTCAGCCAGGCACAGTTTGCGCGCGCGATTGACGTCGCAAGACTTGACCTCGGTATTGTCGACTAACCATTGGCATATTGCGGACTGCGAAGGAAGTTGCATCACACTGTTCGTTTCTCTTGGGCGCAAGCAACTAAAGATCGAAATAACCAGACGTTTGAAGAGGCCGGGTTAAATCGATCGATCATTAACTTTTCTGTACTTGTCGTACCACCGAAACGGCGGATGAAAGATTGAACGGGATTATTCGGTAGATAGGTAAGCCCATTAAAGACATATACAACAGCCTTAAAATTGACTGCTGAGAAAGCTTATCAGAGCACTAAACCTAATTGCAACTAGGTTTATTGATCCGTTTTATGTTGCTCAATAATCGGATAAAAAGCTGTTTTGGTGCGTCTAATTGACGATTTCGGCATGATATAAGCTGTTTACTTAAATTCCGTGCAAAAAAAGGTATCAGCATATCAATTTGCCAGTATCGAAAGCTGCGTCGCGACGTCGCTTTTCTTTCACCTCAGCCCCACTTTAAAAAAATAGCTTTGCGAGTATTGAACTTTCATGTGCATGCTTCGGACTTATGTGCGACTTCAATACTACAAGTCTGCAGTCGTGCATTAACGCTTCCTTCACCAATCGAGAACAGATCGATGCTTCGAATCATGTCGCCCGTTATAGGCGCAGTACTTTTGTGCGCGCAAAGTTTGCCCGTCATGGCAGCGGATAACGCCTCTTCGTCGAACGGCGGTAACGCGGATCAACAGCTTCGTGAACAGATCGAGGCCAAACGCGACCAACTGACCGGCGCCGCTAGCCTCGCCCCTGCCACGCAGAACGGTGTTGGCACGTTGCTCGATACCCCCGTGGAAACCGATGACGCCCCGGCGCAGGTGCAACAACCATGAACCCGACCAACGCCAACAGGACTTTCTCCTTGTCAGCCTTCAAACACACCCTTGGCTTGAGCATGCTGACCTTCAGTATCGTGCAGGCCAATCTCGCGCTCGCCGCCGTCACGCCGGCCACCGGCAACGAAGTCGAAGCCCGCGTCAGTTCGATCCTCGACAATATGAACCTGTCCGAAAAGATCAACTTCACCCGCGTCAACGACGGCCACATGATCCCGTCCCTACTCAAATGGGGCATCAAGGGCACCACGGCGTATGACTCGTCGATGGGCGTGCACGTCAACAACGCCACCTTCGGCGCGCAATATCCATCGCAGTCGGCACTCGCCGCGACCTGGAGCATCAACCGCGCCAAGGAGTTCGGCCTCGCGATTGCCTATGAAACCAAGATTTCCGGCGGCCAGCAGATGTTGTCCCCGGGCGTGAACCTCTACCGCACGCCTTACAACGGCCGCTCGGCGGAATACGTCAGTGGCGAAGACCCGTTCCTCGGCGCGGTACTCGCGCCAGCCATCGTCAACGCGATCCAGGCTCAAGGCATCCAGGCCAGCGGCAAGCACTACCTGGCCAACGAGCAGGAAGCCAACCGTCAGGCGGTGAACATCGTCGCTGACGAACGTACCCTGCGCGAGATGTACTTGCCGGGCTTCGAATCGATGGTCAAGAACGCCAACGTCGCCTCGATCATGTGTGGTTTCAACAAGGTCAATGGTGACTACGCCTGCGAAAACCATCACCTGATCACCGAGGTGCTCAAGGGTGAATGGGGCTATCAGGGCACTGTGATCAGCGATTTCAACGCCATTCACAATGCGTTCAAAGGCGCGTGGGCAGGTACCGACATCGACATGCCGTCGGGCCTGCAATTCACCGAAGCTAACCTGATGCCGTATGTGTGGAGCGGCCAACTGACCCAAAACGTCATCGACGACAAGGTCAAACGCAACCTGCGTGCCGTGGTCAGCTACGACTTCCAGGAAAATCTGAATACCGCCAAGACCCTCGATCATCCCGAGTACGGTGCGCGCGCTGCGTTGAACACTGCACGTGAGGCAATCGTGCTGCTGCGCAACGAGAAAACCAGCGCCGGCAGGCCGCTGCTGCCGCTGGCCAAAACCGCCAAAGTCGCCGTCATTGGTGACTGGGCAAACCAGGCGCCGGCATCGCCATTCGGCACCGCCAACTCGCCGCCCAATAGCTACGTCACCGAGTTGAGCGGCCTGCAGCAGCTGGCGTCGAGCAGCTCGAACGTGACGTATCTGTCAGAGATGAGCCTGAACCCGAAGAGTTCTGTGTGGTATCAGCCGTCCACGGGCAGCAGCAACATCAGCAACTCCGGGGTCAAAGCTGAATACTTCGCCAACACCAGTTTCTCCGGTACGCCGGCGCAAACGCGTGTTGAGCCGGGCGTCAATTTAAACTGGACCACCAGCACCAACGAAACCAATACCGGCACTACCACAGTGTCCGGTTTCAGCCCGACGGCGGGCAATTTCTCGGCGCGCTTCACCGCGAACATCAAGCCTGTGGTGTCCGGCCCACAGGTGTTCAAGATTCGCGCGGATGGTCCTTACAAGCTGTGGGTCAATGATGAGCTGGTGGTGCAGAGCGACGGCGTGCCGTACTCCGCCGACGTGGTCAATGCGCTGACGACTTCCGGCAAGACCGCCAACCTGGTCGCCGGCAAGCAATATACCGTCAAGCTCGAATACCAGCGTATTCAAGGCAACTTCATCCCGGCACTCGGCGGCCTCACCGGCGTGCAAATGAGCTGGGCGGCGCTGCGTCCACCACGGGATTTGTCGAAGTACGATGCTGTCGTCGTTGCCGCCGGCACCCACTATGAAAACGAAGGCGAAGGCTCCGACCACGGTTATGAACTGCCGGATCAACAAGCGGAACTGATCAAGCACGTCGCCAAGGCCAACCCCAACACCATCGTCGTGATGCACGGCGGCGGTGTCGCGGATATGCAGCCATGGGCGAAGAAAGTCGGCGCTACCCTGCAAGCCTGGTTCCCGGGTCAGCAAGGTGGCCAAGCCCTGGCCGAGATTCTCTACGGCAAGGTCAACCCGTCGGGCAAGCTGCCGGTGACCATCGACAAGAAGATCGAGGACAACCCGAGCTACGCGTCCTACCCGGACCCAGCAGCTTATCGCGGCGACAATGCGCTGACCGAGATGACCTACAGCGAAGGCCTGTACCTGGGCTATCGCGGCTACGACAAGAAGCACGCCAAACCGCTTTACCCGTTCGGTTATGGCTTGTCCTACACCACGTTCGGTTACAGCGACATGAAACTGTCAAGCAATGTGCTGACGCCGGGCGCTACGGTTGACGTGAAGTTCACCGTGACCAACAAGGGCCACAAGGCCGGTTTCGAAGTGGCGCAGTTGTATGTGCAACCGGTGAAACCTGCGGTCGACCGTCCGAAAAAAGAACTCAAGGGCTTTACCAAGGTGTACCTGCAGCCTGGCGAGAGCAAGACCGTGAGCATCCCGCTCGACTCGCGCTCGCTGGCTTACTACGTGGACAACACCGCCAGCTGGAACGTCGATGCCGGCAAGTTCAAGATCCGCGTCGGTACCGACTCAGAGGATCTGGCCCTGAGCCAGACGCTGATCACGCTGTACCCGGAGCAACTGACCACCCGCGACAGCAACCCGCTGCCAGTGCCACTGCGCAAAGCCGTTCAAGTATCGGCTTCGCAGACGTACTGACCGTCATATGAGGCTCAGGGATGAGCCTTTTGCTGCGTTTTGAGATCGGCGGCCAGACGACGCAGATAGCCGTCAAAAACGTTCAACACGTCCACTTCCGTGCGCCCTCTCAGCCATTGGATTTGCAGGCCGTCCATCATCGAGAAAATCTCTTGGGCGAGCGCTTTCACCTCCACGTCCTGGCGAATCTCCCCCGCTTCCTGCAATGACCCAAGGTGCGCCTGGGCATGCCCATGGACCCTATCGAACTTTTCCTTGTACCAAGGAAAGGCCGGATGCGTTTCCGACAGGCTTTCGGTGTTGATCATCACCGACGCCTGGCACTCACGTGCATCCTCGACGCTGAAACTCATGCTCAATCGCAGAAACTGCAAAAAACCTTCCAGCGTCGGTGCGGTGGTCAGATCACCGAAGCGAGCGACCACTCGCTCATCGCGACGGTCAATCAGCGCTCGCAGCAGTGCGACCTTGTTTGGGAAATGATGGAGCAAGCCGACTGTGGTGATGCCAGCGATCTCGGCGACGTCGCGCATCGAGGCGCCGAGATAACCGTCCCGGGCGAAGACCTCGGTGGCGGCATCGAGCAACGCCATGCGGCGCATTTCACCTTTGGGTGCGCGTCGACGTTTGGGGCTTTGCGCTTCCAGTGAGTTTTGAGTGTCCATGACTGCCATAAAAATCCGTTAAAAAGTCTGCGCCACCACGGCCGGTTCAACTGCGGTGAATGTATGGGTTCAGTTCAACTGCGACGCCTGTGCCCGACGAGCGAAAAATCGTCGCGCTACAACCGAAGCTGTCGCGATCGCGGCAATGGCCACCAGTGTGTTGCCTGTCCACATGCCGATCACCGCACCGCTGGCACCGAAGCCATGGACGCCGACGTAGACAAACGGCAGGGTTCCCAGGGTTCCGCGAATCCAGCCGAATACCGGCACCCACCAGGCACGGTTCATTGTCAGGAACATTGACTGCGCGACGAAATCCAGGCCGAAGACAATCCACAGCCCCGCACCGATCTGACAAAACGCCATAAACAGCGCTCGGCCCGCGTCGACCAGATGGAAATAATCGGCAATCCAAGGCCCTGCCAACGCCAGGCACAACCACAGCGTCACACCATAAAGGACGACGCAGCGGCGGGTAAAGACCACAATCGCCTTGACCCGGTCATCACGCCCTGCTCCCAGGTTCTGCGCGATCACTGGCACCAACGCCCCCGGTAAGGCGAAGAACACACAGTAACCAAATTGGAGGATTCGATCGACGACCGCCATTGCGGCCAATGCCGACGTGCCGGCACCCGCCATCACCACCATCAGGTAGATGATGCCCACGGGCATGGCCAAATTCCCCAGCATCGCCGGGAGCGCAACTCGCAGAGTACGGCGGGTGTGCAGCGCCAATAACCGAAGATTGATCAGCGCTGACAAACCGATGTGCCGTTTGACCAGAATCAGGCCGAGGATCAAAGACGTCCCCGCCGCCAGCAAGGATGAAACAGCGGCGCCTTCCAGGCCCATGTTCAGGCCAAAAATGAACAGCGGATCGGCCACAGCCAACGTCCCGGCCCCCGCCAGCAAAACGCCGAGCGCCAGCCTCACCTGGCCTTGTGCGCGAAGCATCTGCACGCACATCTGTGTCGCGGCGATCAGCAGACTGGAGGGCACCACCGTCCACAAATAAAGCCGTGCATCCTGATACACCGCCAGGTCGCCACCCAGCAATCGCGCCAGAGGTAACGCGAAAAGCAACTCCACAAGGACAATCGAGCCTGACAGCACCAGCGCCATGATCAGCATGTGACTGGTGAGTCTGGCCAACGCTGTGGAAGCATGGCGCCCGATACGTTCGGAAAGCAACGCGCTGGCACCGATCACCAGTCCGGAGGAAAACGCACCATTGATGAATATCAGCGTTTTGCCCAGCCCCACGGCGGCGAGCAGGCTTTGATCGTCGAGCATCGACACGTACATCAGTGTCAGGATGTCGACCAGGAATACGGCGAGCAAGCCCAGAGCGCTGGTGCTTGCCATACTCAAAACATGTCTGCTGACAGGCCCTTCCGTGAACCTGGCATGGTAAGTGGTCATGTTGATGCTCGAAGATTTAAAGCGCAGGCATACCGGTGAAAGCGTAAGTTGAAGCGGCGGTGGGCAGATCATCGAAGATCATACGATAGCCGTTCGATGTAAGCCATCAGTTGACCTGCCATGCGATGAAGCGCATGGCAGGCTGAACACCCCCCGGCGGGCAGTCAATGGCACGCACCGGGCGATTTCCATTCACACCACCTTCAGCACGATTTTGCCCACATGGTCGCCCTGTTCCATTCGCTGATGCGCTTGTGCTGCGTCGGCGAGAGGAAAAACACGGTCAATGATAGGCAGGCATTCACCTTGACTGAGCAACGGCCAGACATTGGCCAGTATGGCGCGGGCAATCTCGGCTTTTTCCTCCGCGCTACGCGAACGCATCATCGAACCCGTGACTGAGCCTTGCTTTTCCATCAACGCCAGCAGATTGAAGTCCTTGACGGAGCTGCCGCCCAGAAAACCGATAATGACCAGTCGACCACGTCGTGCAAGCGACGCCACGTTGCTCTCGAAATAGCTCCCGCCCATGATGTCGAGAATCACGTCCACGCCCTTCTCGTCGGTTTGCCGGGCGATCTCCTGAGCGAAGTCCACCTCGCGGTAATGGATCGCTTCGCCACCCAGCGCGCGGATTCGGTCGCACTTTTCCTGGCTGCCGGCCGTTGCAAAAGCCTTGATCCCCAAGGCCTTGCACAGCATCAGCGCGGTAGTGCCGATGCCGCTGGTGCCGCCATGGATCAATACGGTGCAGCCCTTTCGGGCACGGCCCAGTTCGAAAAGATTGGCCCACACGGTGAAGAATGTTTCCGGAATGGCCGCGGCCTGAATCATGTCCACGCCGTCGGGGACCGGTAATGACTGGGTGGCCGCCACAACGCAGTATTCGGCGTAACCACCGCCATTGGTCAGCGCACAGACCTTGTCGCCCAGCTTGAAATCGGCCACCTTTGCGCCAACCCCGACGACCTCACCGGCCACTTCCAACCCGGGCACAGGGGTCATGCCGGGTTTCATCGGGTATTTGCCCGAACGCTGTATGACATCAGGACGATTGATGCCGGCGGCGTGAACCCGGATCAGCAACTCGTGATCACCCGGCGTTGGCACATCGGCCTGCATTATCTTCAATACTTCGGGGCCACCGGGTTTGGTGATCTCGATGTAGTTCATACGGTTTGGCACATTCATGGGACACCTCTTGTTGAGTGGGCTAAAGACTCTGAAAGCTGAATGTCAAAGCCATTCAACCTGTTTAGCTGCCCATCGAATTAACCTTCGACTGTAAACCTCAGTCCGGCTTTTTCAGTCAAGCGCTTGAGCAACGCCTCATTCAACGCCGCCGCGGGCGTCCAGCAACCGCCTGGAGTCTGATCACGTGTCACATCGAACGCCAACGCCATCGCTGACTCGGCCAACATCTTGGATGTCGACAGGTAGCCCGGATCCTCATCGCAACTCACGGATGCCTTGAGCACTTGACCGTCTCCCAGTTCAGCGATGAACAGCACATCATAAAAGCCTGCCTCAAGCTCCTTCTGCGTCGGCCCTTGCCCCGGTTGCGGATGACCGCCCTCATTGAAGGAGAAACCCGCCAGGCCACGTTCATCGTCTTCGCTCGGTTGTGCAGTGAGCATCAGCATTTCGTCGTACTGAAACGATGTGCCCCATACGTGCCCCTCCAGCAAGTTTGTGCGATGCACCGCCTTGGAATTGATGCCCGACATTATGAAAGGCCCGACCCAAGTCTGCGCCAGTTCATCCCGGTAGGGGGTCTGATCATCAGGTTGCTCGACACCTTTGAATCCGGAAGTGTAGGCAAACGGATCGGCCACCAGTGCGCCTAACGCAGGATCCTGCGCCGCCGCTGCAACCACAGCATCGACACTCAGGAACGTGCCACCGGACAGCACGCCTTGCATGTTGCGCACGCGGCACCTGATCCGAGGCGCGTAGCGAGCGAACTTCTTCATGACCTGCTGCTGGGTGAACCATACGCCGAGGTCGAACGGCACCGAATCGAAACCACAGGAGAACACCAGTCGCGCCCCCGATGCCTGGGCTTGGGCCTGATGGCTGCCGATCATCCGGGCAATCCAGGGGATCTCCCCTGAGAGGTCAACGTAGTCCGTCCCCGACTCGGCGCAGGCTGCCACCAGGTCCGAGCCATAGACCGAAAACGGCCCTGCGGTGGTAATCACGACCCGGGTCGCGGCAACCATGTCGCGCACGGACGCCCGGTCTTGGGCATCGGCCACGATCAGCGGCAGCGCTGCGGCGTTTGCCCAACTGTCCCGAATGCCTTCAAGCTTGCTCAAGCTGCGACCGGCAATTGCCCATTTAACAGGGCCGTCGACGCCGTATTGAGTGAAGAAGTATTCAGCGACCAGCCGACCGGTGTACCCCGTGGCGCCAAAAATGATCACATCGAATGTTTGTTTACTCATGGAAAAGATGATTCCTGAAAGCGCCGCTAAGCGAAGGTGACACTCTAGCCATCCCTCCTACAAATGATTAGATGGTATGGTTGGAATAGACCTATAACCGCAGAGTATCAATCGTGCGCGATACCGTCACCGACCTCTTGGCCCTCCTGCGGGTCGCCCGAGAAGGCAGTTTTACCAAAGCGGCGGCGCAGCTTGGCGTTTCCCAGCCTGCCCTGAGCCGAACTATCACCAAACTGGAAGCGCGCCTGGGTGTGCAATTGCTGACCCGCAGTACCCGCAGCGTTGCGCCGACCGAAGCCGGAGCGCGCCTGATCGACAGCATCGGGCCGCATTTTGACGGGATCGAGTCAGGGCTCAACGAGCTGAGCGAACTCAGCGGCACGCCGGCTGGTAGCCTGCGCATCACCTCCATGGAGCACGCAACCCAACTAGTCCTTGCCCCGGCTGCGCTGCAATTGATGACCGACTATCCGGGCATCAAGGTTGAAATCAACGACAGCTACGCATTGGTCGACATCGTTGCGGAGCGCTTTGATGCCGGTATCCGCCTGGGGGCGCAGTTGGCTCAGGACATGATCAGCATGCCCATCGGCCGGGATTTTCGCATGGCATTGGTGGCCGCCCCCGCCTATCTGGAACACCGTGCTAAACCACTGACGCCACAGGATCTGACCGAGCACGCCTGTATCAACCTGCGCCAGCCCACCTCGGGAGGATTGTGGGGTTGGCCTTTCGCAAAAAACGGGAGAGAAATCAAAGTACGCGCCGACGGGCATCTGGTGAGTAACAACATCTGGCTCATGCGTGATTTTGTCAGGGCGGGTGCGGGACTGGGCTACTTCCCGGAGCATCTGGTCGAGCAAGATCTGGGACAAGGTCGCCTGGTGCGGCTGCTGGAGGACTGGACTGGCACCGTCACCGGGTATCACCTCTACTACCCAAGCCGGCGCCAACACAAACCGGCTTTTCGTCTGCTTCTGGATGCCCTGCGTGATCAGTCAGGTCGCTGACGGTCTGCTTCTCGCCGGTAGCGGCCTGTCACTAAGGGCACCCCATTAATCAGGATCTCTTTAAGTCATGCCACGCAGCACGCTATAAATTTCAGAAACCACCTGCTGGGTTGCTGTTTCGATCGCACCATCGTTGCGGCATAAAACCCATCCTTGATCGGCAACCGCTCGTTCGAACGCTTCAGTACACGCAACATGCTCAGCCTGGTGATGCATCACTGTGCTACCCAGGCCCCGCGAGCGTGTTGCCGCCCTCGCCCAGGAAATTTCAGGGGCAGTGACCACCCCGACATGCAGGTCTGGCACTCGCACGTTTCGATCCAAGTTCAACTGTAGGATCTCTGCAAACGGGACGGTCCGTCGAAACGCGGCATCCGACGGATACCAGCGATCAATCAGGATGATGCTGCCCACAGGCTGCTTTGTGAGCACATGCCTGGAAATCCAGGCGCGGCTATCTGCGAAGCGCTGACAAATCGTCAACTCCAGATCGAGGGAGGGATTTCTGGCGAACGTGTTGACCAGGGCCATTGTTTCAGCCCTGTAGGGATCACTTTTTCTCTCGCATAACCGAACCACTTTCTTGTTGTCAGCCCTCAGCACTTGCGTGATGGCCTCTAACAGTGTGGTTTTACCAGTGCCCTTGGGCCCATCCAAAGAAACAAACAACGTGGGGTTCATACTTCAACCGTTAATACACATTGACGATGACTTTAACCCGATTGCTGGCTTGAGCGCCTGAAAACCCAAAATCATGTGGTCTTGCTTATGAGGCTAAGTCATATCACTGCGCTGTGCAGTGGCGACGTATTCCTCATGTGTGCTTGTCGCCTCACGCAAAGCCGGTAGCCCGAACAGTACGGTAGCGACCATAAACAGTCCGGCGCCAATGCCCACACCAAACCCGGCAGCGCTACCGTAGGCATCAATAACCAGCCCTGCGAGCACACTGCCCAACGCCACGCCGATGCTGATGCCGGTCGACATCCACGTCAGACCTTCGGTCATGCGTGCAGCGGGCACAATGATCGAGCCAAGGTTCATGGCGATGACCATGGTTGGCGCAAAAGAGATACCCGCCACCAGAAGCATGGCCGCCAAGGCGTAAACGTTAGGTGAAAAAACGGGTAAAACCGCTGTTAGTGCGGTGATGAGCAAGGCGATAAAAAATTGTTTTTCAATTGGCATTCCTATTCGGAATGCGCCAAAACTTAGGCCGGCAATCATGGAGCCCAATGCATAGGCCGCCAGAATGAAGCTGGCGGAGGTTGGCCAGTCGTGCTCATTAGCAAACGCGACGACGGCCACATCAACCGCGCCACCAATGATGCCCATGGCCAGAAGTGCAAGCACGATGATGCGCAGGCCCGGGTTATGCAGGGTTGAGCGTGCCTTGCCCTTGCTGGCAAGGATTACCTGCGGCTCAGTGCGGCGCTGCAATAGAAACGCTGTCACGCCGATGGCCAGCAGCAATACGGCAGCAAGGGGCCCGGCCTCAGCAAATAAACTGGTGCTCAGGCCAATCGCCAACGGCGGGCCGATAATAAAGGACAGCTCTGTCAGCACCGTGTCCAGCGAAAAAGCCGTATGCAGTTGCGGTGAGCCGCGAAACAAGTGAGTCCAACGTGCTCTGATCATCGCCGGCATGCTGGGCATACTGCCTGCCAGTACCGCCAGAATAAAAAGAACAACCGTAGGGGCGCCCGTGTAAACAGCCGCAATCAGCGCCAGCAACATGATGATGCTGAAAGAGGTGACCCAAGGTAGAACGCGACTCTGCCCCCGGCGATCGACAAGCCTCGAGAGATGCGGGCCAATCAGTGCATTCGCCAATGTAAAGGTCGCCGCGATAGCGCCTGCCAGCCAATACTCTCCGTTGTGCTGCACCAGCATGGTAATGAGTCCGATACCGACCATTGCGAGTGGCAGTCGGGCAATGGCGCTTGCAATCACTAACCCCGGGACGCCGGGCGTAGAAAGCAGTTCGCGGTAAGGGTTTGCCATGATTTCATCCGTAAGAAATTAGCGAGGGAGTGCATGTACATTCATATGCGTCATTCACCTCTTGTCGGCAAATCACACGAAGCATGCATCAAAGCAGTGGCGTTCACTGCACAGTACTCCTAGCCTAGCTGAACCTTTTCCCAAAAAGATTTCTCGATATGACGTCTTCAAAAGACGAAAAACTCATTCTCGTAGATGAGCACGACCAGCCCATAGGCACAGGCTTGAAATTGAGCGTGCATAAGGACGGCCTGCTTCATCGAGCTTTTTCTATCTTTATTTTCAATGGCAAGGGTCAACTGATGCTGCAACGACGCGCATTGGGTAAATACCACTCGGGAGGATTATGGACCAATACCTGCTGTGGCCACCCGCGCCCCGAAGAAACGGTTCTTGGTGCCGCGCATCGTCGGTTGCAGGAGGAAATGGGATTCGATTGTGCCCTGTACGAAGTGGGCACCTTGACTTACCGTGCCGAAGTTTCGCAGGGTTTAATTGAGCATGAAATTGATCACGTGCTTGTTGGGCGATTTGATGAAGATGTTCACCCTAACCCCGATGAGGCACTCGATTGGCAGTGGGTTGACCTCGACACGTTGCACATTGCGCTGAAAGCCCAGCCCGACACCTTTACGGTGTGGTTCAAAACGATTATTGAACAGCCCGGTGGCAAGCTGCACAACCTCAGGGACTTAGCCCTGAAGTTGCACACTGAATAGGACATCAGGCACTGATCGCGTCAGTCTCCACATCCCGTGCGAAGTGGCCAACAATAGACTCAAGCAAAGCCCTGTCCGCGACAGGGTCAAGGCCCGGGTACGGCTGGCCGTTGTAAAGGCCGGTATAGGTCAGCACGTCCTCAATGCTTGAACCCTCCTCATACACGCTTCGCATTAGTTGGCACTCGGCGTCCTTGGCGTCAGTTGCACTCAGCGCATAATGCAGGGCCAGCGCACTGCCGAATTCCAAGGCGTTGCAAGCAATCCCATGTTTTTTGGCCAGATCAATGCTGCGAAAAATTCGCTCATTACGTTGTAACTTGCGCAACGGGTCACGCCCGACACGAGCACAGGGATCCTTGAAAGAATTTTTGCAACGTTCAAGAAAGGTCGAGGAGAAATCACTGATGGCATCTGCAAGATGCGGGTACTCCGCAACCAGCGCAGGCCCGACTTCGTGATGAATCAGTCGCTCAGCCAGCGCGCTGACCCGCGGATCACCCATGCCCTGCCCCACCCACGAATAGCCCAGCAAGCTGGAATACCAGGCAATGATGGCGTGCGGGCCGTTCCAAAGCAGGTTCTTCATCACTTGGGTCTGGGTGATGTCATCAACGGTTTTCACCTGACGCAGTCGCTCCAGCAGATTGCTGCACCGCTCTGCGTAGAGCGGCATATCAGGCTCACTGTTAAACAGAATCAAGTGCAGTTGACCGAGTGCATTGGTTGACTGGGCAAAGGGTCTAAAGCGTGCAATAAGCCGTTCGTACTCGGGCACAGGCGACTTCTGTGAGCGTTTAGGCGCGGGTGTGCCGTCATTCAGGCTGTTTTGAAAGATTGTCGACTTGATCCGTAACTGCCGCACCAGCGCTTCATTGCTGATTTTGGAGACGATACGGCTCACGACGGTTTCGGCAAAATGGGTGTTATCCAGGATTTTGGCGCACAGCTCGGGCGATACCTGCTGCGCCAGATGCGCTTGGACTTGGCGGCGGACAAACTCCGCGCCACCCACCTTGTTCAACACGATCAGGATCGTCAACTCTCGCCCGCGTCGTTCGAAACGTCGAACCAGACCTTTGGCAATCACCCCAGCCTGCTTACGAATCGCGGGTTCGGGCAAACTAAGCCCGACGATCTCCGCGACGTCGTACATACGGATGACAGCTTCGTCGTCGTCCATGTCGATCATGTTGAGCGAATCGATGGTTTGGTCAAAGGATGTCGCGCCGTAGCGCACACTGAAGCTGCCAAAGGCCTGAATGGTTTCTCTGAGCATCCGTGAGCGCGTCGCGGCAATGATTTCACAGGGACGTGTGTAACCATCCCAGTGCGAGAAGATCTGTGTCAGGTAACCGCCGCCCATGGCACCAAAGCCATGGATCCCGACACTGAACTGATTGAACGCCTGCGGAAAACTATCAGTCAATTGCGGTGTGCCCAGATCAGGCATGCAATCGTTCAGGTCTGCGAGAAAGCCATGCATGCTCTGATACACCTTCAAGGCAGCCGCCTTGACCTCCGGGGCTGGCGGCTTGATGTCTTCAATCAGAATGGGTTGACCGTCAGCGCGGGTGGCAGACAGCAGGCCATTTTCAGAGTCTTCCAGCATCAAGCAATGTTCAGGCAGGCAATTCAGCGCACTGGCCGCGGCCAGAAAAATCTCGGGATGGGGCTTGCCTTGAGTCACTTCGTCGCCACAGACAGTGACATCGAAATACTTCAGCACATTGGCATTGATCAGGTATTCCTCGGCAATCGCTCGACGGCTGGACGTTGCAACGGCCATGGTCAAACCGTATTTGCGCAATCGCTCCAGCACCTCCAGCAAACCGTCCTTGATTGGCACACCATTATCGCGGACATAAGCCAGCTCAAGCTCATCGGCGCGTTTTCGAACTTCTGCGTAGGGGAAGTCGTCGCCATGGTTGGCCTTGGCCAGTGCTTCGGCTTTCTTGGCACTCAGGCCCAAGGAGCCTATGAGGGTGTCCTCGCTCAGCGGAGTGCCGAAAACCTCGAGGGCCGCCTGTTTCAGGGTTTTGAAACGCAGGCGTTCCGTGTCAAACATCGTGCCGTCCATATCAAAGATGGCACTGAAAATGCGTTTGCCCTGGAAATGAATCATGGGGTGTTACTCCTTATCGCGGGTGATGGGTTCAGATGAAAGCAATGCTCAGAACGCATCAGGCGGAGGGACGTAACAATGGCGCCAGTCGGCGCAGCTGCCTGGCAAACGGGGTCGCAGGCGGGAGATAGCGAAATGTATCAAGAGGCGAGAAACAAACCCTGTCGCTGCGCGCGCACAGCTTTTTACGTGAGGCCCACACTTGGCAATCAGGGATGCGCAAGGTGAGCCGGACGAGCGATTGATACGTGTGATTCCATCCATAGGGCGTTGAAATATCCTGTTTCGATAGAGAGTCCTTTTTAGCTATAACCTATTCAATGGCTCTAAAGCAAGGCAGCACGGCCGGCCCTACGCAGTGATAGGCGAAGCTGACGTCCGATTACGTAGCGAGCGTAACTGCCTGCGCACTCAATTGAGCAGGACTCACTGGCTCCCTGCGACAGCTGTGCCCTCTCGGTTCAATTGCTCAATCAGGACTTTATTAAAAGCGGCTGGATCTTCCATTTGCGGGGCATGGCCCATGCCTGGAAATTCAATCAAGCGGGCGTCCGGTATCAAGGCCGCGGCCTGTTTGCCGAGCACTTTGTAATGGCCTATTTTGGCCTTCACTTCAGGCGCCGCTATATCGCTGCCAATCGCAGTCGTATCGGCGTCCCCTATCAGCAGCACAGTAGGCACCTTGAGTTGAGGCAGTTCGTAGATGACCGGCTGGGTAAAAATCATGTCGTAGATCAACGCCGAATTCCATGCCACACGCTTATGCCCCGGGCCTTTGTTCAGCCCCGCGAGCATGTCTACCCACTGATCGTATTCGGGCTTCCAGTGACCTGCGTAATAGGTATTTTGTTCATACTTGCGTATGCCGGCAGCGTCCAGTTTCAGCTCGCGCTCATACCATTGATCGACGCTGCGCCAAGGTACACCGAGGGCTTTCCAGTCCTCCAGTCCGATCGGATTGACCAGCACCAGCTTCTGCGTAGCCGAGGGGTAAAGCAGCGCATAGCGGGTCGCCAGCATCCCGCCGGTGGAATGACCAATCACACTGGCTTTGTCTATGCCAAGCTGGCTGAGCAATGCATGGGTATTGGCTGACAGTTGCTGGAAACTGTACTGATAGTGTTCAGGCTTGCTGGACGTGCAGAAGCCTATTTGATCAGGCGCCACGACTCGATAACCCGCCGCACTCAGTGCCTTGATGCTGTCACCCCAGGTCGCTGCACAGAAGTTTTTGCCGTGCAGCAACACGGCGGTATGACCATTGGCCGCCCCTGTTGGCGCAACGTCCATGTAGCCCATCTGCAAGGATTGCCCCTGCGACTTAAAGGTGAAGTGATGCAACGGATACGGGTACTCAAACCCTTGAAGTTCTTCGCCATAGCCAGGAGTGGATGACTCGGGTGCCGCAACCGCAAGCAGGGGCAAGGCGCAGGAAAGAGCCAAGCATGAACGCTTGATAAAAGGTACAAACTTCATGGGCGACACCTCAAAAAGACTTGAGACTCACACGTCACTATTAACCCAAGGTTAAAACCCGCCTGTATGATGTCGCGCTCAAGAATCAGGCCACTACTCAAGCCTGCCGCGGGTCAGTCATAGCTCAGGAGCGTTTCATGAACAGGCTTTACCGGACTTTCAACGTGGGAGAGTCCGCCCCGCGGTTCGCGCTCAACTCACTGACCCTGGGTGTATTGCTCTCCGGCGCCACGTCCGTCGCCTATGCAACGCAAACTGAACTGCCAGCCACCAGCGTGACCGCCTCCGAGGCATTGAGCTATCAAGCCGATCAGGCCACAGTCGCAGGTTTCGAGTCGACCCCCTTGTTGGACACACCGGCTGCAATTACGGTGTTTACCGACGCCTTGATCGCAGACCAGCAAGCTCGCCTGCTCAGCGATGTATTGAAGAATGACGCGTCAGTGGGTGAGAGTTATGCGCCCGTGGGTTATTACGAAAACTTCGTGGTGCGTGGCTTTTCGTTGAATTCGGCCAGCAGCTACAAAATCAACGGCCGCACCATCACCGGCGAGCAAAATGTCGGCCTGGAAAACAAACAGCAGGTTGAATTGCTCAAAGGCCTCGCGGGTTTGCAAAGCGGGGTGTCCGAGCCTGGGGGTGTGGTCAATTACGTGACCAAACGAGCCGCGGATGTACGCTCGGTCACCGTTTCGACCGATGACCGAGGCAGCGGATACTTGGCCACGGACGTAGGCGGCTGGTTTGGCAGCGAGCAACAATTCGGCCTGAGGGTCAATCTGGCTCATGAAGACATCCATTCTTACGTCGAGCACGCCAATGGCCAACGCGACTTCGCTTCCATTGCCTTCGACTGGAACATAAGCCCCAACGCCCTGCTGCAACTGGATGTGGAGTACCAGAACAAGGAGCAACGCTCAGTACCGGGCTATCAGCTGCTGGGCGGCACCGATCTTCCCCATCATGCTTCGCCGAAAAAACTGCTTGCCCACCAAAGCGGCAGCAAACCTGTGACCATCGATTCGCTGAACCTCAACGGGAATTTTGAGTACCGCTTCAGTGATCATTTAAAAGCGAGCCTTAGCGCCTCGCGCAGCACAGTCATCATCGATGACTACAGCTCTTTTGCCTGGGGCTGCTACGGCTCAGACAGTTGTGCCGACAGTGCCGTGCCGAACTACTTCAGCCCCGAAGGCAACTACGACATCTACGATTTCCGCAGCCCCGACGACACGCGCCGCAACGATGAAATACAGGCGGCGCTCAGCGGTCAATTCGATACCGGCACCCTTAGCCACGAACTGACCGTGGGCACCAGCGCGTTTCGCCGCGTGGTGGACCAACGCGAACTGATCAACGAGATGATCGGCAGCGGTAATGTCGACACCGATCCTCAGGACTTCCCCCGCTACACCGGCCCGGTCAACGACAGTTATCGTCGTTTGGACAGCCGCCAATACGGCGTGTTCTTCAATGACCGCATCAGTTTCAATGAGCAGTGGCAAACGGTGCTGGGTGGCCGAGAAGTCCGTCTTGATGAACGGACGTTCGATGATCAGGGTGACACCACGCGCCACACCCGGCGCTATGAATTCTTGCCCCAAGCCGCACTGATCTACAAACCAATGCAAAACCTGTCGCTGTACACCCGTTACAACAAGGGCTTGTCGCTGGGGGGCGAGGCTCCCTGGTTCGCCAGCAATGCCTTTGAAATATTGGCGCCAACCGTGTCGCGGCAAATCGAGGCCGGTATCAAATACGACTGGCAGCGCATGAGTTTGAGCGCCACGCTGTTCCAGATTCGTCAGGCCTACCAGTATGCACGGCCCAACGACGATGCCAGCTTTACCTTTGTGCAACAGGGCGAACAGAAAAACACTGGGCTTGAATTGGCCGCCAATGGTCATGCAACTGATCGCTTGCAAGTGTTTGCCAGCGTGGCAGCCATACGTTCCAGAGTCACCGGCAGCGGTACGCCGGAATATGAAGGGCACCAGACAATCAATGTACCCACTCTGCGCGCCAGCCTCTATGGCGACTATGCACTGCCTTGGTTCGATGGCTTGGCCTTGTTGGGCGGTGTGCAATATAGCGGTAAAAAATACGCCAATCAGCAAGGTGCAGTCGAGGTGGGTTCCTACGCCATTTTCAATATTGGCAGCCGCTACAGCACCCGTATTGATGGCTATGACACCGTGTTCCGTTTGACGGTCGACAACCTTTTTGACAAGCGTTACTGGCGCGATGTCGGCGAGTACATGGGCGACAACTATCTGTTTCAGGGCGCTCCGCTAACCGCAAGGCTGAGTGCCTCGATCAATTTCTGATGGGGCGGGTTCATTACGCCATAGGCATAAAGGTGCAAGGCAGTTCTATTGCCTTCACCGCGATCGAATAAAAAGTCCGTTCCTGGGACAGGAATACACACTCAATAACGATACATCCTAAGACTTTGAGCGGCTGTAGCTGACGGTTAGCGCTTCAAGGGCAATGGTAGTTTTCCAGACGTGCAGTGGATCAGCCACTTCACGTCAAGGAACCGTTCACTATGCCCAAGGATTACTCTCCATTACTGGATTTACTCATTGTTTCGCGCCCTGGACGTGAACATGACCGGGACAGGTTTAAAGCTGCACTACTGGCACTCGACCTATACTCGGTATTCGACATCATTCGTTTATCCAGAAACGACTTTATTGATCGACTTGCCGAATACTGCGATGACGATGGAGGGGAAGCCTATGACAATGCCGTCGGCTATTCCTCGCAAATAGAACTACTGGCGCGAGACCCCTCTTCACGCGATGACGACACGACACGTAACAGACGCGGCGCGATAACAGACCCGCACAGTTCTCCCACCTACGCGACCCTGTTTCCTGGCAACGGGGACGCGTTCTGCTCCGCGTCCTCTCTGGCCGCAGTCGATTCACCCGCCGCTTATCTGCGGGCACTTTATATGTTTGCGCTGCAGCTTGAACAAACAGGCAAAGGCACTCAAGAAAAAATAACCCTCAACCGTAGACGGCCAACCCTCAAAGATTTGCTGATCGACGATGAAAATACCCATCGCGAACTGCCAATGTTGACCTTGGTTAACGAAACCCTAAGCGGACCTTTAAAAAAGTATCTGAACGATAACCGTGATCTATACGGCAACCGTACAGTTGAGCAGGTGTTAACTGAACTTCGCTACCCGATCGAACTTCCCTTCGATCTTGCTCATCAGCAATGTGTCTTGAGCCTGTCGGATCAAAAACCGCGTCTCGGGGCCTTGAATTACCTGATCAGCCTTAAGCTTCCGTACAACCAGCAACCCGAAAACAAATATGGCGTCGTGCAACAGGAAGCCTATGAGGCACAACGGCTGCTTACGCGCTTGAGCCCTGCTCAGCAAAATTTATTGACTGAACACATTCACGGGCAATACCCGGCAATCGATACGCAGCCTGCGTCCTTTTTCAAAAAGCACTATGGCCATAGCCAGCCCATCACTGATCAACAACAGTTCATGCAGAACACCGGCTTGGATACCGACCAACTCCTAGAACTATTGGCGTTGGGACGTTACAGCCCGCGGCGCTCTGCTCATGCATTGCCGGCGCCGGAGCAGATGACCACCGAACAGAACATAGGTGCCCGCTATATCAATGGCCCCTTGATGGCCGGAGAAAAAAGCTTGGGGCTAAGCACCGTTACGGCTGAAAAGGTGCTTCTGGTGCATACCAATACCCAACGGTATGACCGCTTGCAACGGATGATCCGCTTGAAACGCTGGCTCGATATCCCCTTCTATGAACTGGACGAGTTTGTGCACAGCGCTCAAGCCTGTGAGGGCATTCCAACAGACTCTTTGATCATTAATGACAACACCCTGCGAGCATTAGGTGTTTTTCGCCATTTAAATCAACGCTATGGCCTCAAACTTCAAACTTATTCAGCCTGGCTGTACCAGTTGCCAGTGCATGGAACTGGAGAACATGCAGCGTTATTCGATCAAGTCTTCAACCCGCCGCACTGGTTGCAATCCCCCTTGACGCTGGATAACCAACCCTTAGACCTCAATACAAGGGAGGCCACTCTGTTTCGAGTCTGTGCGGCATTGGGTCTTGACGATACGCCACTGTCTTTAGGGCTGCTCAAAACCCGTACGCAACTCTATTTGAGCGCACCCGCGCGCAACATCTCAACGCTTTCGAGCTTTTACCGTCAAGCCACACTGCCTGCCCTGTTCGGGCTGTCGATTGTGGAGTGTGACCAACTGGTTCAAATGTTGGGGGGGGCGGAGTATCGCCGGCAATTGGTTATTCCGGCCTTACGTACATCAGGCAGCAACGCCCCACCGGACTTTCTCGATGTATTGATGCAATTGGACTGGGCCGTCACCTGGTTTAAAGACAGCAAGACGCGCATGACCCATTTGCGCCAGCAATTATTGCTGGACAGTGGTTTGGTACCTGCGCCCGTACAGGCGCAACTTACCCAAGTCCACGATCTACTGCACGGCATCCAAGGCTACTTTCTTCCTCAGACCACGCTCGATGAATTGGATCTTCCTCAGGCCGACTCGAATGCCAAACACCTGGAAATACCTTGGAACCTCCTGCTGGGAAAGGCGCTACTCAGAGCGCATATGTTGCCCTCCAGGCAACCAAAGCTTGAAGTCATGGAGAAAGCTGTAGATCACGGGGTTGATCGCTACACAACTTTGAGCATGGATCCCGTACGTAACCAGGAACTTAAAAGTGTAGCCAAACTAAAACTCAAGACAGTGGTCGTCGAGGCCTTCACGCTACTTCAGCCTTTAAGGGAAGATGTGGAGCGTTTGCTCAAGGACTCGTCCCAAGCCAGCGAACCCTCCGCCTTGTATAAGCAAACGTTCAGACAAGCAACGCGCACGCTGGCCAATGCCCTTGGCAGCCAGCACCCCAAGGAAACCCTCAAACACCTTCTACTGTACTTACCCAATGCCGAGGCCGATCTGCAACTTCCCTTGAGCCGAACGGTATTGCAATCATTTCTAGTCAACCCCCACTGGCTGGACGCGGAGCAGGCAAGCAATTCAATGCTCAAACTTACGCTCAGCACCCTATACCTGTTCCAACGCTTCGATCACTTCAGCCTGCAATACGGGGCTGATCACGACACGATGCTCGATTATTTGAACCAGGCCAACCCACAGGTACTCCCCGCAGACTTGGCCAGCCTGAATGCGCAAGCTCACCGTCAGCTATCCGAAATCATGGGCTGGAGTCCAACCGAGGTTGGGTTGCTGACCCATCGTTTGCCAGAAAAACGAGTGCGTTCGATGACCGAACTGGACTGGCTTATGCGCTGCCATGACGGCACTAAAGCAACAGGTTTCTCGGCAAACATAATGCTGTTAGCCACCGGCTTGACGTCCACTTTCAGCTCTGATGACTGGAAAAAGGTGGGTATCGCCGCCCTCGGTACCGGCCAAAGGAATGACCATGTCTGAATACATCCATCAGCAGCTCAATGAACAACTGCGTGATGCATTGCTCGCGTTTTATCTCACCTATGTACTGGCTGAAGACAGCTCGCTGCCAAGCAAGCACAAAATCCGTTCGCTTGATGATATCTATGCCTACTGGCTTCTGGATGTGCAAGTAAGTCAAGCTGTTCCAACCACTCGCGTCGCTAGTGCCATTGCCAGCTTGCAACAGTATATAAACGCTATCTCATCGGGGCTTGAGCCAGGTTATGAAACCTTGGGCATGTCATCTGCTCAACACAGCACTTGGCGCAACAGTCTGCATGCCTATTCGGTATGGCGAACTGCTCAACAGGTTCGGCATTTCCCCGCGCATTACCTGGACCCCATGTTACGCAGTCAAAAAACCGAAAGTTTCCAGAAACTTGAAAATGACCTAAATCAATGTCGTCTGCACACAGACAGTGTGCGCCCTGCTGTTCAACGGTATTTAACCGAGTTTGAAGAAATTGCCACCCTTACGACGTTAAGTGGTTACATTGACGGCGCCCCCAATAACTTTGCCAACAGCACGTATTACTTTGTTGCCAAATCCAGTATTGACAGTACGTATTTCTGGCGCTCGCTGGATATGTCTAAGCGATCTGAATCTTTTGTAACCGAAAGCGCTCAGTTCTACAAACAAGACACTCCGCAGCCCGGCGCTTGGTCTGAGTGGAAGAAAATCCCTCTGCCTGCCTCGGACTTCATTCCTGGCCATAGCATCCGCCTTGTGCGTTTCAATAATCGGCTGTTAGTCATCTGGGCTGAATGTGTGTCTCCCTCCTCCACTCATAACAGCAGCGAATACAGTTGGGCTGAACCTGAAGAGTCTGAAAAGAGCTATAAATTAAGGTTGAAGGACTATCTCAGAAGTCGCTTTATTCAGTTCCGACTGTACTTTTCTTATATGAAATACGATGGTAGCTGGAGTGGGCCGCAAGCATGCAGTGATGAATACTGCGTGATGAAGGAACTCAACAAACTCGATAGGGATGCTGTCAAAGCAGCCACAGAAACTATTGCAGTGTTGGACTCGACCACACAACCTCCTTCACTGTTTGTCGGACTCAATGCCTACGCACATGCATCATCGGACAAAGGAAAGCTCTATACCGGCAGTGATTTTTTCCAGGCCGTGAGAATTCATCATGACTTCAGCGTAAAGCGTCTGATTTCAAGGGGAACGTTGGTAGACCTAGCGTTCAATGCGGAAAATGAAAAATTGGCAAGGCGCTATCTAGCATTATTCGTGTACAACAATAAGAACACTTTCAATTTTCATGCTCCCGCCAGCGAAACCATTTCCGTCAATGCGGCCGTTGATAGCACCCCACCCTCAGAGTTATCCAATTGGAACTTCGAAAACAAACAGGCAATTATCCGTAATCTGCGACCTGATAGAGATATTATTTACAACGCCACTTCCTGCGTATTGGAAGTAACTTCAACGCTGGACAAACCTCTCCATGAGCATCAAAGCATTTCGTTAAAAGCACGTCATCATGATTCCGAACTGACTTTGGACTTGTGCTTACAGCGCCCCACAAACGGCGGCAATGGGAAATCTGAGCTGGTGAGTGGCTCCTTGTTGAGCTTAAAGTCGAGCAACGCCCTGCCCTGCAACTGGATATCACTTGCCATTACCTGTCTCAAGACCGGCCTGACTTACTCTAGTTTGATTTATGATAACGATTCAGCTACGGCTACAAGTGTTCAGCCCATCGATGTAAAGCGCGTACGCCAAGGCTGGGAAGCCCAGTTAAAAGGCAAATACATCGAGTATGATGCTTTTAGTTTTATATTCGAAAACAGCACTACCGATTACCGCATAACCGTCCACTTTCATGTGCTAAAGAGCGACCCCTCCGATGAACGATCCAATTGGGTATTCGAGAATGCAAGTGCCACGTTATACGCTCGGCACTACAAGCCCGTCGTCATCATCCCGCGCAATGATATTCAACCTCGTCCTTCGAATATCCACCGTGGCAACAGCTACATCGTAGGTGAGCCCAAAACCTCGCGCCGTGAACTTAATGGCACCTCGTTAAGCCTGCCCCCCGACATCCCTTTCACCGCACACATCCAACTTGACCCGAAAACCTTGCGCCCTGTAGAGGAGCAAACCCAAGAGGCAACTGACCGGCCCCGGCCCATTACGATCATTCACGGCGTGCTGATTTTCGATACGGACACCCGCCACAACGACCGCGTTATTCGAGGGTATGCACTGAAATCTTCGGATGTGACACTGCCAACCAAAAACGCAACTATTTTTACACCCATTTCGCCCAGAATCACCCGCAGTCTTGGAAACCCCAACGGAAATGTAGAATTCATTGACTTCAGCGGTTCTTCCATAAATTACAGCGACAACCCTGCGAAACAAACACCCCGAGCGCCCATTCGCATAAATACCGGCGTAAGCCGGCAATTGATAGATGCCGCTAATATCAGTCTCGACGATCTTTTTTCAATGAGCGCCAGTCAATGGAGAGAGCCTGCGCTAGATGCAGCCGCTGCTTCATCCTCGCTGGATTTTCATGGTGCTTATGGCATTTATTTCTGGGAGTTGTTTCTGTACCTCCCTTGGCTGGTCGCCAGTCGTTTGAATATGGAACGCCGTTATGCCGAAGCTCAATGCTGGCTGAACTATATTTTTGATCCGCAGAGTAATAGCAGTGAACTGCACCAGCTTTCGGGCCACTGGAAGCTGCCGGCGTTGATTGGGGTTAACCGCGACCTGAGTTATGCGCAGATCCAGCAGGACGACCCGAACCTGATCGCGCTCAGCGCCCCGGTCTACTTCCGTCAAGCGTTGTACATGCTCTATCTGGACATTCAGTTCAACCGTGGCGATGCGGCCTACCGTCAAGCCAATGCCGACAGTCTGGTAGAGGCCAAACTCTGGTATGTGCGCATAAAAAATCTGCTAGGCCCTCGGCCGAGCATGACCCGCTCCGACCCCTGGCAACCTATTACCCTAAACGATTTGGGCGCTTCTACATCCAGTGAGCTGCGTAGGCTGGAAAAACACCTGGTACGAAGCAATGCACACTTGGGCAAATTGCATCGTTCACCCGTCACTGATACTCAAACTGCTTTAGCACGTGACTCTGACACTCTGTACCTCCCGCTAAATCCTGATTTAGTGGCACGCTGGGACAAACTGCAAAGCCGTCTGCATAACTTGCGCCATCACCTCAGTATCAATGGCAAGCCCCTACAGCTTGCCGTGTTCTCCCCGCCCATTTCGACACACGCCCTATTGAGCGGTTATGCGCGAAGTCCCCGTATTGGCCACAACCCCATGCAAGGCAGGCAGCAAGCGGACATCGGGCATTATCGTTTTCAGGTGGTCTACGCCCACGCCATGACAATGGTCGAAAACGTGATTCAGCTCGGCAATGCCTTACTCATGTTGTTCGAGCGCAAAGAGCAGGCTCAGTACTTGCAACAGCAGCAACTTCACGCATGGGACCTGGCCAATATTGCGGTCGAACAACAGAAGCAAAGCATGCTCGTCGACGAATCAAACCATCGCGCACTGCTGGCGGGTCGCATGGTGATTGAGGGGCGGTTGAACTACTACGAAAAACAACTCAAGGAAGGCATCTCTTCGCCCGAGGCACTTGCCAGCCAGCAGTACCTGGAAGCAGCGAAATGGGATATTGCCGCAGCAAGTGCTCAGGCCAGCGCCGGACTGGCCATGCTGTTACCCAATATTTTCGGGACCTCCAACGGCGGCATGCGCTTTGAAGGGGCGTTTCATGCCATTCAGGCGGGTGCCCAAGGAGCGGCGAATGAAAAACGCTCCAGCGCCCAACATCTGGATCGAACCGAACTCTTTAATCGTCGCGCTCAAGAATGGGCCCAAGCACTGGATCAGTGCCGACTCGAAATCACCCAGCTCGACACCCAGCTGCAAGCTCACGCGCAGCAAACCGCCACGCTAAGCCTACAACTGCGGCACAGCGAAACCGCGATGGAACACGCCCGACTGACCTACGAAATGCTCAGTAAACGATTTTCCAGCCCGCAGCTTTACCAGTGGCTCAACAGTCAATTGGCTGCTTTCTACTATCAGGCCTACGACGCGGCCCATTCCTTGTGCCAGACCGCTCAGGCCAGTTGGCAATTTGAGCGCGCCGATTGGAACAGCACCTTCATCACAAGCAGCAGCTGGAATAATCAACTCAAAGGGATGACCGCGGGTGAATCGCTAAAACTGGATTTACAACGTATGGATGCAGCCTACCTCCGGCGTAATCAGCGTGAACTGGAAATTACCAAAACCGTTTCCTTGCGCCTGTTACAGGTCAAGGACACGAGCACCACCCTGAACAAGGATTGGACCGAACTCAAGCAGCAGATGGTCAGCGATGGAACCGTCGACTTTGCGTTGACCAAGGCGTTATTCGATGCAGATTATCCCGGCCATTACCTGCGCAGGATCAAAAGTGTCAGCGTATCCCTGCCGGCCACACTCGGGCCTTATGAAGACATTCGAGCGACACTGACGCAACTTCAAAATCAGACCCAACTGTCTGAAGACCCAGGCGATACCACTAACAATCTGCGGGTCAGAGAGCAGGTTGCACTCTCTACAGGTGTCAACGACAGCGGCCTGTTCACCCTCAATTTCGACACTGATGAACGCTACCTGCCTTTCGAATTCACCGGGGCGGTGTCCAATTGGCGCCTGACCTTTCCCAATCCTGCGGCACAACACGCCATGCTCGAGTCCCTCAGCGACATCATTATTCAGGTGCGCTATACCGCAAGAAGCGCTGGAGGTCTGGGATGAGCACCCAAACTGCCACCAATGGGGATGTCCTCACACCCACTCTGCCCAAGGGCGGTGGTGCCATACACAGCATTGGTACGGGATGGGGCGCCGTCGGTATGACTGGCGGCGCCTCATTTCAAATTCCATTACCTTTCTCGCCTGGGCGCGGTTTCACTGCGCCAATGAGCCTGAGCTACCACAGTGAGCTGGGCAACAGCCCGTTCGGCATGGGTTGGAATGCTTCAGCAGCTGCTATCAGTCGCAGTACCCTAAAGGGCGTTCCTGCCTATAACCCTGAGGATGTGTTTATTGGCCCTTCAGGCTCAGAACTTATCCCCGAACGAGCACAAAACAATACCCTGTTAACCCGTGTGGCCAGTCATTACAACGGCCTGCAACTGGATTCATCCTATACGGTGGTGCGTTATCTGCCGCGAAACGAAAACACGTTCGACCGTATAGAGCATTGGTCATCACAGGCCGATACAGCGGGCTTCTGGCTCGTCCAGGGAGCAGACGGGAATATTCATCTGTATGGCAAAACGCACGCAGCACGCATCGCCGACTCGCAAATGCCCACCCACGTTGCCCAGTGGCTGCTGGAGGAAAGCCTGAACCCGCACGGCGAGCAGATTTACTATCAATACAAGGCTGATACGCAAGGCATTGCCCAGCGCGATTTCAGCGCCCAACGCTACTTGGCGCGCATCTGTTACGGCAATATCACCGCCAAGGCTCAGTTGATGTTGTGGACGACGCAAACACCAGCACCGCGACAATGGCATTTTGAGCTGCTTTTTGATTACGGCGAACGCACCCGTTCGATGACTCAAGCACCCTCCTACCTTGAGCAAACCCCTTGGCTTGAACGCACTGATCCCTATTTCAGCTATGCCTATGGGTTCGAATTGGGCAGCCGTCGTCTGTGCCAGCAAGTCTTGATGTTTCACTATTTTCCAGAGGAGGCCGAGCTGGGCAGCGAGCCCGTGCTGACACGTCGGTTGCTGTTCGAGTACACATCCACCCACACCCAGGTCAATCAGTTGTGCTGCGTGCATCACCAAGCGTGCGAGGCGAGCGGAGCAATCAGCCACTGGCCCCCTCTGGAATTGACCTACAGCGATTTTTCATTGACGGCCGATCCGGCTAATTGGCGATCTTTTGACGCCTTGCAGGGCCCCATCAACAGCCAAGGCTATCAACTGGTCGACTTGTACCGCGACGGCCTGCCCGGGGTGCTCTATCGCAGTGATAAAAGCTGGTACTACCGCGAGCCGCTCAGGGCCGATCCGGCGCAAGACGCCAATCATGTGGTTTACGGAGCATTACAAACGCTGGAGCGCATCCCCGTTGCGGATCAGACACGACCGGTTCAACAATCTTTGGCCGATCTCGATGGTGACGGCCAATTGGACTGGATCATCGCTCAACCGGGCATGAGTGGTTTTTTTACCCTGAACAGTAACCGCCAATGGTCCAACTTCGCGCCCTTTACGGCCCTGCCACAGGAGTTTTTTCACCCCCAGGGTCAACTGGCCGACTTGATGGGCAACGGCGTGTATGACTTGGCCCTGATCGGCAGCAACAGCGTGCGCCTCTACATCAATCAGGGCCAACTGGGGTTCTCCACAGGCACCGATGTTGCTCATCAACCCGACGATGACCACTTACCGCTCCCGGGCAATGGCACCACTGAACTGTTGGCGTTCAGCGACGTGCTCGGCAGCGGCCAGCAGCACTTGATCCGCATCCGTCACAATGAAATCAAATGTTGGCCAAATCTGGGGCGTGGCCGATTGGGTAAAGGCTTTATTTTCGCCACACTGCCCTTTACCTATGCCGAGTTCGAAGCATCGCGGGTATTGCTGGGCGATCTGGATGGCTCGGGGGCCAGCGACCTGCTCTATGTGCAACCTGATCAGGTGCTGATCTTCATGAATCACTCCGGTAATGGGCTGCAAAGCACACCCGCATCTCTACCCTGGCCCGAGGGGGTCAAACATGATCGTTTCTCTCATGCCAGCGTCTCTGACCTGCAAGGCCTGGGCTGCTCGAGCTTGATACTGACGGTCAACCATCCAACACCCCGTCACTGGCGTTACGACTTTGTCAGTCGAAAACCCTACTTGTTGATCAGCACCGATAACAATATGGGCGCTGTAGGTCATCTTGATTACAGCAGCAGCGCCCAGCAGTGGCTGGATGAAAAGCAACAGCGTCTTCGCGATGGGAAACCGCCAATAAGCGGTCTACCCTTTGCGCTGCACCTGGTCACGCGCCAGCAACAGCACGATGAGATCAGCGGCAATCAATTGACCCAATGTTTTACTTACAGGGAAGGCTATTACGACGGCCTTGAACGCAAGTTTCAGGGGTATGGCCTATTGCTCACCACCGACACCGAGCAATCGATCCAGACGGCAAGCCATGATGGGCACACGGCTGCACTGCTGCGAAAAACCTGGTCTCACACCGGTCAATCACTCGACATGCCCCGCGAAGATTATTGGTCCGGTGATGAACGTGCCCATCCATTGGGCAACACGCTGCTCACACGCTTGGAGCGAGACAATCTACACGACACCCTTTTGCCAACTCCGTCCCCTGGTGACTTGCGGGAAGCGTCTCTTGCCCTGAGCGGTTTAACATTACGAGAAGAAGTGTTCGCCGCCGCTGATTCCGGACCTGCAGCCGTGCCTTACACCGTCAGCGAGCACCGCTATCACTTGCGCCAATTACACCCGTCCGCTTCCCAGCTGGTTTTACCTTTGGAATCGAAGAGCTACCGCTATGAACGCGAGCGAACTGATCCTGCCTGCCAACACACAATCAACCTACGCCGGGATCGCTTTGGCGCTCTGCTACATGGGCTAACCATTGACTACGCCCGCCGCACAAGCCCCGGTGACCTGCCCCCTTTTAACGAGCCGCACCAACAAACCTGGTGGCGCGACACCCACGATCCGGCTCAACAGGCGTACTACATCAGCGAAGTGCTGGCGCA
The DNA here is from genome assembly GCF_045062345.1 of Pseudomonas sp. 2024-210. Classification (NCBI taxonomy): domain Bacteria; kingdom Pseudomonadati; phylum Pseudomonadota; class Gammaproteobacteria; order Pseudomonadales; family Pseudomonadaceae; genus Pseudomonas; species Pseudomonas sp. 2024-210. The sequence goes on along the minus strand of NZ_JBJGEJ010000019.1, from coordinate 41,365 downwards.
ACCCATCCATCTGGACGGCAACCAGCGCTGGCGGCTGCACCTGCCTTATCGCCAGCGCAGCAACGCGCTGGTACTTGAGAAAGACAGCCTTGATTCTGCGCATATCAGCTACGAGCACTTGATCAGCAGTGGCCCAGCAAATCCATTGGGCCTGCACGTCCCTCGCTCGCTGGCCAGCATGACGGTGCAGCACTACACCCGCGCATTGAGCGACTCAGCCCTGCCACAAGGGCACGCCAGCTTTGAAGCATTACCGGCCTACCTTGAAAGTGCAGAACTGGACGCAACGGCCCTGTCGGCATACGACGATCTTCCTGCCTTGCCGGGTGCCCCGTCCTTTGACTTGGCCGATACCCTTCGCCAGGAACATTACCATCCCTTGTCAGTGTTTTTGTCCAACGACAACGCAGATGACACGCAGAACGGTGCGTCAACACCACTGTGGTCACTCAGGCTAGGATTTGCCCAATATTCCAGTGAGCAGAATTTCTACCGAGCCACCCGGTTACGTCCTTCAGAAAGCCACTCATTCACCGACCTTGCCTATGACCGCTACCACTGTCATATCGCCTCAGTGACTTCAATTGATGGTTGCCAGACCCAAGCCGTGCATGACTACAGATTATTACTGCCCATCAAGATTATCGATCCTCAGGGCAGCGTTCAGCAGGCGCGTTATGACGCATTCGGGCAACTGCAAGCGACCAGCATTTACGGTCATGAGCGTGGCGAACCCACGGGTTTTGCCCCCCTTGAGCAGTACATGCGTCCTGCTGATGACAGCCCGCAAACGGCTATCCAAGCACCTGAAGCAGCACTGTTAGACGCAGCCAGCGCCTGTTTTTATGCACCCTTCAACTGGATGGGGCAAATTCCCGTATCCCCTGAGCGTGCGCAATGGATAGCCAAGGGCTATTTGACCCCTGGCGGATATATCCGGGCCAGCGGTCGCGCACGTGTGTCCACACTGGACGTGAGTCAGCCCGAGAATCGCTTGTTTAGCGAGCAGATCCGCCTCGCACGTCGAGAGCCGGTTTATGGTGCTGTACTGCAGACAGATACGTACACCACCAGCGACCCGGATATGACCCGACACATCCATATCAACCTCACGTGTAGCGATGGTTTTGGCCGAGTGTTACAAACCAAGCAAAAAACTTCGGCGGGAATGGCCTACGTGGTCGACCCATCGGGACGACTGAGCCAGGACAGCCAAGCGAAGCCACTGCGTCAACACAGCGAAAAGCGATGGCGTGTCAGTGGCAGGGTTGAATACAACAACAAAGGCCTGCCGATACGTAGCTATCGACCTTACTTCGCGGATCAGTACGGTTATATCGAAGACGATTCATTACGAAAAATCAGCTCCAGCGATCAATCGTTCTATGACCCGCTGGGACGCCTGACGAGCACGATAAACGCCAAGGGTGCTTTAAGTCGTCAGACTTACCACACCTGGTACACCGTCAGTGAGGATGAAAACGATACCTTAGAGGATTAAGCAGAACGCGTTGTACGGGTTGCTGATAGAAGCTGAGCGGGCCTGGGTTTAAAGCAGGCTCGCACCGCTACGCAGCAACAGCCAAGGATCAGTCTCCCTGTGATCGCCAAGACCGGCCACTCGGTTGGTATGGGTGCTGAGTCGCTCAAACATTAATCTCTTCCTGACTAAGAAGCGCGGCTGGCTCATCGAGCTTCAGCGAACAACTGCCGAGGGCTCTGACAGGCAAAATCGGCGCCGCCGTTGCAACCATTAATTGATAGCATGCTAATCAAAACCGCAGATTAGACAGTTCACTTCGACTTTCTATCATTCCCGATGATAGTAACCTTTGCTGGGTTCGATTCGTTTGCCAGTACGCGCGCCAGCATTATCCGCCCATCTCAACAAATTGGCGGACTCACCCCCATGGAACAGTCACTTAAACATTTGCGCTTCCCACTCGCGGCTTTGGCCATAGTGGTGATGAGTGCATGCGGCAAAACTCCACAAGCGACTGCTCCTGCCCCCGCAGCAAAAGTCAGTGTGGCCAAAGTACTGGAACAGCCGGTCAACGAATGGGACGAATTCACCGGTCGCCTTGAAGCGCCAGAAACAGTTGAAATACGCCCACGCGTGTCGGGCCAGATTGATCAGGTCGCCTTTACCGAGGGCGCCCTGGTGAAAAAGGGCGACGTGCTGTTCCAGATCGACCCGCGCCCTTTCCAGGCCGCTGTGCGTCAGCTTGAAGCCCAGGTGCAACAAGCGCGCGCCAACGCCAGCCGTACCGAAAACGAAGCTCAGCGTGGCGAGCGTCTGCGCCAAAGCAATGCCATCTCGGCTGAACTGGCCGATTCGCGCACCACTGCCGCTCAAGAAGCCCGCGCCGGTGTCGCAGCCATTCAGGCGCAACTGGATCTGGCCAAGCTGAACCTGAGCTTCACCCGTGTGACATCGCCCATCAGTGGCCGTGTCAGCCGGGCCGAAATCACGGCCGGTAACATCGTCACGGCGGATGTCACCCCCCTGACCAGCGTGGTGTCGACGGACAAGGTGTACGCCTATTTCGACGCTGACGAGCGCGTATTTCTCAAGTATTCGCAACTCGCCCGTCAGGGCCAGCGCGGTCAGACCACTCCTGTGTACCTCGGCCTGTCCAACGAAGAAGGTAATCCTCATCTCGGTCAAATGAACTTCGTCGATAACCGGGTTAACCCGCAAACCGGCACCATCCGTGGCCGCGCGGTATTCGATAACGCCGATGGCAGCTTCACGCCCGGCTTGTATGCACGCCTGAAATTGGTCGGTAGCGGTACTTACTCGGCAGTCTTGATCAATGAAGAAGCGGTCGGTACCGATTTGGGCAAGAAGTTTGTTCTGGTGATGGATGCTGACAACAAGACCACCTACCGCACGGTTGATTTGGGACCAAAAATCGAAGGCCTGCGCATCGTTCGCAGCGGTTTGAACAAAGACGACACCATCATCGTCAAGGGCTTGCAGAAAGTACGGCCGGGCTCCCCGGTAGCGCCAGAAGTGATTCCGATGGCCAACGAACAAACCCTCGCCGCACTGGCGCAACAACGACAAGCCCTGGAAGCCAGCAACCTGCCACAAGTGAAGCCCGCCAACAACGCGCCGAAACTTGCCAGCGTTGCGACTCCGCGCGGTTAAGGGACGACAACTCCAATGAATTTTTCCCAGTTCTTTATTCAGCGGCCGATTTTCGCGGCTGTGCTTTCATTACTGATTCTGATTGCGGGCGGCATTTCGCTGTTCCAATTGCCCATCAGTGAATACCCCGAAGTCGTGCCGCCCACCGTGGTGGTGCGTGCCAGCTTCCCCGGCGCCAACCCCAAGGTAATCGGCGATACCGTGGCAGCTCCTCTGGAGCAAGCGATTACCGGCGTGGAAAACATGTTGTACATGTCTTCGCAATCCACCGCCGACGGCAAAATTACCCTGACCATCACCTTTGCATTGGGCACTAATCTGGACACCGCCCAGGTGCAGGTACAGAACCGAGTGACTCGCACACAGCCCAAGTTGCCGGAAGAAGTGACGCGTATCGGTATTACTGTGGACAAAGCCTCGCCCGACCTGACCATGGTGGTGCACTTGACCTCGCCGGATCAGCGTTACGACATGCTCTACCTGTCCAACTACGCCATCCTTAATATCAAGGACGAACTGGCACGCCTGGACGGTATCGGTGATGTACAAATGTTTGGCATGGGCGACTACTCACTGCGGGTATGGCTTGATCCCAACAAAACCGCATCGCGCAACCTCACAGCCACGGACGTGGTCACGGCTATTCGTGAGCAAAACCGTCAAGTGGCCGCCGGTGCCCTGGGCTCGCCGCCAGCACCCAATGCCTCCAGCTTCCAGCTATCGGTCAACACCCAAGGCCGTCTGGTCACTGAAGAAGAGTTCGAAAACATCATCATCCGCTCCGGCGATGATGGTCAGATCACGCGCCTGAAAGACATCGCCAGGGTTGAGCTGGGTTCCAGCCAGTACGCGTTGCGTTCGTTGCTGGACAACCAGCCGGCCGTGGCGCTTCCAATCTTCCAGCGCCCCGGCTCCAATGCGATCCAGATCTCTAACGACGTTCGCGCCAAAATGGCCGAACTGAAAAAGAGCTTCCCGGAGGGCATGGACTACCAGATTGCCTATGACCCGACCATCTTCGTCCGTGGCTCGATTGAAGCGGTGGTTCACACCCTGTTTGAAGCCCTGATTCTGGTGGTGCTGGTCGTTATCCTGTTTCTGCAAACCTGGCGCGCTTCGATTATTCCGCTGGTGGCCGTGCCTGTATCGCTGATCGGTACGTTTGCAGTGATGCATATGTTCGGCTTCTCGCTCAACGCCCTGTCGCTGTTCGGGCTGGTGTTGGCCATCGGTATCGTGGTGGACGATGCGATCGTCGTCGTGGAGAACGTCGAGCGAAATATCGAACTGGGACTCAACCCTGTCGATGCAACCAAGCGCGCAATGCGTGAAGTGACCGGGCCGATTATTGCCACGGCATTGGTACTGTGTGCGGTGTTCATCCCGGCCGCCTTTATCTCGGGCCTGACAGGACAGTTCTATAAGCAGTTCGCGTTGACCATTGCCATCTCGACCGTGATCTCTGCGTTCAACTCGCTGACGTTGTCTCCTGCACTGGCGGCGGTATTGCTCAAAGGCCATCACGCCCCCAAAGACCGCTTCACTAAACTTCTCGACCGCCTGTTCGGTCGCTGGCTGTTTGGCCCGTTCAACCGTTTCTTCATCAAAGCCAGTAACGGCTATGTCGGCACGGTGCGTCGGATCATTCGTGGCAGCGGCATCGCCATGCTGATTTACGCGGGCCTGATAGTACTGACGTGGGCCGGATTTGCTCACACGCCAACCGGTTTTGTCCCACCGCAAGACAAGCAATACCTGGTGGCCTTTGCTCAACTGCCGGATGCGGCCAGCCTGGATCGCACCGAAAGCGTGATCAAGCGCATGTCCGAACTGGCGCTCAAGCAACCTGGCGTGGCCAACTCGATTGCCTTCCCGGGCTTGTCAATCAACGGCTTCACCAACAGCCCTAACAGCGGCATTGTGTTTGTCGCACTGAAATCATTTGACGAGCGTAAGGACCCGAGTCAATCCGCTGCCGCCATTGCCGCCACGCTGAATGCGCAGTTTGCCGATATTCAAGAAGCGTATATCGCCATCTTCCCGCCCCCGCCGGTACAGGGCCTGGGCACTATTGGCGGGTTCCGCCTGCAAGTCGAAGACCGCGGTGGTCTGGGCTATGACGAGCTGTACAAAGAAGTCCAGAACGTGATTGCCAAGAGCCATGACGTGCCCGAATTGGCCGGTTTGTTTACCAGCTATCAGGTCAACGTGCCGCAAGTCGATGCCGCTATCGATCGTGAAAAAGCCAAGACTCACGGTGTGGCAATCAGCGACATCTTCGACACGTTGCAGATCTATCTGGGATCGCTGTATGCCAACGATTTCAACCGCTTCGGACGTACTTATCAGGTAAATGTTCAAGCTGAACAGCAGTTCCGTCTGGAGCCTGAGCAGATTGGCCAACTGAAAGTGCGTAACAACAAAGGTGAAATGATCCCGCTGGCGACCTTTATCAAGGTCAGCGACACCGCTGGCCCCGACCGCGTCATGCACTACAACGGGTTTGTCACCGCTGAAATCAACGGTGGCGCAGCACCGGGCTACAGCTCAGGCCAAGCCGAAGCGGCTATGGAAAAACTGCTCAAAGAAGAACTGCCTAACGGCATGACTTACGAATGGACTGAGCTGACCTTCCAGCAAATCCTGTCAGGCAATACCGCGTTGTTTGTGTTCCCGCTGTGTGTGCTGCTGGCGTTTCTGGTGCTGGCCGCTCAATACGAAAGCTGGAGCCTGCCACTGGCCGTCATCCTGATCGTGCCGATGACGCTGCTCTCAGCCATTACCGGGGTGATTCTCTCAGGCGGTGACAACAACATATTCACGCAGATCGGATTGATCGTTCTGGTGGGGTTGGCGTGCAAGAACGCGATTCTGATTGTCGAGTTCGCCAAGGACAAACAGGCAGAGGGGCTCGACCCGCTGGCTGCGGTACTGGAAGCCTGCCGCCTGCGTCTGCGGCCGATTCTGATGACCTCGTTCGCCTTCATCATGGGTGTGGTGCCTCTGGTGCTCTCCAGCGGTGCGGGTTCAGAAATGCGCCACGCCATGGGTGTTGCGGTGTTCTCCGGAATGCTCGGCGTGACCTTCTTTGGCCTGCTCCTGACCCCGGTGTTCTATGTATTGATTCGCCGTTATGTGGAGCGCAGTGAAGCGCGCAAAGCCGCCAAACACCTGAAGTTGGAGTCGCAGCAATGAGCTTGAAAGTCTTTATGCCGAGCCTGTTGGTGCTGGCCTTGAGTGCTTGCGCCGTTGGCCCGGACTACAAAACCCCGGATACCGCTGCGGCTCAGATCAATGCCGACTATTTGAAGGGGTTCGACCGCGCGCACTTTGAAGGCATCTGGTGGCAGCAGTTTGACGACCCGACGTTGAATCAGTTGGTCACCCAATCGCTTAATGGCAACCGCGAGCTGCGCGTGGCATTTGCCCGCTTGCGTGCCGCTCGGGCCATTCGCGACGACGTCAGTAATGACGCCATGCCGACTATTACCAGCCGGGCCAGCAGTGATGTCGGCAAAGGCCAGATACCTGGCCAGACCGAAAAGCGTGTCAACAGTGAACGCTACGATCTGGGTCTGGATATGGCGTGGGAAATCGACCTGTTTGGGCGTATCCAGCGCGAACTGGAAGCCAGCGACGCGGATGAACAGACCGCAGCGGCTGATCTGTACCAACTGCAAGTCACCCTGATTGCTGAACTGGTAGATGCCTATGGCGAACTGCGCGGCGCGCAACTGCGTGAGCGCATCGCCCTGGACAACCTGAAAAACCAGCAGGACTCCAAGGCGATCACTGAAAGCCTGCGCGATGCGGGCGTGGGCGATCAACTGGACGTGGTGCGTGCAGACGCCCGCTTGGCGTCTGTTGAAGCCAGTGTTCCGCAGTTGCAAGCCGAGCAAGTGCGCGAGCGCAATCGTATCGCCACGTTATTAGGCCAGCGACCTGAGCAGTTGAGTGTTGATTTGAGCCCCAAACAACTGCCCGCCATTGCCAAGGCGCTGAATATTGGTAATCCCGGCGATCTGTTGCAGCGCCGGCCGGACATCATGAGCGCCGAACGCAAACTGGCAGCCGCCACGGCTCGTATTGGCGTGGCCAAAGCCGATTTGTTCCCACGGGTCAGTCTGAGCGGATTTTTGGGGTTTACCGCTGGGCGCGGGTCACAAATCGGTTCGGCGGCAGCCAATGCCTGGGCACTGGGGCCGCGCATTACCTGGCCCGCTTTTGATCTGGGCAGCGTACGCGCACGTTTGCGTGGCGCCGATGCCGAAGCTGAAGGCGCACTGGCCAGTTACGAGCAGCAAGTACTTTTAGCGCTTGAGGAATCTGACAACGCCTTCAGTGACTATGGCAAACGCCAGCAACGTCTGGTGTCGTTGATTCGTCAAAGTGAATCGAGCCGCACCGCCGCTGACTTGGCAGCCATACGTTACCGCGAAGGCACGGTGGACTTTTTAGTCTTGCTCGATGCCCAGCGCGAACGTTTGGCCGCTGAAGACAGCCAGGCACAAGCCGAGGTAGAACTGTATCGCGGCGTAGTGGCCATCTACAAAGCGCTGGGTGGCGGCTGGCAGCCTGAGACCCTAGCTCGCGCACACTGATTTAACGCTGTCTCCAAGAGCTCCTTTGGTTGGCCGCAACCAACCAATTTTTAGCCCCGCGCTCATTCGGCCGCGGGGCTTTTTTTTGCGGTTTGAACTCATCCGCAATCACCCCGCCGTTTGACTCCAGCTGCAGACTGTCCCAATCTTGCAGCTCATACGCTCGCTTGTTTCTGGATATTGCATGGCTCAGCCTCGCCGTTACCTGTTTATCAGCCTGATGTCTGCACTGATCGCAGGCGGCCTCTGGTATGGAATGCGCTCCGCCCCTACGGTAGCGCCCGCCACCACTAACCACAGCTACTCGGCTGCGCTTGAACAAGCTCATAACGGGCAGCCCGGCGCTGCGCGGGTCTTGTATCAGCAGCTGGCCCGCACCGACCTCTCCGATATCCGCCGTGCCAGCTTGCATGCCGAACTGTCTAACTATCCGAGTCCTCAAGCCTTAAAGCTGGCAGATGCCGACCTGCTCAACCCCTCGCCTTTGGTGCGCCAGGCGGCGATTCAAAGCGTTGTCGGCCTGGTGCCCAATGCCCAACGCACACTACTGCTTGGCCCGTTACTGGACGACCCTGAGCAAAGCGTGCGGTTTGCGGCAGCCAATGCCTTGTTGGGTTTGTCGGCGGATGAGCAAGGCCTGTACTTCGGCCCGTTGCAGCAAGTCATCGACGAGTATGAGCGCGACCTCGCTACCCGACCGGACGACGCGCAAGCACAAGGACAACTCGCCCGGTTGTATCTGCACGAAGGTCAACTGGATCAGGCTCAGGCAGCCCTGGAGAAAGTCACGGCTCTAGAGCCGGACAACTTGCGCGCAGTGGTCGCACAAGTAGATTTACTGGACAAACGCGGACAAGTTGATCAAGCACGGCAATTGCTGGCCAAGCAACTGCAAGCGCACCCGGACTCGGCTTATCTGCAACATGCCCTCGGGATGTGGCTGCATCACCACGGCCAGACAGAATATGCGCTGCTCGGCCTGGCCAAGGCTGTGGAGCTGGAACCTGACAACAGTGACTACCGTTACAAACTGGCGGTAGCATTGCACGACCTCGAACAACTGGAAGCCGCGCAACGCCAACTTGAAGAGCTGTTACAGCGACAACCCGCCAATCGCAAAGCCCGCATCCTGTTGATCCGCTACTGGAAGGAAACCGGGCAGCTGCAGAACGTGCAAGTGTTACTGGCACAACTTGAACAAATGAACCCCGATGATCCCGCCTTGCAGCAGGGACTTTGAAAGGGGTTTACAGCTAGCACAAGCAGGCAACCCGCTACTGCAGGCCCACGCGATACAGCACGCCATCCGCCTCATCAGTCAAGACATACAAATAGCCGTCAGGCCCCTGGCGGACGTCGCGAATACGCGCATTCAACTCACCTAACAAGCGCTCCTCATGCACCACCTTGTCGCCATCAAGCTGTAGCCTTATCAGGTCTTTGTCGGCCAGCGCGCCAATAAACAGGTTGTGTTGCCATAGCTTGAAGCTGTCGGCGTCGTAGAACGCCATGCCACTGATGCCCGGCGATTTGTCCCAGACATGATGAGGAATAACGGTGCCTTCAAGCGTCTTGCCCTTGGCCTCGGAGATTGGCTGCGATGAATAATCAATGCCATGGGTCGCCAGCGGCCAGCCATAGTTTTTGCCGCGTTCAATCAAGTTGATTTCATCACCGCCTTTGGGGCCATGCTCATGGGTCCAGAGTGTGCCTGTCCACGGATTCAACGTCGCACCTTGTTGATTGCGATGACCGTATGACCAGATTTCCGGACGGACGCCTGGCTGCCCTACAAAAGGGTTGTCGGGTGGGATTCGTCCATCGGGGAAAATGCGCACAATTTTGCCCTGCAACTTGTCGAGGTCCTGGGACGTAGGCCGCTGATTATTCTCGCCAAGGGCGATAAACAGATAGCCGTCGCGATCGAAGACCAGACGAGAACCAAAGTGGTTACCCGTGGAGAGTTTGGGCGTTTGACGAAAAATCACTTCAAAATTGCTCAGCCCGGTCAAATCATCCGACAAACGAGCGCGACCGACCGCAGTACCTGCCTTACCCTCGTCGCCACCCTCTGCGTACGACAAATACACCAGCCGGTCTTGAGCAAAGGTCGGCGACAGGACGACATCCAGTAATCCACCCTGCCCTTTAGCCCACACTTGAGGGACGCCTGAAAGCGGCGCAGAAAGTTTGCCTTCCGGGCTTACAACCCGCAGATTTCCTGGTCGTTCGGTAATCAACATGCCTTTGTTGTTCGGCAGAAAAGCAAGCGCCCAAGGATGATTTAGCCCTTGCACAACAGGCGTTGCCGTAATGGCTCCCGCCTCGGAAGAAAAGGACTTCTGCTCGTCGGCATGAACCGATAATGCGACATTGAGCAGTGAAGAGGCGCACACAGCGGCCAACAGTGTTTTTCTCAACATGAGCAATTCCTTATTCGATTAACGATTGTCTCGCGGTTGCAGCGACGGTGCAGTCGGCTTGACGGTCGCGGGCAACGGCGGATTACGCGGGTAGCCATTGCCCACCCCCCCGTTCTCAAGGGTCGGGGTATACACCTTGGGCATGGTCGAAGGCCCTCTTGGCACCGGCGTGGCAGGAACGCTGCCTTGACGGCTATTAGGATTAATACGCCGAAGTGTGTTGTTGGTGTTGCCGGGTGCCGAGCCTTGTGCGACCCACTGGATGTCGGGAGGGGCTGCGGCGTGATCATCAGCGTATGCATTCGCGCACGTTATCGTGACAAACCCCAATAGCAGTAAGACGAGTCTGGATCGACCACTTTTCATCTCATTCTCCTTCTCTGCGCACCCTTAATCTTTGAGGGACTCGTGAGTCGCAGGTTCGGTTTAAAACTTAAATACGCTCAAATGACTCATTCAAAATGTCACTCAATGTTACTGGCGTACCTAATCGCTTAGTAAATGCCTCTTTAGCCCACTCAACAACCTGTCATTTATGACACTTACTCCATGATGTTTTTGTGTTTATAACCCATTCAAACTCTGTCGAGCCTGACACGCACTGCAGGGGTGAACCGTGATGTTATTTATGTCCGCAATCAGGATGTCAATCATGCCCAAACACCCTGCACTTCAGTTATTCGCCACCTCCCTTTTGAGCCTCGCCTTGCAAAACGCCTATGCGCAGTGCTCGTTTACCCCGACCGCTGGAGATGACAGTTATATCTGTGACAGTGGTAGCGCTGCTTCATTAACTGACGTGCAGGGCAACAATAGCCTTATTTTTCCCAGCGGCAGTACGGGCACCCTCACAGGCCCGGTTTCTTTTGGCCCTGGAGCTGACCGCATAACGGTTAACGCCGGTCTTATCAGTGGGGCGGTCAGTCAGGGCTCTGGCATCGATGACTTCATCATGACAGGCGGCCAGATCCAGTCTCTGGTTCAGGGTGACGGACGCGACACCTTCCTCATGACCGGTGGGACTATTGTCGGTGCTTTTGAAGATGGCGATGTGGCCACAATGACCGGCGGGCGTATTGGCCGTGTCGATATGAAACTGGACAACAACATTTTTGATCTGTCGGGCGGCCAAATCATTGGCAATCTGGTGACCGGTCTTGGGCAGGACACCATAACCGTCTCCGGTGGCACCATTGGCGGCAATATTAGCGTCAGCGGTGGCAACGATCAGGTCACCGTGACGGGAGGCACGGTGGGAGGCCTAATTCTCATGAGTTTTGGCAATGACACATTTGTCTGGCGGGACGGCGGCACGCTACAGGGGGCTGTGGTGATGGCCGATGGCGACGATAACGGGCTGCTGTCCAATTTGTCCGAGACCCTGCTGTCATCCACGCCGCGTCTCGACGGCGGCCCGGGCAATGATTCGCTGACCTTTGCCAATAGCAACCCGCAAACCGGTGCTCGCTATGTCAATTGGGAAACGATAGCACTGACTGAAGGCTCCCACTTGACCCTCAATGACACGCTGACCTTGGGCGATACCGTCAGCAGCACAGGTAATCTGAATATAGATGCCAGCAGCCAGATTGAATCCAGCACAGGCGTCATTTCGCCCTTTACGGCCGGCCAGAAAGCTAACGTCAATAACTCTGGCTTGATAGACCTGACCCGTGGCGGAACTGCCACTGGCGACACTCTTACGATCAATGGTGACTATGTTGGCAATAACGCCATGATCAAATTACAAAGTGTGTTGGCCGGCGACAATGCAGCCTCTGATCGACTGATCGTAGCGAGTGGCCAAATGTCAGGCAACACCGCACTGAATGTCACCAATATGGGCGGAACCGGTGCATTGACCGCACAAAACGGTATTCAAGTAGTCCAGGCCGATCAAGGTGCTACAAGTACCGCAGGTGCATTCACGTTAGGCCAATCTCTGTCTGCCGGTGCGTACCAGTACTATCTGTTCAAGGGAGGGGTCACAGCAGGGAGTGAAAATAGCTGGTTTTTGCGCTCTAGCGTCGTCACACCTCCCGCGTTTGCCCCCGTTGTACCGCCTGTTGTGGTGCCTCCAGTAGTCATTCCTCCCGTTGAAGTACCGCCCGTGGAGCCCCCGGTTGCCACCACGCCAGTCCCTGCTCCTGTCGCAGCCGTTGGCACGCCTGCCCTGCCCACCGCAGCGCCAGGACAAAGCATCACCCTTTATCGTCAGGAGGTGCCGCTCTACGCTGTGGTCCCGCCCGTGGCGGCACTGCTGGCACAAACGTCGATCGGCACCTTTCATGATCGTCAGGGAGAACAAAGTCTACTGACTGAAAACGGTGCCGTTGCGGCGGGATGGGCACGAACTTTTGGCAGTCACTTGCGCCAGAGCTGGTCTGGTACTGTCGCACCCAGTTTTGACGGTTCCATCAGTGGTTATCAAATAGGCCACGATCTGTATGCATGGACGTCAGACAGCGGTATGCGTCAGCGTGTCGGCCTGTTTGCCAGTCAGTCTCGCCTGGACGGTGACGTGCGCGGCTTCAATCTGGGCTTTAAGAATGCCAAGGCAGGTGACATCCGCCTTGACGGCGATAGCCTGGGCGGCTACTGGACACTGATCACCCCGCAATCGGCGTACATCGACGTCGTGGCCATGGGCACCCGCTTTGACGGACGCACGCGTTCTGAACGCGGGGTGAAACTGGATCTGGATGGGCACGCCGTTAGCGTGTCTCTGGAGACGGGCTACCCGATTGCCGTGTCCAGCCATTGGCAAATCGAACCTCAAGCGCAGTTGATTGCTCAGAGGGTCTCCATGGACAGCGCCAGCGATGGCATTTCCACCGTAGGCTTCGAGTCACAGGACTACCTCAAGGGCCGAGTCGGTGCACGCATGAAAGGTGCTTACAGTGTCAACAACGTGCCCGTTGAGCCTTACATCCGTGCCAACCTGTGGCGCAGTTTTGGGGGGCGCGACGCCACCAGCTATGACACGGTTCAAGCTATTAAAACCGATCACAGCTCCAGCAGCATGGATGTAGGAGCAGGTGTGGTGGCACGTTTGAACTCTAGCGTCAGCGTCTATGCCAGCACCGATTACAGCGCCAACCTCGATTCGCGCAATCAGGAAGCCATTAGCGGCTCGCTGGGTATACGCATGAGCTGGTGATCATGGGTAGGGATCAGGCCCGATTTCTATCACTGTAGACTCACGCGCCTCGGCAATCAGTGCTTCGCGGCACACTTGGTAGCAGTCCTCGATATGGCCGTTACCCACCATTTTCATTACACCAAAGCTGATCGTGGCGGCGACGGCCTGCCCAACAAAAGGGACAAACCGAATCACAGACTTGGTGGCGACCTTGGTACCCATTTTGCGGACCAGCGACATGACCAGTGTCCGGCTGATAAATTTGCCGATGACTTCACTGCCGATGCCCGACACCGCGACGACGATAAGACGTCTGGATCGAGTGTCCATTTGTTCAATCTGCTGCGGAGTCAGACCGAACTTACTGTTGATTGCCGGCAGCATTTCAACCAGCAGCGCCACATCCGTTCCGATATCCAGGCCCGGTATCGGAATGGCCGCTGCACCCGCCGAAACGGCCGAACGCTTGGTGACCATGGCTTTGCACTCGTCACGAATGCGATCCAGCTCAGCTAATGATCTGATTAACATAAGGCTCCCCCGACTCAATAAAAAAACCAACGCAGTCTACTACGCCCTTCAGCCACTCATGTCTGGCCTGCTTTAAATGTAGAGGGGATACGGCGCAAGAAATTCAGAAGAAGGGAGAAATTTAGCCGCATGCGGGCTTGGGCGGAAGGGAAATAAGCCTGTACTCGCCGGGAGTACAGGCTTGGGGGGTTAAACGTCTTTTTTAACTTTTGTCCACTCGGACTTGATTTTCTGAACGAAGGAATCTTTCGGCGCTTCTTTACAGGCGGTGATCACCAGAGGGGTGAGCGTTTCAACACCGTCGACGTCCAGCACAGCGTCTTCTACCTTGCCGCTTTTGTTAACGGCTTCACCCAGACCTACAGCGGTTGGCTGGAATGACTCTTTGACTGCCAGAAAATCCTCGCACGTCCATTTCGAAACCGGCTTGGCATCAGCGGCCTGAGCCATTGAAGTCAAGGCCACCAAGCTTGCTGCGCCCATCATCAGGATGTATTTCTTCATATCAATATTTCCCTATTATCGAAAGAATGTCAGTGACGTTGGTTATACCGCCAAAAACATAGTTGCCATTACCGGCCCTGTCAAAGAAGTCACGATGGCACCTCTGTTTATGAACTCGACGTTATAGATAACCCATAGGCACACAGAATCCCGGGACGAATTAATCTATAAATCCGACCCTGCCTGTATTGTTTCAGTCACTTCAAAGTGCCTGGAAAGCGTTTATCCAGGCACTTCTAGCCGTCAACTGATTGATTTCATCATTGCGAGAGAATCACTTTCATCGCCTTCTCCTTGGCCGCGTTACCGAATACTTCATACGCTTTAAGAATGTCATTCAGGGCAAAGCGGTGAGTGATCAACTGACCAGCATCGACTTTGCCTGATTGCACCGTTTTCATCAGCATGGGGGTGGTGTTGGTATTCACCAGCCCGGTTGAAATAGTAACGTTCTGGATCCACAGTTTTTCCAGATGCAACTCGACACTTTTACCGTGCACGCCCACATTGGCGATGCTGCCGCCAGGGGCAACCACCGATTGGCACGTATCAAACGACGCAGGAATACCTACGGCCTCAATGGCCACGTCCACCCCTACCCCTTGCGTCAGCTCAAAAATACGCTCAACGGCATTTTGCGTGTTGATGTCGATCACGTGTGTGGCACCAAACCGCTGAGCCATTTCCAGGCGGTTGGCATCACCATCGACCACGATCAACATGGCGGGTGAATAAAACTGTGCCGTCAGGAGTGCAGCCATACCGACAGGTCCAGCGCCTACAATCACGACACTGTCACCCGGCTTCACTTTGCCCGCCAGCACACCGATCTCAAAACCGGTGGGCAAAATATCGCTCAGCATAACCAGCGCTTCCTCGTCCGCCCCGGCGGGAACG
The DNA here is from genome assembly GCF_045062345.1 of Pseudomonas sp. 2024-210. NCBI lineage: Bacteria > Pseudomonadati > Pseudomonadota > Gammaproteobacteria > Pseudomonadales > Pseudomonadaceae > Pseudomonas > Pseudomonas sp. 2024-210. The sequence continues at coordinate 26,113 of NZ_JBJGEJ010000019.1, read as the reverse complement.
GGATAAAGGCTGTTGTCGGCATGAGGAATGCGCACATATTCAGCTTGGGTGCCGTCAATCAGGTGGCCCAAAATCCAGCCGCCGTCAGCGCAGTGCGAATACATCTGGCGACGACAGTTCGGGCAACTGCCGCAGGAAGTAATGCACGAAATTAAAACATGGTCGCCGGGCTTAAAATTTCGAACGGCCGAGCCGACGGCTTCAACCACACCCACCCCTTCATGGCCCAGTACGGTTCCTTTGGCAACTTCTGGAACATCACCCTTGAGAATGTGCAGGTCGGTGCCACAGATGGTCGTGTGAAGGATACGAATAATGGCATCGGTCGGTTTATCGACGACCGGCGTTGGAACCTCGGCCCAGCTCTTTTCGCCTGGTCCCTGATAGGTGAGTGCTTTCATTATGGCTTTCCTTTATCCGATCAGAATCAACAACGACTGTGCACCTTGTGGAAAGAGTGCCAGCCCCCAAGTCGTTCGGTGGAGTAAAGCAGCCTTTTGCAGATGCGCGTTGCCGCAGGTCATAAAACCGGGTATCTGCATGAATGGTCAGGGGTAACCTTTGGGTGACTGGAGTCAGGCGGTGCCGGGCGTAAACCACTGTCACGCCTAGGCGACAATGCACGCGATATCCGCCTTTTTGGCCCAGAAACTGGCTATAACGCCCAAATATTGGTTTCGACTGATGCGCGCTGGATCAACTCAAGCTCAGAACGGAAGCTATGAGGGGGCCGACCAAATCCGTGCTTTTTAAGCACAGCGGCGGCGCCCACGGATTCAACGAACTTAAATTGGCGGTGGCGCGCTGCAGAATGCCAAGCGTGCCCAATACTCTACGAGCAGCTGCTAAGACGAGCTGTACTTAATTGATCCTTCTTGAGGCGGTGAACATGCACAAATTATGGATACGCTACTCGCAATTACTCGACAAGGATCTGAATGCCAAGATCTTCGACAATTTCAAAAATATGGTTCTGTGCGCGCTTCTGTTTGCAGCGGGTACAAACGCTTTGCACAGTGATCACAAGATTTTTATGGGCATTACTGCCACCCATCTGGCTGGGTGGGGGGTGATCACCATTTCTGGATTACTGATGCTCCTGAACGTCAGTGATGGCATTCGCCGACTAGCCCAGCTCCGCTACCACCTCGTCTTTCAGGTTTTGATCGTGCTCGTTTATATAATAATTTCCGCACGGGTTGTGGAGATGGTCTGGAGCTTCCGCGCGTAACAGAAAAATCAATCAGGCTGGGGCTACTCCACGATGACCAGACGCGGATCTTTTTCCCAGCTAGCCTTAGCTCTTGCCCGAATTGATTTGGTATTGAACGCACAAAAACAGGGTCAGACCGGTTTGTTTGGCTCACCGAGCGGGCGTTACACGCACTTGAGTTCGTCAGAAACTCTGCAGAGCGTCGGAAAAAAGGTAAAGGGCGAACACTTGAAGCGCGTTTTGTTTATCTGCCTACGAGGAACGCAGAGTACGTCCGACAGACCTCCGACCATCGCAAGCAGTGGATTGGGACACGCTAGGCCCTGAATATCAGGCACAGACCGCCATACAACTGTCGTCACACCTATGCGACAATATGCATTATGTCTGGCATGAACCCCGCATTCATTTCTCAGCAGCTTGGCCATAGCGCCCAAATGTTGCTGTCTACTTATGCGCGATGGATCAACTCAAGCTCAGATTGGAGTGAGCTTGAAAAGCTCCAAATTGGTCCAAAATTGGTCCCATCCAAATTCCGCGCTCTCTAAGCTATTGATAGGTAAAGTAATTGATCTCCACAGCTAACATCACCATGCAATTCGGCGCAAAGCCGCTCTTTGAGAACGTTTCAGTAAAATTCGGCGCAGGCAACCGTTATGGTTTGATCGGTGCCAACGGTTGCGGCAAATCGACCTTCATGAAAATCCTCGGCGGCGACCTTGAGTCGTCCGGTGGTCAAGTCATGCTGGAACCGAACGTGCGCCTGGGTAAGCTGCGCCAGGACCAGTTCGCGTACGAAGAATTCACCGTGATCGACACCGTGATCATGGGCCATGAAGAGCTGTGGAAGGTCAAGGCTGAGCGTGACCGCATCTATTCGATGCCCGAAATGACCGAAGCCGATGGCATGGCCGTGGCAGAGCTTGAAACAGAATTTGCTGAAATGGACGGCTACACCGCCGAGTCCCGTGCGGGCGAGCTGCTTCTGGGCCTGGGTATCGGCATTGAGCAACATAACGGGCCGATGAGCGAAGTGTCGCCGGGCTGGAAGCTGCGCGTTTTGCTGGCTCAGGCGCTGTTCTCCGACCCTGAAGTGCTGCTGCTCGACGAACCTACCAACCACTTGGACATCAACACCATCCGCTGGTTGGAAAACGTGCTGACTCAGCGTAACAGCCTGATGATCATCATCTCTCACGACCGGCACTTCCTGAACAGCGTCTGCACCCACATGGCTGACCTGGATTACGGCGAGCTGCGTCTGTTCCCGGGCAACTATGACGAATACATGACCGTAGCCACTCAGTCGCGCGAGCAGCTGCTGTCTGAAAACGCCAAGAAAAAAGCACAGATCAACGAACTGCAGTCGTTCGTGAGCCGCTTCTCTGCCAACGCCTCGAAATCCAAGCAGGCCAGCTCCCGCGCCAAGGCGATCGACAAGATCACCCTGGCCGAGGTCAAGCCTTCGAGCCGTGTCAGCCCGTTTATCCGTTTCGAGCAGACCAAAAAGCTACACCGTCAGGCGGTCATCGTCGATCAGATGGCCAAAGGCTTTGATGGAAAAACGCTGTTCAAAGACTTCAGCTTTACCGTTGAAGCGGGCGAGCGCGTAGCGATCATTGGCCCGAACGGTATCGGTAAAACCACCCTGCTGCGTACGCTGGTCAATGAACTGACGCCGGACGCGGGTACGGTCAAGTGGACAGAAGCCGCTGAACTGGGCTACTACGCACAAGATCATGCTCACGACTTTGAAGACGACATGACCTTGTTCGACTGGATGGGCCAGTGGACTCAAGGCGAGCAAATGGTGCGTGGCACCTTGGGCCGCATGCTGTTCTCCAACGATGACATTCTGAAGTCGGTCAAAGTGATTTCCGGTGGTGAACAAGGCCGCATGCTGTTCGGTAAGCTGATCCTGCAAAAGCCGAACGTACTGATCATGGACGAACCGACCAACCACTTGGACATGGAGTCCATCGAAGCGTTGAACCTGGCGCTCGAGAACTACCCTGGGACCCTGGTCTTCGTTAGCCATGACCGTGAATTCGTGTCCTCGCTGGCCACTCGTATCATCGAGCTGAGCCCAAGCGGTGTGATTGACTTCAGCGGCACGTACGACGATTACCTGCGCAGCCAAGGCGTCGTGTTCTGATTTCAGACACCATTGCTGGCAAGCCACGCGTCATAACCAAAACCCCGTCCCTTTGACGGGGTTTTTGGTTCTAGCCTCGGTACAAAATAGTTAGCCTGCTTTCAATTATTCACTCGTCACGCCATCATGCTCGCCTCGACCGTCAATCGGACCGCATGTCATGCCTGCGCAACACCCCTCGCCTGCGAGTTCCCAGTCGGTCACGCTGCAAATTCTTTCAATCGTGGTCTACACCTTTATCGCGTTTATCTGCATCGGCTTGCCCATTGCCGTATTGCCCGGCTATGTCCATGACCATTTAGGCTTCAGCGCAGTCGTTGCGGGTCTGACGATCGCTTCGCAATACCTCGCCACCCTGTTAAGCCGACCTTCTGCCGGGCGTCTGGTCGACAGCGTCGGAACCAAACCCGCCATTGTCTACGGACTGATCGGTATTGCCGTAAGCGGCGTTCTCACGTCACTGGCGGTGATGCTGGAAGGCTGGCCATTGTTTAGCCTGGGCCTGCTGCTGGTCGGGCGGGTGTTCCTGGGCGTTGCCCAAGGGCTCATCGGTGTCGGCACCATTAGCTGGGGGATTGCTCAGGTCGGCTCGCAGCACACAGCCCGCGCCATCGGTTGGAACGGTATAGCCTCTTACGGTGCTATTGCAATTGGCGCCCCGTTGGGCGTGGTGATGGTCGACTCTCTAGGTTTTATCAGCTTGGGCATTGCCCTGTTGGGGTTGGCTTTAGTTGCACTTGTCCTGATCCGCAATAAACCTTCTATCCCGGTCTTTGGAGGCGTACGCATGCCCTTCTGGTCGGTGTTCGGCCTGATTGCCCCTTTTGGCATCAGCTTGACGTTAGCCTCTATCGGCTATGGCACGCTCACCACGTTCGTTACGCTCTTTTATATTGACCGTGGATGGGAAGGCGCGGCGTACTGCCTGTCCGTTTTTGGTGTTTGCTTTATTTTGGCGCGACTGATTTTCACCAACAGCATTAACCGTTTTGGTGGCTATCGCGTGGCGATAGCCTGCATGACAATCGAAGCCTGCGGCCTGATATTGCTGTGGTTGGCTCCCTCTGAGGTGTATGCCTTGATCGGAGCGGGCATGACCGGTTTTGGCCTGTCACTGGTGTATCCGGCCCTGGGAGTTGAAGCCGTCAAGCAAGTGCCCGTCTCAAGTCGAGGGGCGGGCCTAAGTGCTTATGCCGTGTTTTTCGATTTGGCGCTGGCTATCGCGGGTCCAGTCATGGGCGCTATTGCCTTAAATATGGGTTACCCATTGATATTCTTTAGTGCCGCGGCACTCAGTGTGCTCGGGCTGCTAGTTGTTGTAGGGCTTTCCCTACGAAATACACTTTAGTTACTAAAAGATACATATGGAAATACGCACAATACTTATCTTCTACACAGCGCAAAGTGGCACTTATTCAGTCAGCATCACCCATCTCGCAACATAAAGTATTAATGATATCAAACGGCCATTATTGCGCACTAATGATTTATCGCCATTATACGCCGCGCTGACTGCGCTCAGCACTTGCTTCCTATACCAATAATTAAAAGTTCTGACTGAGTAACAACAATATGCGCTCCCTGATAACTGCTCTAACTCTGCCCGCTTTACTCATAGGCCTGCAAAACGTTGCACTGGCAGATTACAAGATTGATTCCGGCCCACCGGGCGGCTGGCCATGCTGCCCTTTCAGTGATGCCACGCTGAAAACCGATGTGCTACCTATCACTGATGCCACTCAAAAATTGCTGCAAATCCAGGGTGTTACGTTCAACTGGAAAGAAGGTAACCGCGCAGATGTGGGCGTAATTGCGCAAGATGTACAAAAGGTATTTCCGCAGTTAGTTCGTCAGGACAAACAGTATCTTCGCGTGGACTACGAGAAGTTGGTCGGTCCGCTGATTGAGTCCGTTCGAGAAATGGACGCACGTATCAAACAGCTTGAAGCAACCCAAAAGGCTCATTAAGAGCAGCACCTATATAACGGTCATTTGCCACAGGCTACTGACCGTTATATACCGTTCTTGTATTGAATGCTGGTATCAGCGTTTTATTAAAAAAAACCCCTGCCTCATTCATCAGATTTCGATGTATATCCTCGCGATCAACACCTTGCGCATCGGTGCATAAATCAGGCATCAGCGCCTTTTGTTCATCGTTACAAGGCGCCATAAAAACAAAATGCCCTGCCCCGGCAAGCACTTTGAACTCAGGTTCTACCGGTAACTTGCGCGCGAGTGCATCGGCGTTTTTATCAGGGTCAACCAACTGATCCTTATCACCGCTATACAGCAGTACCGGCACATGCACATCTGCCAGAGTCTGACGGCCAAACATTAAACTAAGCGGTGCCATTAATAACAGCGCACCGACCCGCGGGTCAGCTATAGGCACAAGATCATCTCGATCGGCAATCAACTCGCCTTGGGTGGTGCACGCGTCCCGATCATCCGGACGCTCTTGGCAATAACTGCGCAATCGCTCCAGATCCGGCTGTGCGCCCGCTAAAATCAAAGCAGTTTCGCCCCCGGCCGAATAGCCGATAACGCCCACCTGATCGCCACGCACATACGCTGATAATCGTGGATCAGCCAAGGTTGCAGTGATGGCTGCCGATATTTGCATCGGTCGTCCATATAAGTTACTCAACGTACCCAGCCGGCTGTGGTCTTTATAGTTATCGCCAGGATGTAGAACCGCCACGACCACAAAACCCTTGCGCGCTAATGACGTTGCCAGATCATGCAACGCCAGCGGCGTGCCTGTGTTGCCATGAGACAGCATCAACATCGGGAAATGACTCGCTGCGATCTTCGCCTCTTCAGTGGCTTGCACGGTGTAGCTGCCTAATGAAGTGACCCCTTGCGGATCGCTTGAGGGGTAGAAGGCGATGGCGTGCATCGGCTGATCATCCAGGGGGTCGAGAAAGGTCAAGCGATGGAAGCCCGCGCTCCATTCATTGGCAGGCTCAGCCTGCACCATGACAGGGCACCCTGCCAATAAAAGGAGCATTACTGCGCACAGTCGCGTCATGTGGGCTCACCTTTCTATGCGCACAACCTGAAGCAATGGTTCTTGCATCTTTCAGGCCCAGCATCTGGGTAGCGGCATGGATGAGAATCTGGGCAAACAAAAAAAACTCCGCACCCCGGCGTTTTACAACGCCAGCATACAGAGCTTAGTTCGTGAGGTAGCTTACGCTGCGCTGAACAACTCTTGATTGATCTGCGCGTGAGCATCATTCATCGCTTTAGTGCGCACTTCATCCCCATACGCAAGGCCATGCGCACGCACAAATTCAACATCGGTGATGCCCAAAAAGCCCAACACCACCTTCAAATAATCTTCATGGGCCACACCGGTGGCTTGACCGGAGTGCAAACCGCCCGAGGTCGATACCACGATGACTTTCTTGTTGCCGCACAGTCCTTCAGGGCCATTTTCGGTGTAACGGAATGTCTGACCCGCTACAGCAATGCGGTCAATCCAGGCTTTGAGCTGAGTAGGAATTGTGAAGTTGTACATCGGTGCGCCAATCACCACCGCGTCGGCGGCCATAAATTGGGCCAGGGTGTCTGCACTCAACTGCGCTTCGTGTTTTTGCGCGGCATCGCGCAATTCAGCCGGCGTGCCAGCAGCCACCAGGGTTGCAGCCGAGAAATGCTCGATTGCTTCAGCCGCGACGTCACGATAACTGACTTCCAGACCAGGATGTGCCGCCTGCCAGGCGTTAACCACTTCACCGCTCAGCTGACGCGAAGCCGAGTTGTCGCCCAAAATGCTCGAATCGATGTGCAAAAGTTTCATGCTGTTCTCCACGTGAGGATCGCTGCTGGGCGACCTGATGGCAGCGATACTACGGGTGAAAGCAATCGACGATAAGTCAGCTACCGTGCGATAGTTCGTTCTACTTGTAGGACAGTGAGAACTCAGCATGCAGGATCTTAACGATCTCTATTATTTTGCCAAGGTGGTCGAAGCCGGTGGATTCGCAGCGGCCGGCCGCTTGTTGGGTATTCCCAAGTCGCGCCTGTCACGCCGGGTCGCTGAACTCGAGGAGCGCCTTGGCGCCCGCCTTCTGCAACGGACCACTCGGCAATTGAAGCTGACCGCCGTGGGTGAACGCTATCTGAGCCATTGCCAAGCCATGCTCTTGCAAGCCGAAATGGCCGATGAAGCGGTGGCCAGCATGTCCAGTGAGCCACGTGGGCGCCTGCGTGTTTCTTGTCCTGTCGGGTTGGCCCATGAGTTTATGCCCGAGGTGATCAGCTCATTTTTGCGTGCCTATCCCCATGTTCAACTGGAAGTCATCCTGCTCAATCGCCGTGTCGATTTGATCACCGAGGGCATTGATGTGGCCTTGCGGGTACGCGAGAAAGGCGATGAAGACCCGTTGCTCGCCACCCGCTGGTTACGTCAGGCCCGGACAGCGATGGTGGCCAGCCCTGAGTTCGCCCGGCAATGGCCGATCAATAGCCCCGAAGACTTGAAAAATGTACCGTTGCTGGGTGCGCTTGAGCCTGACCGGATGGTGCATTTGCGCATGCTTGATGCGCAGGGTAAAGCCTGTGAACTGACGATGGAGGCGCGGCTGGGCATTGATGATTTTGTGGTGCGCAAGGCCTGCACACTCTCGGGTTTGGGATTTACCGTGCTGCCCATGATGTATTGCGAGCAGGAACTGGACAGTGGCCAATTAGTGCAACTATTGCCTGACTGGTCATTGCCCGGTGGGTGGTTGCATGCCGTGTATCCGCATCGACGCGGGGTGATGCCGGCCGTAAGGGCCTGGATCGAACACTTGGTAGAAACCTTTGAGCGGTGTGGAGACAAGGTGCTATGAGTCAGAAAAAAAACATGACCAAAGAGCAGGTCGCCGAATTCTGCCGCAGCTTGCCGGGTGTAAAAGAAGACGTGAAATGGGGCGGGGTCGAAGTGTTTTATATCGATCAGAGCAAGATGTTTGCCGTGTTCAATCTGAACAGCAACGGCCTCTCGTTCAAAGTCGATAAAGAGTTGTTCCTGGGCTATGTTGATCGCCCTGGCATACGCCCGTCGCCATATCTGGCGCGGGCGTACTGGATCAATATGCAGGCGCCCTACCCGATGGGCACTGACGAACTGCAAGACTTGCTGCGACGCTCCCACCAACTGGTTGTCAGCAAACTGCCGAAAAAGCGTCAAATCGGCTTGCTGCTTTAACCATTAAAGCTGGAAAAAATTCACGTACAGCACATCTATCCACGCCGCTTGATGCAGGGCCACGATCAACCAGAACCACAGTTGATATGACACCTTGCGGGTTTTGTGGCGAAACACCTGCTGCGCCAACAATGCGCCTGGCCAGCCGCCCAGCAGCTCAATGGCATGCAGAGCCTTTTCAGGGATTCGCCACTCGCCCGCTTTTGCCTGACGTTTGTCGTAGCCATACACCCCGAACGCCAACCCACTGACGAGTACATACGCCATAAGTGGCAAGCCAGTCGAACCCGACACATACAGATTCAGTGCCCCACCCAGCGGCAATGCGCAAAGCAGTGCAAAGATAAGCAGTTTGCGTTTCATGCCACGAATAGGCGATTGCGCCATACTTGGCCCAGTACTGTATGAACGCCGTGGTTGTGCGCTTTTTTTCACGTGGAGGCCGCAGACCAGTCAATCCAGCCAAACTGCCAGGTCGCCAGAATCAACAGCCCAAATGCGATGCGATACCAAGCGAATGCGGCGTAGCTGTGGTTGGAAATAAACTTGAGTAATGCCCGTACCGCAATCATCGCGAAGATAAACGAGGTGATAAAACCGATAGCAAACACCGGCAAATCATCCGGCTGGAACAGATGACGGTATTTGTAACCCGAGTACACCGCCGCGCCCACCATGGTCGGCATTGCCAAAAAGAATGAAAACTCAGTGGCGGCTTTGCGCGACAAGCCAAACAGCAGCCCCCCAATAATGGTAGAGCCGGAGCGGGACGTGCCGGGGATCATGGCCAGACACTGGGCAAAACCGATCTTGACCGCGTCTTTCCAGGTCATGTCGTCCACGGTTTCTGCGCGAATCACATGCTGGCGGCGCTCAGCCCACAGCATGATCACACCGCCCACCACCAAGGCTGCGGCCACCGTAATCGGGTTAAACAGGTATTCGTGGATCACATCCGCAAAAATCACCCCCAGCACCACCGCCGGCAGCACCGCGATAATCAAGTTGGCGGTGAACCGCCGCGCTTGGGGTTGGGTGGGCAACCCTATGACCACGTCGAGGATCTTGCGACGGAACTCCCAGACAACAGCCAGAATGGCACCCAGCTGAATAATGATGTTAAACGCCATGGCGCGCTCGCCACCGAAATTCAGCAAGTCCGCGACAATGATTTGGTGACCGGTGCTGGAAATCGGCAAGAATTCCGTAAGGCCTTCCACTACACCGAGTATCAACGCCTGTGCGGCAGTCCAAAGATCCATCATTCCCCCATAAAGCTCTGCCTCATGCAGAGCGGATTAGTCTCAATTAAATGTGTGCAACTGGATGAGTGACAAACACGTCCTGCTCCTGTGGCGGCGCTTAAAACCTGTCCTGTATCAATAAAGATTCAGCTTTGCCAATTGCGGCCGAGATCCTATCAGACACCTCCGTCTTTCGCTGCTCTGCATGTGCAGTCTTCATCTTGCATACGTAGACAGGACGCAGTTTGTTGAGCCACCAGAAGAATAAAAAAGGAGTTTTACTTTTATGAATACCTTACGCAGGTTATCCATCAGCCGACGTCTAGGGCTGATTTTGGTTGTATCAATGGGCATGCTGCTGGCATTGGGCCTGTTGATGTTGAAGCAGATACATGACGACCTGTATGAAGGCAAAGCTCAGAAAACCCGCCATGTCGTGCAAGCCGTCAGCGGTGTCCTCTCCTATTATCAGGGGCTGGAAACTGCGGGCACATTGACCAAAGCAGCCGCGCAGCAACAGGCACTCACTGTGATCCGCCAATTGCGCTACGACCATGACGATTACTTCTGGATCAATGACCTGCGCCCTTTTATGGTTATGCACCCCACAAATCCCAAACTGGACGGCCACGATTTGTCGTCCATCAAAGATCCTGATGGCGTGGCGCTGTTCAGTGAGATGGCCACCCTTGCTAAAACCAAAGGCCAAGGCGTCGTCGATTACCGCTGGCCTAAACCGGGCGCACAGGATCCGGTGCAAAAGACGTCTTATGTGCAATTGTTCGAACCGTGGGGATGGGTGATTGGTTCCGGGATTTATATCGACGATATGCAAGCCGAGTTTGCGGCACAAGCCTGGAAAGCCTCGTGGGTAGGCCTGTGCATTGCATTGATCATGGCGTCGCTGGTGACCCTGATAGCACGCAGCATCGTTCGTCCTTTGCGAGAAGCGGTACTGGCCATGGCCAATATTGCCAGTGGGGAAAGCGACCTGACCCGTAGCCTCGACACCCATGGCCGCGATGAAATCACGCAGCTGGGCCATCATTTCAATGCCTTCACCCACAAACTGCGCACGGTGATCAGCCACTTGCAAGGCACAGCCACGGCGCTCGAACAGTCATCTACCGCGTTGGGCATGGATGCAAGCGAGGCGCAACAACGCTGTCAGCATCAGGCGTCGCAAATGGAGCAAGTGGTGACGGCCATTAATGAGGTCACCTATGCCGTGCAAGAAGTCGCTCAAAACGCCAAACACGCGGCCAATGAAATGAGCGGTGCTCAAGGGCAGGCACTACTGGGGCAACAGAACATTGACAGTAGCCTGCATCACATTGGCCAATTGTCGAACACCATTAATGAAGCGGTCGATGTCATACGCACACTCGCCATTCAGAGCGACGAAATAGGCAGCGTGCTTGAAGTTATCCGTTCCATCGCTGAACAAACCAACCTGCTGGCACTCAATGCAGCCATTGAAGCGGCTCGCGCAGGTGAACAGGGCCGGGGATTTGCCGTGGTGGCGGACGAAGTGAGATTGCTGGCGCAACGCACTCAAAAATCCACCGCTCAGATTCAGACCATGATCGAAGGTCTTCAGGCGCATTCCGAAGCGGCGGTTAATGTCATAAGCAGCAGCCGCAGCGCTTCACACACGACCATTGAGCAGGCGACACAGGCCGGACAAAGCCTGACCTGCATAGGTCTGGCTTTGAACACCCTTAATACCCTCAACACCACCATTGCCAGCGCCACCCTGCAACAGGCCCACGCAGTGGAAGACATCAACCAGAATGTCACCAAGGCCGCGGGCCTGTCGCAAAGCTCAGCCCAGGCAGCGGAACAATCGAGCGAGGCCAGTGTGCATTTGAAGACGTTGAGCGTCCAACTCAACAGTTTGCTGCGTCAATTCAAGGTGTAAAGAACCCTGCGGGCGGGCCAGTGAAGGCCCGCGACAGGTCAGGTTGGCTCACCTGCCCGCTGCAACCGGTACATCGTCCAGCCATACGCTGCCAGCGCCAGCCCGGCCAGCGCGCCACCTACCAGACCGATCCAGCCAAATCCAAAATGACTGCCCACCGCGCTGCCCAACAGGGCCCCGCCGCCGATACCGATGTTGTAGATGCCTGAGAACATGGCCATTGCCACATCGGTTGCGTCGGGAGCCAGACTCAATACTTTGGATTGCATCGCCAAGCCGAAGGACATGATTGCCATACCCCAAACCACACTCAAAATACCTAGAGACTCGACCCACCCGCTCGCCGGCAACAGCAGCAACAGGCACAGAGCCAACAACCCCACGGCGGTGAGTAAAAACCCTTGCGGGCTGTATTTGTGGAGCCAGCTGAAGCACAGCGAGCCGATAATGCCTGCGCCGCCAAACAGCAGCAGGATCAATGTCACCGTGCTGCCACTCATGCCAGCCACGCCTTGCACGAACGGCTCGATGTAACTGTAAGCCGTGAACTGCGCGGTGATGACCACCGCCGTCAGTACATACACTGCCACCAGCGCGGGTCGCTTGAATAACACCGGGAGGCTTCTGAGTGAGCCAGAGTTTTGGCTCGGCAGCAGAGGCAACGTGCGGGCCAGCCAGAACACCAGCGCAGCAGCCAGACCGGCAATCACCAGAAAGGTGGTGCGCCACCCCATCGCCTCACCCAGTAAACGGCCCAGCGGCACGCCCAACACCATCGCCAGCGACGTGCCGGTGGCCAACAAACCCAGTGCCTGAACCTGCTTGCCTTCAGGGGCCAGACGCACGGCCAGCGAAGCCGTAATCGACCAGAACAGCGCATGGGACAACGCGACGCCGATGCGACTGACTAATAAAAGACCAAAACTGTTCGCCAGACTTGAGACCACGTGGCTGGCGATGAATAGCCCAAACAGAATCAGCAGTAGCTTGCGTCGCTCGACATTACGGGTGACCAGCATGATGGGTAATGAGGCCAGGGAGACTACCCAGGCATAAATAGTGAGCATGAGCCCGACATTTGCAGTGCTCATGTCAAAACTGGCGCCTATCGCACTCAGCAGCCCAACAGGTACAAATTCAGTGGTGTTGAATACAAAGGCGGCTAGCGCCAGCGCGATAACCGGCTGCCAATTAGCCTTGAGGTTAGAAAGGGAGTCACTCATTTATGGGGGGCACTGCTCGCTATCGATGATCTGACAGGCTCATGACTCGATTTCTCTCGCCAGAACCACATGTGACGGCATTCTATAGAGAACTCTGAAACCTTTTGATGAACATCTGTACAGCGCTTGAGGCATTTTGCCGCACCCCCAACACACTGCTGATGCCATGTGTCAGAAAGCGTAGCAGTTAGCCGGTGAACCGATGCCCGAAGCGCAAGCAAGCCCAGGAACTAGACTTTGCGTTTTGACTACACGCTTTTCACGCCACTTTCACATCAAAGCGTCTAAGTTGAACCCACTCCTTTAGTGAATCCCATTTGGCCTGCTCCCCCGCAGGCCTTTTTTTTTGCTCGCCGCTATCGTCTCTTCAATCACTCAGAGGGACAGGTTCTTGGGCGGGCTTTACAGGTTTAGCGGCCTTGTTGGCAGATTTTTTTTGCTCAGGGGGCACGACGTCAACCTTCGCTTGCGATTCTTTCTCGGCCATTGGCATCGCATCAACGATCTTGAACAATTCCTTGAGGTCGACATCCCCCTCTTGCTCTAGCTTCTTTTCGCCGTCTTTGCCGATCAGAATGACTTTGGCTTTATCTCTGATCATCCCGGGCTTGAGTCCGCGAAGAAGCGACATCGTACTTTGAGGTTCAAGCCCTTTATCGTCACGCTTGCCGTCAATATTCACAATGGTATAGAGCACCATGTCGCGTTCGGTAAACGCTTGTTTTATAGCCGGGTCTGCCAGTTCTTTGGTAATCGCCTGCAAAGTGGGATCGGCCGTTGAACGGGCAAAAATGACTAAGGGGCGGAACTTTCCACGGTCTTGCTCGAGAGGGCTTGCTACTTCGACGGCCTGTACTGCGCCAGACACAAGCAAGCTCGCTAGGATCCACAAACGGATAAACATCCTGACCTCCATTGAGTATCGGGCGGGCTTCATGGGTGGTGGTACCGACAACCGCTCGAACACCTGATACTGCCGCGCTATCAAAAGCTTAGGCCAAGTGTTTCAACACGCAACCGGTTCCCGGACTTTGCCTTCCATGTAGTCACTTTGCAACTGCAGACAAGCACTGCATGGGGAGTGGCGATTACTTTTTAGCCCGGTAATGCCGAATGACAGCAATCATTGCCATTAACCCGACAACCCCCAATGCAATGGGCAAGCGGTAGGCTTTAAGATCACCCAATATCCTCTCCAAAAACTCCCCTGAGCCATAGCCGACACTGGCAAACAGTGTTGCCCAGACCACCGCACCCAACAGATTGATGCAGGTAAATTTGACCGGTGACACCCTGCTTGCACCAATCACTAAAGGCCCGACGAGACGCATGCCATACAGAAACCGCACTGAGAAAATCGATACCAGTGGATGTTTGTTAATCAACTGCGTGACCTTGTCAATCATCGCTTGTTGCTTATGAAGTCGCGGCAACAGTCGAGCACCATAGTAGCGACCGATCCAGAACAGCAATTGATCACCCAGCATCCCGGCCAGGCTGGCATACCCAATAACCGGCAATAACTTGAGTACATGCTGATGGGCTGCCATGCCTCCCAGTATCAAGATGGTTTCGCCTTCGAGAAGGCAGCCTATAAAAATCGCCAGATACCCATAGGTCGCCAACAAATAACTGAAATCGATGTGCTCGAACATGCGCGCTCTGTAACTCCCAAAGTGATAACGGTGTCAGTGCCGGTGACGATGATGGATATCAGGAAAGTGTGGATGGTTATGCCTGATCGCTTGATGAACATGGGGGTGGGTGTGAGGCTCATTGGCTGGCACCTCCTGCGCGTGTGCATGCTGATGGTGTTCATCATGACTGTGCCGATGAGTGTGCGCGTGTTCGGTATGCTGGTGGCTATGATCATGGCGCTCGGTAAGGTGCAACCACACCCCCGCCACCATGAACGCTGCGGCCAGCCAGAACAGCCATGACACCGACTCGTCCAATAGCACAATCGACACGGCAGCCCCCAGGAAGGGCGCTGTCGAAAAATAGGCGCCGGTTCGGGCGGCGCCCAAGCCTCGCAGTGCCAGCACAAACAGAACCAGACTGACTCCGTAGCCCAGAAAACCAATCAACAACGTCGGGCTCAACACGCCAAAGGCTGGGACCTGTGCGCCCAGGCTCAGTGCAATTGCACAGTTCACCAACCCGGCGAACAACCCTTTGGCCCCGGCGATATACAGCGCATCCGACGCCGATACTTTTCGCGTCAGGTTGTTGTCTACCGCCCAACAAAAGCACGCCAATGCAACGGCCGCCGGTCCAAACCATGAATGAACCCCCGCTGCTGCTTGCCCGGTTGGCCACGACAGCACAATGCCTCCGCCAATAATGGCAAGCATGCCGAGCACCACTCTTCGATCGGCGTTTTCCTTGAACACCACCCACGCCAGTAGCGCCGTCAGCACGGGTTCCAGATTCAGCATCAACGACGCCGTGGCACCGCTGGTGCGGGTTAAACCAAACATCAACGCGACTGGACCCAGAATGCCGCCGAATACAATTGCGCCCACCAGCCAAGGCCACTCGCGGGCAGTAAGCCCCGACTTTGCCCAGCCACGGTCGCGTAATACGCGTACCAATAGAAGGCCCAGCCCACTGCCCAAATACAGCAAACCGGCCAACATAACGGGCGGAATCTGCGTCCCCAACACCTTGGCCAGCGGCGTGCTGGCACCAAACAGCGCCGCCGCTGCCAAGGCGTAAATCACACTTGTATTCATCTCGGCCACTTTTGTTCAGACGTGCAAGCAGACTAGCCTAACAATCGAAGGGCGAACTCTCTGGTGGCAAACAAACCCGGAGCCGGGCTTTGAACGTATCTCTTTGAAGCGGTGTTCAAGACTTTATTTTGCAATGCATTTTGAGCGCACCGTATCCCCACGTGATTATGGCCTCGCCCTGATGTTCCCAGAGCGACTCATTGCGCCCAACGTACTTAACGCCACTGCCACTGGGCTGCTGGTACATCAGCGATACGCTGTCACCCCGCTCGGCAATTAATGTCGGCGGCTCGGTTTTGAAGAACCTTACGGCCACCTCGTTAGCCGGGTTGCCATCGCATTCGTAATGTACAGGCCCAGTGCCCGATACCAGCCGATATTGGGCTTGCAACTCGGCGATGCGGTGCCGGTACTCCGTGCGCAAACATGCACCGACGTCATCGCTCTTCCAGCAGTCGTCGCGCCCCTTGATCCATCCACGTTGCTCAGCTTTTAACCGGGGAGCATGCTCGTTGCCAGCCTTGACGATCGCACGGGCATAAACAGCCGACAGGTTGCGATCGAGCGCGGATAACCCCTCGTCTTCACAGATCATCGCTTCGATGGCGCCAGGCTTTACTTTGGCGCAATCGAAAGAAGGACCCGATGTCGCGTTGACTGTCGAGGTTTTTTCCTTCGCGCCCCCCAACGCAGGCATCTCTTTGATGCGCTGATCAATGTACTGGCACCAACGATCCGAGGTTCGTTCAGGGACATTGGCCCCATCGCGAACGCCTAGCTTGAATTCAATCACCGATTTCCATTCGTCGGAGCCTAAATCCGGCCCGTGCCCCTGACCATCACCTGTGTGCAATGCCTTTTCGATCGATTGATACCAAGGGTAACTGCACATGGATTGCGCCTGAGCAACGCCTGTGGCGCCAATCAATAACAAAACCAAATATTTGCTCATGCTCATGCCCTTTTAATTAATACAGTCGCCAGGCATCAACCTATGCCTGAGTGACCCACCGCAAGCAGTGAACCATACCTACAATTCAAGTGCTAAATACTGCTGCCGCCGGCCGGGATAGTAGAAGTGGTATCCCGCAAAAAATGGCTATTAGAAGTGTATGAAGCTTGTATCTCACGATTCGCGCCACAGGCAATGAGCGGAAGGCTGGCGATAGCAGCGCCCACTTTGCGACGAAATGGGTCGTGTAAAGACATGATCTTTCCTCATCAATGACTACAGTCAAATTCGCCATATCGTGGAATTAGCTACCCGTGAGACTAACCACTGGGGCGTGCTTCGACTATCGGGCGCCGAGTACATGGGGTCATGCAGGTGATTCACCCATCAGCAGTGTCGAAACGGGTCGCCCCGTTCGCATACCCACTGCTGAATTCAACTCACCAGGGCGCGCGTAGTGAAGTGCCTAATCATCAAGCGCTACTCAACGTAGAGTTAAGTCAATCCATTGCAGGAATACGAAAATGCCGAATGTTACTGTGGTAATTGGCGCGGGTTCGATTGGTCAAGCCATCGCTCGGCGAGTCAGTGCGGGCAAACATGTAGTGCTCGCGGACCTGCGGCCAGAAGCGGCTGAAGCTGCGGCGAAAGTGTTGGGCGATGCAGGTTTTGAGGTCACAACGGCCAAAGTTGATGTCTCGTCCCGCGAGTCCGTGCAGGCACTCGTGGATCTGGCTACTCACATTGGCGACATCACCGGAGTCATCCATGCGGCGGGTGTATCCCCTTCTCAGGCCTCACCTGCGACCATTCTTCGAGTCGACCTCTATGGCACCGCCTTAGTCTTAGAACTGTTTGGAGAGGTCATCGTAAAAGGGGGTTCGGCTATCGTCATCGCTTCGCAGTCAGGCCACCGCTTGCCACCGCTCACTGTCGAGCAAAATAAAGCCTTGGCGCTAACCCCGACTGAGGAGCTTCTGGCATTGCCGATGCTGCAACCCGAACAGGTAACCGATCCTCTGATTGCCTACCAGATCTCCAAGCGTGGCAACTCTCTGCGCGTCGCCGCGCAGGCGGTGCGCTGGGGCAAACACGGTGCGAGGGTCAATACCATTAGTCCGGGCATTATCTTTACCCCACTGGCACGCGATGAACTGTCAGGGCCGCGTGGCGAGGGTTACCGGCGCATGATTGAAACCTGCGCAGCCAAGCGTGGTGGTACTCCCGACGAGGTAGGTGCAGTAGCGGCCTTGCTGATGGGACCTGAAGGCACCTTCATCACCGGCAGCGATTTCCTGATGGACGGAGGTGTCACCGCACAGTATTGGTACGCAGAGTAACCACAACGCCCATGCCGGCCTATGCAAAACATTGACCCCTTGATCCATTCATATACAGGCTCTAGGGGTATGCCGCAGCCAACCGCTCAGCACGTGCCGGGCGGGTTGCACCCTTGACCGCGAGCCCATTCGCGTACAGCGTCAGCGAACATTCGCAGCGCCATTGGCGGGTGTCGGTTGGCGGGATAGTACAGGCACGGCCCTGGGTAGTACGGCCCCCAGTCTGGCAACACATGCACCAGGTGACCAGCTTGCAGATGATCCTTCACTTGATATTCCGGCAGCCACGCTATGCCAATGCCCGCCAGCGCAGCTTCTGTCATCAAATTAAGGTTATCCATCGTCATGGGCCCATCGACATCAACGCTGGCTGTTCTGCCCTGATGGCCTAAATCCCAGCGAAACAAGGTGCCGCTCGCAAAACGAAAGCGAATGCAGCGGTGCGCCTTGAGATCATGGGGCGTTTGGGGTTGCGGGTGATGTTGCAGGTACTGCGGGGAAGCAACTGCAGCGAAACGTACATCGGGCCCGAAACGCACTGCAATCATGTCACGCGGCACGTCGTCATACAGGCGAATACCCGCATCGAAGCCATCAGCGACGATGTCGACCAAGCGACTGTCTGCGATGCATTCGATATGGATCTGCGGGTTGTCCCGCAAAAAACCAGGCATCACGTGACGAATCAGCGGCTTGAACGATGACTCCGATGCACTAAGCCGTATAGAGCCTGAAGGCGTGTTGCGCTCGGAGGTCACTTCGTTAACCGCGGATTCAAGATCGCCCAACAGCGGCTGGACGCGCTTGAACAATTGCTCCCCCGCCTCTGTCAGCGCAACCGAGCGTGTTGTGCGGTTAAACAGGCGCAGTTCCAGTCGGAACTCTAGTCCCCGCATGGAATGGCTAAGCGCTGAAGCCGACACACCCAGAATCTTGGCGGCGCCGCTAAAGCTGCGTTGCTCAGCAATGGCGATGAAGGCTGTCAACTCAGGAAGTCCAGCACGGATCATTTGTGAATTCTCCTCAGGTGCTCATGAAGCAATGTGCCAATTGTTGAGCTATACACAGGAATCTAAAGTGTACCCATCAGTTAATTACTTGCGAAGGAGACAAGACATGCAGAAACGTCATTTAGGCAAAAGCGGTTTGGAAGTCTCGGCCATTGGCTTGGGCTGCATGGGCCTGAGCTTCGCTTACGGCCCCGCGCTTGAACACAAGGCTGCAGTGACCCTGATTCGAGATGCTTTCGACAAGGGGGTTAATTTCTTCGACACAGCCGAGGCTTATGGCCCCTACACCAACGAACAACTGCTGGGTGATGCGTTGCCGCCGATCCGGGATAAAGTCGTGATCGCAACCAAGTTCGGTTTTAAAAACGGAGTGCCTGGTGAAGGACTCGACAGTAGGCCCGAAACAATCAAGGCCGTGGTTGAGGCTTCGCTGAAGCGGCTCAATACTGACCGCATCGAGTTGCTCTACCAACACCGTATTGATCCTCAGGTTCCGATTGAAGACGTCGCAGGCGCAGTGAAGCAACTGGTTGAGGAAGGCAAAGTTCTGCACTTCGGGATGTCAGAAGCCGGGCCGGATGCAATCCGCCGCGCTCACGCCGTGCTCCCTGTCGCGGCCCTGCAAAGCGAGTATTCACTGTGGTGGCGCGAACCTGAAGAGCAGATCTTGCCGTTACTTGAAGAACTCGGAATCGGTTTCGTTCCCTTCAGCCCGCTGGGCAAAGGCTTCCTGACCGGAGCCATAGATGCTAACACCCAGTTCGCAGACGACGACTTTCGCAACATAGTGCCGCGCTTTACCGAAGAGAACCGCAAGGCCAATGCGCAACTGGTAGAGCTGCTGGGACAGATCGCCGAGGGTAAAGGCGCAACACGAGCCCAGATTGCCTTGGCTTGGCTATTGGCGCAGAAGCCTTGGATAGTGCCCATACCAGGTACTACCAAGTTGAATCGACTGGAAGAGAATATCGGTGCAGCAAGCCTCGTTCTGAACAAGGATGACCTCACTGACATCGCTTCGGCATTGAAGCAGATCAAGATCGTAGGTGATCGTTACCCCGCTCATTTACAGAAGAACGTTAACCGCTAACTGCAGCCACATACCCTGTGAGCCCAATGTGATTGCCTGGCCTACAGTTTAATTGCGCCTCACACTCTCCGTTATTCGGAGCACTATGCTGAAGACTAGAACGCTAAGTGATGGACTTACTGTTTAGGCGCGGGGCTGGGATGCATGGGCATGAGTTCTGCCTATGGCCCGGCACCGGATGCTCAAGAGATGATCAAGCTGATCCGCACGGCGCATGAGCAAGGCGTTACGCTGTTCGACACAGCGGAAGCTTACGGCCCGTTTGCAACGAAATACTGTTTGGCACCGCATTGGCGTCAATCCGAAACAAAGTGCTCATTGCCACCAAGTTCGGCTTTGACATTGAATGGGCGAGCGACGCGCCGGAACCAACAGCCGTCCCGAGCATATAAAAGCTGTCGTAGAAGCATCCCTGAAGCACCTGCGCACCGACCGAATTGATCTTTTGTACCGCTTGGGTGCCTCTGATAGACAAGCCTTTGATCTTCGGTGTTGTACCCGAGGATGTAGGCTTTGACGTCCATACACGTCAGAACTTCCAACGCTGACCCGGTAAAATTAATTTTCATGGCCATTACACGTTGCATCTCGGCTAAGTGGTTGATTTTGACTTTGTTTTGATGTTCAATAGCGGCCTGCTTTACCGTGACATCGCCCCGATGGTGAAATTGGTAGACACACCGGACTTAAAATCCGTCGCAGAAATGTGTGCCGGTTCGACTCCGGCTCGGGGCACCATCTAGCTTACTCCACCTCTATCTCTGTCATCAGCGTCTAACGGCACTGGTGTTTTTTGCTGTCTGTGATTTGGCATCCATCACCTTAATCACCCTGCCCTACAGCGCCTGCTCCTGCAAAATGCCCCCCTCTTCGTCTGTAGACACCTCATGCAGTGAAATCCTTGAAGTCTCCGGCAACGCCATTCCTCCCGCCAACGCGAGCAATGCGACTGCCATCAAATAAAAGGCCGGTGACAGATTGCTGCCCGTGGTTGTGATCAGCCATGTCGCCACCAAGGGTGCAGTGCCTCCAAACAAGGTGTAGGCCATGTTGTAGGTGATGGCAGAGGCGGTATAGCGCGTTCGCGTTGGAAAGGTTTCCGAGAGCAAGGCGGCCGTCACCACGCCACACATAACCGCCCCCATCGCCAACAGCATCACGCCGACCACTGACGCGGCAAACCCTCCGGAACGAGCCATCAGAAACGACGGGTATACCACCACGATTAACAGCGCGCACGCCGTGAACACGGTGACACGACGCCCTACCCGATCCGAATAAAACCCCGCCAGCGGGCAGATCCCAGCGGCAAAAATAAGCGCAATCAGCGATACCAGCAGCGCCGTGGCGCGGCTCAAGCCTCCGGCGACTTGCAGATACGTCGCAAAATAGGTGGTAAACATATAAAACGACAACGCCGTGAGCGACACGAACGCCCCCAGGCAACAGATGGCCGCGCCGTGGTTGCGCAAGGTTTCCTTGAGCGGTGAATGAGCGACTGCATCCTTCTGAGCCACTGCCTTGAACGCCGGCGTTTCATCCAGCTTGCTGCGCATATACAGCCCCTCCAGTCCCAATGGCGCCGCAATCAGAAACGGCACCCGCCAGCCCCAATCCGCCATCGTCTGCGCCGACAATGACGCCTCCAGCCCATAAGCCACCACCGCCGCTGCCGCGAACGCACTAAAGGTCGACACGGGTAAAAAGCTCCCATACCAGGCCCGCTTGTCGTGGGGTGCGTGCTCCATCAGGTAGGCACAGGCCCCCGCGTATTCGCCCCCGGCGGAAAAACCTTGAGCACAACGGATCAACGTCAACAGAATCGGTGCCAGCACCCCGATAGCCGCATACGTGGGCAGCACACCGATCAAAGTGGTGGCACCGGCCATCAATAAAATGGTCATTGCCAGTGTGCGCTTGCGGCCAATCCGGTCGCCCAGCATGCCGAAGAAAATCCCGCCCAGCGGCCTGAATGCAAAAGCCACGGCAAAGACCGCGAAGGTTTTAAGCAAGGCGGCACTGGCATCGCCACTGGGGAAAAACTGCTGAGCAATGGTGGTGGCTAGAAAGCCATAAATGGCGAAATCAAACCACTCGACGAAATTGCCGATTGCGGCCGCAACAATCACTTTCCTGAGAGTTTTGGGGCTGACTTCTATGGCGTACGGGCGAGTCATAGTGAACCTCGGCATTTCATCGATAATCCTTGAATTATCGGGGCAGCGACTAAAATGCCCTGTTTCAAATCTGTCATCGGCATAGTCATCACCGACGCAAGGCAATTCGATTGGGTAACATCGACAACCCCTGCCTGACACGGGCACACCTTCAAGGAACCTCTATGGACTCGCACATCGCAACCGTCCCGCTGGACAAAGCTTACCGACTGATCAACCACGGCCCGACGATTCTGGTTTCGGCTCAACACAATGGCGTACAAAACGTCATGGCTGCGTCGTGGGCCTGCGCACTGGATTTTTCCCCGCCCAAACTGACTGTGGTGCTGGACAAATCCGTCAAAACCCGCGAATTGATTGAGCACAGTGGTTTTTTTGTCATTCAGGTGCCCACCGTGGCGCAGCTGGAACTGACCAGCCGCGTGGGCAGCACCAGCCTGTCCAGCGACCCAGACAAGCTCAATCATTGCGGAGTCGACCTGTTCGAGATCGAAGGTCAGCCAATGCCTTTCGTGGCCGGTTGCTCAGCGTGGCTGGCCTGCACGCTGATCCCCGAGCCTCACAACCAGAACACTTACGATCTGTTTATCGGCGAAGTGATCGGTGCATGGGCTGATACGCGCGTGTTCAAGGACGGTCATTGGCACTTTGAAGCGGCAGACCCTGCCTGGCGCAGCCTGCACTACATTGCGGGCGGCCATTATTACGCCACCGGCGACGCCCTGGATGTGAGCGACAACACACCATCCTGAGTCCTGAAACCTCGTGGCCGCGGTCAATCAAATAGGACCGCGCCCGGCAATACTCGCCAATAAATAATTATTCCTACCTCATATTCGCCCTAATCCTCACACCTGAAAGATCCATCCTACAGCCATCTCCAGTACCTCCTTGCACACTTGCGCGACCTTAAAGAGTTCTGATGCCTAACAGCCTTCAGAACGTGCGCCTTGCAAGGAATCATAGATGTCACGTTCACTGTCCCAGTCTCGCTTCAGCCTGAGCATTGAAGGCTTTGGCGCTGAATTTCAGGTTCTTTCTTTCACCGGCGATGAAGGCATCAGTACGCCATACCGCTTCGAGGTAAAACTGGTCAGCGAACGTGCCGACCTCGACCTTGAGAGCCTCTTGTACCGACCGGCCTTTCTGGCCTTTTCATCCGACGGCGCGGGTATCCACGGGCATATCAGCGAGATTGCCCAAGGCGACAGCGGCAAACGCCTGACCCACTACTCCCTGACGTTGGTGCCGCAACTGGACATCCTGCGCCACCGAACCAATCAGCGCATTTTCCAGCACCAAACGGTTGAGCAGATCATTGGCGTGATCCTCGAAGAGCACGGCATTTTCAGTGACCGTTACCGGTTCATCCTCGAGACCCACTACACGGCACGCGACTACTGTGTGCAGTATCAGGAAAGCGATCTTCACTTCATCCAGCGCCTGTGCGAAGAAGAAGGCATCCACTACCACTTCAGGCACACCTCCAACAGCCACCACCTGTGGTTTGGAGACGGCCAGAGCCTCTTTCAGAAAATCACTCCCCCCACGCCCTTTCACCCTGACAGTGGCCTTGTTCCGGGCATGCCTTCAGTCAACGCGTTTCATGTCGGCCTGCAAACCTGCGTCACCCGCAGCACATTGGGCGATTACGATTTTCAAATGGCCAGCCGTCAACAGCTGGCTGACGCTGGCCCCGACCGCACCAAACGCCAACCGGACCTCGAAGACTATCGTTATCCCGGTCATTTCAATTGCGAACAGCGCGGCAAACAACTCAGCCAGCGGGCCCTGGAACGACACCGTATCGAGTATTGCCAGGCCCGCGGTAAAAGTGATCAGGCCGCGCTGGTTTCCGGCCATTTTCTGGACTTGGCCGAACACCCGCAAACTACTTGGAATGACCTCTGGCTACTGACCGAAATCACCCATGAAGGTAAACAACCGCAAGCCCTCGAAGAGTCCGCAGCACACTCAGCGCTTATACCTGCAGACGCATTCGTGCAGGGCTACCGCAACACCTTTGCTGCCACCCCTTGGGACGTGTTTTACCGCCCGGCCCTCAAGCACCCCAAACCTTGTGTTTTGGGTGCCCAGACTGCCCGTGTATGCGGCCCGACGAATGACGAAGTGCATTGCGACGCCTTTGGCCGGGTAAAGGTACAGTTTCATTGGGACCGTGAAGGCCAACACGACGATCACAGCAGTTGCTGGGTGCGCGTCGCCTCCCGCTGGGCTGGGGACCATTTTGGCTCGGTGATGGTGCCGCGGGTGGGCATGGAAGTGCTGGTGCATTTTTTGGAGGGTAATCCCGACCAGCCGGTTCTTTCATCTTGCCTGCCAAACAGTCTCAACCCCACACCCTGGCCATTGCCTGCGAACAAAACTCGCAGCGTGCTGCGCAGCCGCAGTACACCGGGCGGTGGCGGTTACAACGAGCTGCATATCGAAGACCGCAAAGGCGCCGAAGTGATCTACCTGCACGCCCAACGCGACCTTGAACAGCACATCAAAAACGACAGTCACTTGCAAGTCGATGGCGCACGCAACGAACTCATCACGCGAGACCGTACCAGCGTGCTGATGGCCGAAGACCAGCGCACGGTCAGTGCCGACCGAAAAGTGCAACTGCTGGCCAACGACCATCGAGAGGTGGCTGTCAGCAGTCATACCCGAGTGGGTCAGGTCATGACCGTTGAAGCCGGGCAAGAAGTTCACCTCAAGGCCGGGGCCAGCCTGACCCTCGCCGCAGGTGCCGGCCTGAGCCTGATGGCCGGCGGTCAGCACGTGATCATCAATGCAGCGGGCATCTATGCCAGCTCGCCGATCCTGCCCGGCGGCGCCCCTGCTTCGGGCACACCGGCCTTACCCGCCAGCACATCAGGGCTTGCGCCCCTGATCGCAGCCCTGCTGACCCCCAATCAAATCGACAGCCTGTCGCGCAGTGCGCCTTTTTGCGAAGAGTGCGAGCGCTGCAAAGGAGGTGTTTGTGACATCTGATGCAATCACCCCCCAGCAGTGGCTGGCCAAAACTCCGTTACGGCCCGGCGAGCTCCTCTACGCCGTCATCAGCTCCACCAGTACAGCCCAACCGCTGGCGGCATGGCGCCAACATGAGTCTCAACCCGCCGTGCCCTTGTGGGCCAACACGCCCTACGCCGACTGGTTACCCGTGATGCCCTGGTTGCTGTGCCTGACCGGCACTGAAGCGTTTCTCAATTGGGCGGCACACACCGACGCGCAAGACTGGGGCTGGCTGGCCATTTCCAGCGCCCCGCCCGAACTGATTGCGGAGCACCTGCGCGGTCTGACTCAAGTATTTACGGCGCCGTCCGACGCCGTTTTTTTCCGCTTTTGGGATGGCCGGTATTTCCTCACCGTCCTCCAGCAACTCGGCGCAACCACCTCAGATGTACTGCCCGTGTTTGACCGCTACTGGGTCAACGGCCAGCCCGTGGCCGTGGGTCAGGGTGCAAATCGCCCGGCACAGGATTTTCCTTGGTGGCAGGTGCCTGAAGACCTGCTTTGCGCACTCGTGGAACAGGATTCAAGCAGCGTGATCGACAACCTGATGTGCCTCCTGAAAGAAACAGCTCCCTTGCTCTACAACGCCACCGCTGAAAGCGTCCTTCGCCAAAAAGTAGAGTCCTATCTGGCCGCCACCGGCTCCGCCCTGAACTTCGACCACGCGCGTTTTACTGCCCACCTGCAACAGGAACAGTCCAATGACTGACAGCATCCAGCCCGATGTACCCACCCTCCTGTTGCGACACAGAAACTGCCTGGCCGAGTACCGCCTGCAAACCTCAAAGTGGTACGGCGGCCTTATTGCCGCTGAGCAAAAATTCAG